>CAYYWP010000270.1:0-5378 GCA_964475125.1 uncultured Binatia bacterium (SeqCode) | reverse complement strand
CATCCTCGGCGACGAGGATCACCTCGGCGACATGGACTTCAAGGTCGCCGGCACGTCGACCGGCATCACCGCCCTGCAGATGGACATCAAGATCCATGGCGTGACCAAGGCGATCATGCGGCAGGCGCTCAATCAGGCGCGCGAGGGCCGGTTGCACATCCTCGAGGTCATGGCCCGGACGATGTCGACGGCGCGCGGCACCATCTCCGCTCACGCCCCGCGCATCGTTTCTATCAAGGTTCGCCAGGACAAGATTCGCGACATCATCGGCCCAGGCGGCAAGGTGATTCGCGGCATCGTCGAGGAGACCGGCTGCAAGATCGACATCGAGGACGACGGCACGGTGTTCATCGCCTCGAGCGAGGAAGCCGGCATGCGCCGGGCCATCGAGATCATCGAGGGCATCACGATGGAGGCGCAGGTGGGCAAGGTTTACAAGGGTACGGTGCGTCGCATCGTCGATTTCGGCGCCTTCGTAGAGATCCTGCCCGGCACCGACGGCCTCTTGCATATTTCGCAAATCGGCCCGGGGCGCGTGCACCGGGTTTCGGACGTGCTGAAGGAAGGCGACGAGATCACGGTGAAGGTGCTCGAGATCGACAAGTCCGGCAAGATCCGCCTCAGCCGCAAGGAGGCCATGCAGGAATCCGAACCGCATGACCAGCCGGCCGGTGGTCGCCCTCACCCCTGACCCGATGGTGCGCCGCTCCGAGCTGCCCAACGGGCTCCGCGTGGTGTCGGAGCACATGCCGGGCGTTGCCTCGGTGACGCTCGGCCTGTGGGTGGAGAGCGGCTCGCGCTTCGAGCCGCCGCAATTGGGCGGCATCTCCCATTTCCTCGAGCATCTGCTGTTCAAGGGCACGGCGCGGCGTTCGGCGGCGCAGATCGCGGAGGAGATCGATGCCGTCGGCGGCGTCCTCAACGCCTTCACCGGCAAGGAATACACCTGCTACTACGCCCGCGTACTGGCCGAGCACACCGGCATCGCCGTCGATCTGCTGGCGGACCTGTTCCTACACTCGCAACTCGATGGCGAGGAGATCGATCGCGAACGAGGGGTCGTGTTGCAGGAGATCTCGCAGAGCGAAGACACTCCGGACGACTACATCCACGATTTTTTCAACCAGCACTACTGGCCCGACCACCCGCTGGGCCTCCCCGTCCACGGCACCAGTGCCTCGGTGAGCGCGCTGACGCGGGCCGACTTCGTCGATTTTCTCGCCGCCCGCTATCGCCCCGACCGGCTGATCATCGCCGCCGCGGGGGCTATCGACCACGCCGCGGTGGAAGACTGGGCGCGGCGCGATTTCGGTCACCTGGGCGGCTCGGTCCCCCTCGCTGACGGCCCCCCGCCGACGCCCTGCGGCGGCGTGTTCGCGGCCGAGAAGGCGCTCGAGCAAGTGCACCTCTGCGTTGGTCTGCCAAGCCTGTCGCAAAGCGCCGAGGAGCGCTATGCCGCCTACCTGCTCAACACCGCGCTCGGTGGCGGGATGAGCTCGCGCCTGTTCCAGGAAATCCGCGAGCGCCGCGGCCACGCCTACTCGGTGTATTCGTTTCTCTCCTCCTACCGCGACGCCGGCTATCTCGGCATCTATGTCGGCACGGCCGCCGAGTGGGTGGAAGAGGTCCTGTCGGTCATCGCCGCCGAGCTGGCGGCGCTGGTGCGGGACGGCCTTCGAGCGGACGAGCTGGCGCGCGCCAAGACGCAACTCAAGGGCAACATGCTCCTCGGGCTCGAGACCAGCGACAGCCGCATGAGCCGGGTGGCGAAGAACGAAATCTACCTGGGGCGCGATTGCCCGCTGGCCGAGCTGGCGGCGCGCATCGATGCGACCACCAACGATGAGATCGTCGCCCTGGTCACGCGCTTGGCACAGCCGGGCGACCGCGCCGTTGCCCTGCTCGGCGACCTCAAGGGCCGGCGCATCGACCGCTCGCTGCTCGCGGCGTGATGCGCCCGGGTGAGCCAACCGTCGTCCACCTGCGCGTGCAGCGGGTTCGACCCTCCGCTCACCCCTTGCCCCTCCCGGCCTATCAGACCGCGGCAGCGGCCGGGATGGACTTGCTGGCCGATCTGGACAGCCCCCTGCGCCTGGCCGCGGGCGAGCAGGCGACCGTGCCGACCGGCATCGCGGTCGAGATTCCCCCCGGCTTCGAGGGCCAGGTGCGGCCGCGCAGCGGTCTGGCCCGGCGGCACGGTGTCACCCTCGTCAACAGCCCGGGAACCGTCGATGCCGACTACCGCGGCGAGATCCACGTCTTGCTCATCAACCTGGGACGCGCGACGGTCGAGATCCAACGCGGCGATCGCATTGCCCAGCTGGTCATCGCGCCGGTGGCGCGTGCCACGTGCGTCGAGGTGTCGGCGCTCGGTGAAACCGAGCGCGGCTCCGGCGGCTTCGGTCACACCGGCCGCTGAAGACTTCGGCAGACCAGGCGACGCGGTGCGGACAAGGTGCTATGGAGACGACGCGGTGGGGGTGTCGCCGCAGTCACCGCTGTCAGCTGAAGAGGAGATCGGTTGGTGCGCGCGAAAGTCTACGTGACGCTCAAGCCCGGCGTGCTCGATCCGGCCGGCAAGGCGATCGAGCGCGCGCTGCATTCGCTGGGATTCGAAGAAGCCCGCGATGTCCGACTCGGCAAGTACATCGAGCTCAGCGTCGACGGCGACGCGGGGCGTGCGCCAGTGCGCGTGGAGGATATGTGCCGCCAGCTGCTCGCCAACAACGTCATCGAGGACTATCGATTCGAAATCGGTGAGTGAGTAGGCGGACGACATGCGTTGGGGCGTGGTGACGTTTCCTGGCTCGCTCGACGACCGCGATGCGCTGTACGCCCTCGAGCGCGTACTCGGTGAGGCGGCGGTGCCGTTGTGGCACAAGGACCGCGGCCTGTCCGGCGTCGATTGTGTCGTCCTCCCCGGCGGCTTCTCGTACGGCGACTACCTGCGTGCGGGGGCGCTGGCCCGCTTCGCGCCGGTGATGGAGAGCGTCATCCGCTTCGCCCGCGACGGTGGGCTGGTGATGGGCATCTGCAACGGCTTCCAGGTGCTGTGCGAAGCCGGCCTGCTGCCCGGGGCGCTGATCCGCAACCGCAGCTTGCACTTCCTCTGCGCCACCGTGCGCTGCCGCGTCGAAGAAGCGGACACCCCGTTCACCCGCGCCTACACGCAGGCGGACGTTCTGGCGCTGCCGATCAAGCACGGCGAAGGGTGCTACGTGGCCGACCTGCAGACGCTGCAAGCCCTCGAGGACGCCCATCAGGTGGTCCTGCGCTACGTCGACGCCAGCGGCCGCGCCACCGAGGCGGCGAATCCCAACGGATCGCTGCGCAACATTGCCGGCATCGTCAACCCCGGCCGCAACGTCTTCGGCCTCATGCCGCACCCGGAGCACGCCTGCGAGGCGCTCTGCGGTGGCGTCGACGGGACCGGATTCTTTCGTTCCGTGCGCGCGACGCTGTCCGAAGGGCTGCCGTCCCGCGCCGCGTCGGTGCCGCCGGGGCTATGACTGCCAACTGGCCGCCCGTCGGCGAGGCACAGGCCCTCGAACACGGCCTGACCGCGGACGAGTTTCGGCGCCTGTGCGCGGCCATCGGCCGCCCGCCCAATCTCGTCGAGCTCGGCGTTTGCTCGGTGATGTGGTCCGAGCACTGCAGCTACAAGAGCTCGCGCGCCGTGCTGCGCGGCCTGCCCACCCGCGGGCCACGCGTCGTGCAGGGGCCGGGAGAGAACGCCGGCGCCGTGGCGATCGGCGACGGACTGGCCGTCGTGTTCAAGATCGAGAGCCACAATCACCCCTCGTACATCGAACCGTACCAGGGGGCGGCGACGGGCGTCGGCGGCATCCTGCGCGATGTCTTCACGATGGGAGCCCGACCGCTCGCCAACTTGAACTCGCTGCGCTTCGGCGCGCTCGAGCACCCGCGCACGCGGTACCTGGTCGGCGGGGTGGTGAGCGGCATCGGCGGGTACGGCAACTGTGTCGGCGTGCCCACCGTCGGCGGCGAGATCTACTTCGACCCCGGCTACAACGAGAACATCCTGGTCAACGCGTTCACCATCGGCCTGGTGCGCGCCGATCGCCTGTTTCGCGCCAGCGCCGCCGGTGTCGGCAACCCGGTGATCTACGTCGGCTCGAAGACGGGCCGCGATGGGATTCACGGCGCCAGCCTGCTCGCCTCGGCCGAGTTCGACGAGACCAGCGAGCAGAAGCGCCCGACCGTGCAAGTGGGCGACCCGTTCACCGAGAAACTGCTCATCGAGGCCTGTCTGGAGCTGATGGAGCGCGATGTCATCGTCGCCATCCAAGACATGGGCGCCGCGGGTCTCACCAGCTCCTCGGTCGAAATGGCCGCGCGCGGTGGTCTCGGCATCGCCATCGACCTCGACCGCGTGCCGACCCGCGACCGCGACCTGTCCCCCTACGAGCTGCTGCTCTCCGAGTCCCAAGAGCGCATGTTGATCGTGGCCCGCGCCGGCGCCGAGCGCGAGGTGATGGATGTCTTCGGCAAGTGGGATCTCGATGCGGTGGTGATCGGCCGCGTCACCGACGACGGGCGGCTCGGCGTGTGGGCCGCCGGCCAGCGGGTCGTGGACCTCCCCGTCGAGCCGCTGGCGCACGGCGCCCCAGTGTACGAGCGCCCCTGGGCGGCGCCCGCGAATCTGGAGGAGCTGCAGCATCTCGACCTGCGCCAGGTTTCGCCGCCGGCCGACTACGGCCAGGCGTTGCTGCGCTTGCTGGCCTCGCCGAACATCGCCTCGAAGCGCTGGGTCTACCAGCAGTACGATTCGCTGGTCGGCAGCAACACCGTCGTCGGCCCCGGCTCCGACGCGGCCGTGCTGCGCATCAAGGGGACGACCAAGGCAGTGGCGCTGAGCGTCGACTGCAACAGCCGCTACTGCGGGCTCGATCCCTACGTCGGCGCCATGACGGCGGTGGCGGAGAGCGCGCGCAACGTCGTCTGCAGCGGCGCCGAGCCGATCGGCCTCACCGATTGTCTCAACTTCGGCAACCCCGAGAAGCCGGAGATCATGTGGCAGTTCCGCGAAGCTGTGCGCGGCTTGAGCGATGCCTGTGCCGCGCTCGGCGTACCGGTGGTGAGCGGCAACGTCAGCTTCTACAACGAGACCGATGGCCGCCCGATTCCACCGACGCCGACCGTGGCCATGGTCGGGCTGCTGAGCGACGTCGCGCACCACACGACGCAATGGTGGAAGGGCGAGGGCGACGTGATCGCGTTGCTCGGCCGTACGCGCGAGGAGCTCGGCGGCAGTGAATATCTCGCCGCCCTGCACGGTCTGGTGCGCGGCACGCCGCCGTGGATCGACCTCGCGGTCGAGCAGCAGACGCAACAGGTGTGCCTGCAGGCCATCCGCG
>CAYYWP010000269.1:0-5416 GCA_964475125.1 uncultured Binatia bacterium (SeqCode) | reverse complement strand
CCACTGCATCTCGCGGCCCATCATGATCTGTTCCTTGCCCACCACCGGGATGTTGTTCTCGCTCTGGCAGGCGGTGATGCAGGCGTTGCAGCCGATGCAGGCGTTCAGGTCGATGGTCATGCCCCACTGCGGGCGGCTGGAGAAGTCATGCGGCGGCCACGGCGACTGCTGCGGTGGCAGGTGTTCTTCGTGCTCGCGCGCCACGGCGGGGTGGCGGCGGTATTCGGCGAGCCCCGCCTCCTGCGCGATGACGCGGCCCTCCATGCTCCAGTGCTCGGCCGTGGTCGCGAGTTGATGGGTCCGACCGGTGGGTTCGATCGCCAGGCCGACATCGATGCCCGGCGCGCCGGCCGTGCGCAGCCGGTAGGCGTCGAAGCCGACGCCGGTGCCGATGCGACCCGCCGCGGTCCGGCCGTAGCCGAGCGGCAGGGTCACCGAGTAGTCGGCGACACCGGGCAGCGGCATTACCGGCGCCTCGATCGAGCGCTCGCGCAGGGTCACGCGCACCAGATCGCCGGGCGCCACGCCCAGCGCCTTGGCGGTCGCCTCGGACATGAGGGCGGCGTTGTCCCAGGTCAGCTTGCTCACCGGCTCGGGCAGCTCCTGCAACCAGGCGTTGTTTGCGAAGCGCCCATCGTAGGTCGCCGCCGATGGGCGGAAGACCACCTCGAGCCGTTCGGCAGTCGCTGGCGGCGCGGCGGCGAGTGGGTGGCCGGCCAGCGCTGTCAGCGGCGTCATGTCGACCGTCGGTGAGACCGAGGCCAGCTCGCTGGCCAGTAGGATGCCGTCGTGCAGAGTCCGACTCCAGGTGCCGTCGAAGTCGGTGGCGACGAAATCCTTCCACGTCTCGCGCACCAGCTCGTAGCCGGATTTCTCCTCGCCGGATTCGAGCAGGGCGAGGACCTCGATGACGCTCTTGCCGCCGAACAGCGGGGCGATGAGCGGCTGCACGACGGAGAGCGGGCCGCCGACCGAGCGCACATCGCCCCAGGCCTCGAGGAAGTGCGCCTCGGGCAGGTGCCACTCGCAGGCCTGCGAGGTCTCGTCGGCGTAGCCGCCGAGGCGAATGCGGTGCGCGACCTTGGCGAGCGCGCCGGCCAGGTCGAGATCGGCCGGGGCGTCGTACACCGGGTTGCCACCCATGATCACCACCGCCTTCAGCGCCCCGGCCCGCATGTCGACCGCCAATTGGGCGAGCGCGTCGAGCTGCGAGCGGGTGGCGTTGGTGGTGTCGGCGTACGTGACGGTGCTGCCGGCGTTGCCGAGCGCGGCGTTGAGGCAGGTCACGGCGGCGTGGACGGCAGCCGGCTGGTGCGCGCCGGCGATGATCAGGCTCTGCCCCTTGTTGGCCTGCAGGTCGCGCGCCAACGCCTCGAGCCAGCGGCGATCGATGTCCGGAGCGGCGGCGACTGCCGGAGCGAGGCCGAGTGCGCCGGCGAGCGCCGCGGTGAAGGCGGCGATGCGACCGCTCTGCAGCGCCAGGCGGTGGTCCGCCGCGATGCCGGTGATCGTCAGCGTACTCTCGACGGCGTAGAGGCGGTTCATGGCGTCGCCGCTGGCCGCCATGCGACGGCCATCGCTGAAGCCGCGCGCATGGCGCACGGCGTCGCGGTCCTCGAGCAGGAAATCGGCGTCGAGGGCGAGAATCACCCGGGCTTTCTCGACGTGGTACACCGGCGCGTAGGCCGTGCCCAACGCGGCGGCGATGCCGGCCGCCCGCTGCTCGTCGCCGAGCGGGGCGTACGAGACGACCCGCGCCGCCGGGAAGCGCCGTTTCAGCTTCTGGAGCAGCCGCGCTTGGGTCGGGGAGGTGGATGGTTCGAGCACGACGGCGAGGCCGGCGCCTTGATCGGTGCCGAGCTCGGCGGCGATGGTCTTCCAGTACTCGAGAAAGTCCTTCCAGCTCGGCGCGGTGGTGTCCGCGCCGCTGCGGATCAGGCTGCGGGCGCGGTCCGGGTCGTAGAGTCCATACAGGGCGGCCTGCGCCCAGGCGCTCGCCGCGCCATGCGAAGCCGGATGCAGCTCGTTGCCCTCGATCTTCGTCGGCCGTCCTTCATGGCTCTCGACCACCAGCCCGAGCGCGCTGCCCGCGAAGGGCATCGTCGTCGCGTAGCGCAACGGCACCCCCGGAACGATCAGCTCGGGCGCGTTGACGTAGGGAACGATGTGTTCCACCGGGCGGCGGCAGCCGGCGAGCCCGGCCAGGGAGAGTGAAGCGCCGACCAGCTGCAGCATGGTGCGGCGGCTGATGCCATCCGGCGCCTCGGCGGCGCCGGCGGGAAACTCGCGGCTGCGCCACTCCTCGCTGGCGGCGCTGCCGCGCAGCTCGTCCAGGCTCTTCCAGTACCGTGGCTGCTCTGCCGCGCTCATCGATGGCACCCCGAACAGTCCACGGGCGGATGGATGTGTCGCTCGGCGATCGTCGCGCGCGCCCATTCGGCATGATCCGGGGGCGGCATCCAGCGCATGTTCGTCACCTCGTCGACCGGTCGCAGGTGTGGGCCCGGATCGCGGTGGCAGTCGAGGCACCAGCCCATGCTGAGGGGGGTTTCGAGGCGCACCACTTCCATCTTGTCGACGCGGCCGTGACAGGACACGCAACCGACGCCGGCATGCACGTGGGCGGCGTGGTTGAAGTAGGCGTAGTCGGGAACCTCGTGCACGCGCACCCAGCGCATGGGGAAGCCACTGGCGGCGCTGTCGCGGATGGGTTGCAGCGCCGGGCTGTCGCGGCCCACCAGCTTGTGGCAGTTCATGCACACCTGCGTCGGCGGCACGCCCGCCACCGGCGAGACCTCGACCCGGGCGTGGCAGTAGCGACAGTTGATCTCCATGTCGCCGGCGTGCAGCCGGTGGCTGTACGCTACCGGCTGGATCGGCTCGTAGCCGACCTGGGTGTACCAGGGAGAGAAGTAGTACCAGACGAAGGCGACGGCGGCGACCAACCCGGCCGGCAGTCCCACGCCGAGGACTAACGGCAATCGATTGGCTCGCTCGGGAAAAATCTGCGCCACCAGTCCGCCCCTGACTCCTGCGTCTGCAAAAGCGCGCAACACGCCGCCGGTTCGGCGGCACCCCCACCACAGCCCCTATGCTTCCTGCTCGGACCGAACCCCCCTGAGTAACGTACCCGCAAGCAAAATTTCTGGCGTCCTTAGCGCAGCGTACGGCGAAAGGTCAAGGTGATTTCCCGTGCCCCTGTGAACCCCGGTAGCAGGGGGCTGACGAATCCTTCCCCCTTGCTGCGACAGGCTCAGCATGAACGGAACCCCACCCCGATTTCATTTCACTTTTCCGCTCACCCTGAGCTCGTCGAAGGGTGAGCGCGGGTTGTTCAGCATCCTCCTCAGCCCCGATTCGAAGAAAAATCCCTCACCACGAAGGGCACGAAGACCACGAAGGTCCTCGCGTAGAGCGGTGTCCAAAGACCGCTCTCAGGTTTACAAACCGAGAAGTCGCTCTGCCCTCCTCGCCCGCCCGGAAACCCTTGCTCTTCGTGCTCTTCGTGTCCTTCGTGGTGCCGATAGATGCCGAATGTGCAGCCAACTTCGGACTCGAAGCATTGCAGGTCGACAGACCTGGCATTCGCCGGCCGAGTCTGCGAGAACGAACCGTGTCGATGAGCGATACCGCGGCGCAGTCGATGAGCGAGTCCGAGCACGCCTTCGCGCTGCGGGCGATACGCCGCAAGGGGCTGTTTCGCCGCCTATCGTTCGCCAGCATTGCGATCGCCGCCGGGCTCGCCGCTTTGTACGGCTACGAAGGGCTGCGCGACCCCGGCTTCGCCGTGCTGCCGCACGCGGTCATCATCCTGCTGATCTTGTTGAACGCGCGGCAGAACCTGCGCCAGTATCGCTACGCGGCGGTGCTCGAGAAGTTGCTCGCGCCGCGATGAACAAGGTCCTGCGCAGCCCGTACTTTTGGGGCCTCATCATCGGCTGCGTGCTGATGACGGCGATCCGGCCTTTGCTGCGCCGCGAACCGCCGCCCCCGCCGGTGCTCCACCAGGTGCCGGCCTTCGAGCTCGTCGACGCCGACGGCCAACCGTTCGGCAGCGACGAGCTGCGCGGGCACGTCTACGTCGCCAACTTCTTCTTCACCCGCTGCCCGTCCATCTGCCCACCCCTCATGCAGGGGGTCGCCAGGCTGCAGGCGCGCTATCGCGAAGCCGGGCTCGACGAGATCCGCCTCATCAGCATCAGCGCCGATCCGGCGTACGACACCCCGGAGCAGCTGCGCGCCGCGCAGCAGAGCTACGGGGTCGATCCGGCGCGCTGGCGCCTGCTGACCGGGACGCCGGAGGCCATTCGCACCCTCGCCATGAAGGGATTCCAGGTGGCACACGGCGAAGCGGTGGACACCGGTGGTGGCGGGTTCGACATCGCCCACACCGGCAAGCTGATGCTGGTCGATCCACAAGGCGGGTTGCGCGGCTACTACGACAGCGACGCTCAAGGGTTCGACGAAGTGTTCTGGCGTTCGCGGCACGTGCTGGCGGAAGCGGAGAAAGAAGAAAGGCAACAGGCACAAGGCGAGAGTTAACCCTCCGAGAAAAACCTTTCACCACGAAGTCCACGAAGGCGGCGAAGATCACGGCTCCGGGCGGCGGTGCTTCGATCGTCTTCATTCCCACGACTGGGAGCTTCTCTTCCTTCCTCGCAGCGCCGCGAGACCCCTTGAGATTCGAATGCTTCGTGGCCTTCGTGGTTGCAAGGAATTGCGGATGACGGGGGCGCGCACACCATGAGTCATGTTCCTCCGTCGCCGGAGCGAACGATCCTCATCATCGGCGGCGGCATCGTCGGCCTGGCGACTGCCAAGGCGCTGGTCGAGGGCAGTCCACCCCTGCATGCCGTCGTGCTCGAGAAGGAGCCGGCGCTGGCCCGGCATCAGACCGGGCACAACAGCGGCGTCATCCACTCGGGCATCTACTACCGGCCCGGATCGCTGAAGGCGCGCCTGACCGTCGCCGGCGCGCGCGAGATGGTCGCCTTCGCGCAGGAGCACGGGATCCCGCATCAGATCTGCGGCAAGGTGGTGGTCGCGACGCGTCCCGAGGAGCTGCCGCGCCTCGCCGTGCTGTACCAGCGCGGCCTGGACAACGGCACGCCGGGCCTGGAGCTGATCGGGCCGGAGCGCCTGCGCGAGATCGAGCCGTACGCGGCCGGCTTGCGCGCCCTCGCCGTCGCCTCGACGGGGATCATCGACTACGTCGCCGTCGCCGAGCGCTACGCGGCGATCGTGCGCGCGCGCGGCGGCGAGATCCGCACCGCAGCGCGCGTGCTCGCTCTGCGGCGCGAAGGGAGCGCATGGATCGCCGACACCACCGCCGGCGTCGTGCGCGGCGCCGCGCTCATCCTCTGCGCCGGCCTGCAGGCTGATCTGGTCGCGCGTCTGACCGGTCAGGCGCCGCAGG
>CAYYWP010000268.1:757-5444 GCA_964475125.1 uncultured Binatia bacterium (SeqCode) | reverse complement strand
GCATCGACTCAGCCGCGCGGATGGAAGCGCTTGTGCACCTCGCGCAGGCGCTCGCGCGCCACGTGGGTGTAGATCTCGGTGGTGCCGATGTCGGCATGGCCGAGCATCAGTTGCACGGCGCGCAGGTCGGCGCCGCCCTCGACGAGATGGGTGGCGAAGGCATGGCGCAGGACGTGCGGGCTCACCCGTTCGCGCACCTCGGCGACCAGGGCGCGGCGGCGCAGGCGGCGCCAGAACGCCTGGCGCGTCAACCGGCGCCCGGCTCGGCTGACGAACAGATACGGGCTCAAGCGCCGGCCGAGCAGCTGCGGGCGCACGTCGCGCAGGTAGGCGATCAGGCGGGCGCGCGCCAGGCGCCCGATCGGCACGGCGCGCTCCTTGCGCCCCTTGCCGACGACCGTCAAGTAGCCGGCCTCGAGCTTCACCTGGCTGACGGTCAGCCCGACGGCCTCCGAGACGCGCAGGCCGGCGGCGTAGATGAGCTCGATCATGGCGACGTCGCGCTGCACCAGCGCGTCGTCGGCCTTGGCCTCGAGCAGTTGGGCCACGCTGGCGCGGCCGAGGCTCTTGGGCAACGGGCGCCCCAGGCGCGGCCGGCGCAGCTCGCGACTGGGATCGTCGCGACACACCCCCTCGCGCACCAGATACGCGAACAGGCCGCGCAGCGCCGCCAGGCAGCGAGCGCGGCTGCGCGGCGCCAAGCCGCGCTGCTGCTCGGCCTCGAGAAATCCGACCACGTGCCCCGGCAACACGTCGCCCGGCTCGCGCACCCCCTGGGCCTCGAGAAACCGCGCCAGCGCCGCGCAATCGCGCCCGTAGGCGGCCAACGTATGCGGCGAGACGCGCCGCTCGGCCGCCAGCCAGGTCAGGTACTGATCGACCGCCGCGTCCACTGTCACTCCTGGACGTGCTGACGTGTGGACGTGCTGACGTGCGGACGTAGTGACGTGCTGACGTGTGGACGTAGTGACGTGTGGACGTGCTGACGTGCTGACGTGTTGACGTGCGGGGGGGCTATCTGTGGATGGCTCTGTCGGTCACAGGAGCGTGGGCAAAGCCCGTAAGCGAAGCCTGGCCGCGCCAGAACGCAGGTCGCCCGGCCCAGCTCCCAGCTCAACATGGCCCCCGGCGCTCCCTCAACACGTCCACACGTCAGCACGTCAGCACGTCAACACGTCACCACGCCACCGGCTCTATCTCGCGCAGCAGCGTCTCCCGGAGGCGCGCCAGGGTCGCGGGGTCGTCGATTTTTCTGCCTAGGTCGTCGGTGACGTAGAAGACGTCGAGCACGCGGTCGACGCTGGTGGTGATCTTCGCCAGGTGGATGGACAGGCCGAGGTGGTAGAGGGTGTTGGTGATGGCGAACAGCACGCCGACGCGGTCGGCCGTGTAGACGTCGATCACCGTGTACTCGGCGGAGACGCCGTTGTCGATCTCGACCCGGGTCGGCAGCCGCGGCACGACCTTTTCGCCCAGCACCGACGGACGGCCGGCAGCGGCCACCATCTGCTCGACGTCGAGCTCGCCGGTCAGCGCCTTGCCGACCGCCGTCTGCACGCGCTCCCAGCGCTCCTCGTCGCGCCCCGGATCGGCGTCGGTGAGGTGGGTGACGCGGAAGACGTCGACCACCATGCCGCTGCCCCCGGTGGCGATGCGCGCCGCGGCGATGTTCAGGCCGAAGGCGCGCAGCACCCCGGTCAGCTTGGCGAACAGGCCGGGGGCGTCGCGGGTGACGACCGTGAACTCGCTGAACTCGCGCTCCGGGAAGTGCACCACCCGGGTGACGAGCGGATCCTCTTCGGCGCGCCGCACCAACTCGAAATGGCGCGCGATGTCCTCCTCCGGCGTGCCGAGGAAGTAGCGGTCCGGAAGATCGGCGAGAAAGCGCTCCAGCGCCGCGCCGCCGAGCCGCCCGATGGCGCCGCGCACGCGCTCGCGAATGCGGCTGGCGCGTTCGACCTGGGCCTGCTCGACGCTGCCGCCGCTTTCCAAGTGATCGACGGTCAGCGTGTAGAGCTCGCCGAGCAGCATGTCCTGCCAGCTATTCCACAGCTGCGGGTTGGTGGCGCCGAGGTCGGCGAAGGTCAGCACAAAGAGCTTCTGCACGGTCGCCACGGTGCCGACGCTGCGCGCGAACTCCCGCACCAGCTTGGGGTCGTGGATGTCGCGGCGCGTGGCGAGATGGTGCATGAGCAGGTGTTGGCGCACCAACACTTCGAACTGGGCGCGGTCGTCGGCGTTGAGCCCGAGGCGTTCGCCGGCGGCGCGCGCCATCGCCGCGCCGGCGTTCGAGTGATCGCCGCCCAGGCCCTTGCCGATGTCGTGAAACAGCATGGCGAGGTACAGCACCTCGCGGCGGTCGATGTCGCGCATGACCTGGGTGAACAGCGGGGCGCTGTGCTTGAACTCGCCGAGCAGCAGCAGTTCCAGGCGCGCCACGGCGCGCAGCGTGTGCTCGTCGGCGGTGTAGATGTGGTAGCGGTCGTACTGCGCCAGACAGCGCAGGTGGGCGAACTCGGGCAGGAACGCGTCGAGCACGTCGAGCTCGTGCATCTCGTGCAGCGCCGCGCCGACGCCGTGCGGCCAGGCGAGGATGTCGAGGAAGGCGCGAATGGTCCCCGGCTCGCGGCGCACCGCGTCGTCGACCAGATGGGCGTGGGCCCGCACCAGCCGGCGCGTCGCCGCGCTCAGCGGCACGCCGTGGCGCTGGGCGTCGGCAAACAGGCGCAGCAGCAGCGACGGCGCGGCGCGCACCGTCGCCGGGTCGCCGACGACGAGCTCGTTGCCGGCGATGCGCACGCCGGGGCGAATCTGGCGGCCGCCGAGGCGACCGATCAACCGGTAGGGCGCCGAGCGCTCGAGACAGCGCGAGAAGAGGTTGTCGGCGAAGCGGTGGATGACGCGCGCCTGCCAGTAGTAGGCGCGCATGAACTGCTCGACCCCGCGCGCCGTCGGCTCGTCGCGGTAGCCGAGATCCTCGGCCACCCGCTCCTGGTACTCGAAGGTCAACTGGTCCTGGTGCCCGCCGGAGCGGAAATGCAGGCCGTTGCGCACGCGCCAGAGGAAATCCTGCGCGGCGCGGATCTCGGCGTACTCGGCTTCGGTGAGCACGCCCTTGGCCACCAGCTCGGCGAGTTCGCGCACGACATACTTCACCTTCGCCAACCACAGCGCCGTGTGCAGGTCGCGCAGCCCGCCCTCCCCTTCCTTGACGTGCGGCTCGACCACGAACACCGAATCGCCGTACTTGCGATGGCGCTCGGCGCTCTCGGTCGCCTTGGCGCGGAAAAAGCGGCCGGCGTTGCGCTTGAGCAGCTCCTTCGCCGCCGCGGCGGCGAACTCGCCGTAGAGACCCTGGTCGCCGGCCAGCCAGCGGGCGTCGAGCAGCGCCGTCCTGACGGTCAGGTCGCTGCCGGCGAGCTTGAGGCATTCGCGCCGGCTGCGCAGCGCGTGGCCGACGCTGAGGCCGGTGTCCCAGAGCGCGTACAGCACCTTCTCGGCGACGGTCTCGACGAAGGCGTCGGACCGCTGCCCGTAGATGAACAACAGGTCGACGTCGGAGCCCGGGTTGAGCTCACTGCGCCCATAGCCGCCCTGCGCGAGCAGGACGAGCCGCTGATCGAGCACCGTGTAGCGCTCGGCATAGCTGGCGCGCGCGGCCTCGTACAGCCCGCGCACGACGTGGTCGACCGCCGCCGTCCAGGCACTGACGATCGCCGCGCCCGAG
Source organism: uncultured Binatia bacterium (SeqCode) (assembly GCA_964475125.1). Lineage (GTDB taxonomy): Bacteria > Desulfobacterota > Binatia > HRBIN30 > CADEER01 > CAYYWP01. Next base: position 1,717 of record CAYYWP010000268.1, on the reverse strand, counting down.
GCGCCGGCCAGGTACTGGTCGAACAGCCGCTGGCGGGCGCGCGCCAGGAACTCCTTGCTCTGCCTGCCCCAGGCGCCGTCGAGCTGCAGCGTCGCATGTTCATCCAGCCCCGGCGCCACGGCCTCGGTGAGCGGAAGGTTCATGCGCCGGCCATCCTGATGGTCTCGGGAAACAGGCGCAAGGGGGAATGGGCTGAGGTCACGAGGTTGTTAGGTTGCTAGTTGTTAGGTTGTTAGGTCAGACGAACCCTAACAACCTAACAACTAACAACCTAACAACCTGTCTTGAGCCGGGTCATCAGCGCGCTCAACCGATTCAGCGCTTCCAGCGGGCTCAGCCGGTCGACATCGATGGCCAGGAGCTCCCGGCGCAGGTGGTCGTCGGCCGGGGCGAACAAGGCGAGCTGAGCGGCGGGAGCGCCGTCGCCCTGGGCCAGGCGCGGCTGGCCGGCTTCGGTCAGCTCGTTGCGCTCGAGGTTCTGCAGGATGCGGCGCGCCCGCTCGATGATCGCCCCCGGCACCCCCGCCAGCTTGGCGACCTGAATGCCGTAGCTCTGACTGGCGGGTCCCGCCACGATGCGGCGCAAGAAGACGACGTCGCCGCGCCACTCGCGCACCGCCACGGAGTAGTTGTGCACGCGCGCCTGGCTGCGCGCCAGGTCGGTGAGCTCGTGGTAATGGGTGGCGAACAGCACCAGGGGACGCGCCGGGTGGTCGTGCAGGTGCTCGGCCACCGCCCAGGCGATCGAGATGCCGTCGAAGGTGCTGGTGCCGCGGCCGATCTCGTCGAGCACCGCCAGGCTGCGCGGCGTCAGCTGGGTGAGGATGCTGGCGGTCTCCTTCATCTCGACCATGAAGGTCGACTCGCCGCCGGCGAGGTTGTCGGAGGCGCCGACGCGGGTGAAGAGGCGGTCGACGATGCCGATCTCGGCCCGCGCCGCCGGCACGAAGCTGCCCATCT
>CAYYWP010000268.1:0-747 GCA_964475125.1 uncultured Binatia bacterium (SeqCode) | reverse complement strand
CAGCAGGACGATGAGCGCGACCTGGCGGAGATAGGTCGACTTGCCGGCCATGTTCGGACCGGTGAGGACGAGGATCTGCTGGTCGTCCGGATCGAGCCCGCAGTCGTTGGCGACGAAGCCGTCGCGCCCGCCCACCGCCTCGACCACCGGGTGGCGGCCCTCCTCGATGGCGATGCGGCGATCGCGGGTGAGGCTCGGGCGGCAGTAGTGGCGCCGCTCGGCGACCAGCGCCAGGGCGGCGAAGACATCGAGGCGCGCCAGCGCCGCCGCGGTGCGCGCCAGCGCCGCGTGCGCCGCCGCCGCGGCCGCCACCAGCTCGCCGAACAGCTGCGCTTCGAGCCCGGCCAACCGCTCCTCGGCGCCCAGCACCTTCGCCTCGTGTTCCGCCAGCTCGGGGGTGACGAAGCGCTCGCCGCCGGCGATCGTCTGCTTGCGCCGATAGTCGGGCGGCACCAGGTGCAGGTTGGGCTTGGTGACCTCGAGGTAGTAGCCGAAGACCTGGTTGTAGCGCACCTTGAGCGAGGCGAAGCCGGTGCGCTGGCGCTGGCGCGCCTCGTACTCGCCGAAGAAGCGCTTGCCGTGCAGCGCCAGCTCGCGCAGCGCATCGATTTCGCCGTGCCAGCCGGGTTTGATGAGCTGACCCGGGCCCGGCTTGCGCGGCACCCCGTCGTCGATCGCTTCGGCGATGCGCCGGCGCAGCCCCGGCAGCGGGTCGAGGTCGGCGGCGACCGCGCCCAGCGCCGCAGC
>CAYYWP010000267.1:0-5495 GCA_964475125.1 uncultured Binatia bacterium (SeqCode) | reverse complement strand
TCGCGACCGAGGAGCCGTCACCTTCGGAGTTTTAGCAGCGAACGGGACATCCCCCGGTAGCGCTCCTCGAGCTGTTTCAATCCTAAGTCGAGAGCGATCTTGAGAACGCCGCTACGCGAGGCACGCCCAAAACCAAACGCCGCTGGGTCATCCCGCGACATCGCGGCTTGCAGTGCATCGGCGCGCCGCAGGAAGTCCGAAGGTAACCGCAAGGCGGTCTGCGTATCACTCCCGACCGGTTTCTTCCTCGCCATCCTCACCCCCACAACCGGGGCGCTACGTACCACAGAAGCACTTGACGAGCAACGCATGTCGTATGTATACCACAAGCATCCCGCGCGAAGCAATGAGGCTTCGTACAACGAAGGAGGCTTGAACGATGAGACAGCAGAGAGGAACGAAGCAGAAGCCCGCCCCCCGATCGGCGCTCGCGTTGCCGCCGATCCCGACCGACACGCCCAGGCCGCCACTGAATCCGCTTGCCGTGCGGGTTGCCGCGCAACGCGAGCTGTTGCGCCTGTTGGCGTGCGAGGAGCCGGGGCGCTTCATCTTGCCGGAACCCGTCGAGCGGTTTTACCTCACGACCGCCGAGGAGTCGTTCTGCGTGATGCTTCAAAAGGGCTGGGGCGCGGAGATGATTGCCCTTGCGAGTAACTACGGGTGCGGGACGATGGTCAGCGCCCTGGTCGCGCTCGCGCGCGGCGCGGACATCAGCCACGTGGTGGAAGGGAAGGTGGCGTGATGGCGGCGCACCCCACACACGAGCGCTACGTCTCCCAATCGGAGGCATCGGAGGCAATGAAGGAGCTTGCGAAAGCCGTGGTGCGCGAGGTGATCGGCGTTGTGCTCGAGAATCAGGAGCTGCTCGCCCAGACCCTCACCGAGAAGGGCTGGCGGTGCGAGCCGCCCGGGGGGCCGGCGACGCGGCGGAAGGGGGGTGGGTGATGGCAACGATTCGCAGGCAAATCAACGCAGCAGGCAGGGAACGCTGGGTGGTCGATTTCTACGACCAGCACGGGAAGCGCCACCAACAGTTCTACCGGACCCGGGATGCGGCGGAGGGAAAGCACGCGGAGTTGGTGCTGGCGGTCCGTAACAAGTCGTACGTAGACCAGGCGACACTTCCGACCTTCGCCGAGGTGGCCGAGGCGTGGTTGCTCGATCGGCAGGATCGCCGGCGGAGCACCGTGCGGGGGTGGCGCCGTCAACTCGACCTCCACCTGATCCCGGCATTCGGGGATCGGCGCATCGATGAGATTCGCGCCGAGCACATCAACATCTGGAAGGTGCAGACGTGGAACCGCGACGCCGGACGGGTACGGGGCAAGCTCGGGCGCACAACGGTCAACCAGTTGCTACAGACGCTGCGTGGGGTCTTCCGCCACGCGGTGCACCAAGACTATCTGGTCCGCAATCCCGCCGACCGTGTGGAGGGGCTTCGCAAGCAGCGCCGCAAGGGGGTGCGCGGACAGGCCATCGAACCGTCGAAGGTGCTGACGGCCGAGCAGATCGCGCAGGCTATCAGGCATGCGCGCGTCGGTCTCGGGCAGACCTACCTGGCCACGGCGTTCGCGACGGGGTGCCGCCCTGGTGAGCTGCAAGCACTTCGGTGGGGCAACGTCGATCTCGAGGCCGGAAGACTGCATATCGAGGAGTCCCTCGATTTCGAGCCTGGGGCGCGGGAGAACGGGCGGAAGCACGCCCCCTACGGATCATCGACGCCGGTCTTCGGCCCCACGAAGTCAGAGTACTCCGACCGTCAGCTCGACCTACCCGGCGAGCTCATCCGCCGCTTGAAGGAATGGAAGATGAGCCGGCGACCGGAGCATAAGCGCGATGACTCACCCGTGTTTGGCAACAGCCTGGGTGGGCCCCTGCACCGCGCCTACCTGACCAAGCTGCTCCATGAGGCGCTGGATGCGGCCAGGCTACCGCGGATCAGCCTCCACGGCTGCCGACACAGCTTTGCGACCAGCCTTATCAGCAAGGGCAAGCAGCCAAATGAAGTGGCCGCACTCCTCGGCCACGCCAACACCCGGATCACCCTCGAGCGCTACGTGCACTGGTACAAAGGCAAGCCGTCGCGCGAGACGATGGAGGACCTGGCGGCTGATATCTTTACCCCGGCGAGCCGCCTCTAGTTAGTGGAGTGGTTAGCGTTTCCATTGACGCGCCTCTAAGTTACGGATTTTCCTTGCTATTGATATCCTGAATGCCGAGCTTGTCCATCTTGTACTTCAAGATGCGTCGGGTGGTGCCGAGCAGCTCGGCGGCGCGGGTCTGATTGTTGTCAGCTCTGGCCAGCGCGGCGGTGATGAGCCGGTGCTCGAGCTGATCGACCGCATCGGCGAGGGAGCCGTTGGCAGCTGTGGCAGACCCATTCGTATCGTGATCGATCGGCGGCGGCGAGGGGCGCGGATCTGGAGACGGCGGAGTCGATGACGATGGCACGAGCGCCGGAGGGAGATCGGCCAGGGTGAGCTCATGCTCTCCCGCCAGTGCGAGGGCGCGTTCGACCACGTTCTCGAGCTCGCGCACGTTGCCGGGCCAGGTGTGGCGCAGGAGGCAATCGTACGCCTCCTGGGTGAAGCGCTTCTCGGCGACGCCGAGCTCCTGTGCCTTGCGCTGAATGAAATGGCGGATGAGCAGCGGCAAATCTTCGCTGCGCTCGCGCAGGGGCGGCAGGTGGATGGCGACGACGTTGAGGCGAAAATAGAGGTCGGGCCGGAAGCTGCCGTCTCGCATGCCCTTGTCGAGATCGCGATTGGTGGCGGCGATGACGCGCACGTCTGCCGTCACCGGTTGGGCGCCCCCGACGCGCGTGAACGTCCCCGTTTCCAAGACGCGCAGCAGCTTGGCTTGGGTGGCGGGGTTCATTTCGCCGATTTCGTCGAGAAAGATCGAGCCGCGGTGGGCGCTCTCGAAGTGGCCGAGCTTGCGCGCGTGGGCGTCGGTGAAGGCGCCGCGTTCGTGGCCAAACAACTCGCTCTCCAGCAGGTTCTCCGGGATCGCGGCGCAGTTGATCGCCACCAGCGGGGCGCCGGCGCGCGGGCTGTTGTAGTGCAAGGCCTTGGCGATGACCTCCTTCCCCGTGCCGCTCTCGCCGGTCAGCAGCACGGTGGTGCGCAGCGGCGCGACGCGGCTCACCGTGGCCAGCACGGCCTGCATGCCGCCCGATCGACCGATGATGTTATCGAAGGCGTACCGGTGTCCGACCTCCTGGCGCAACGCCGTGACTTCCTGCAGCAGCGCGGCCGACTGAGCCGCGCGTTCGACCAGCAAGATGAGCTCGTCGATGTCGAACGGTTTGGTCACATAGTCGAAGGCGCCGAGCTTCATGGCGCGCACGGCGGTCTTGACGGTCTTGGTGGCCGTCAACATGACTACTTGCGGCGCCGCCGGCCGACTGCGAATGCGTTCGAGCAGCTCGAGTCCGTCGAGGCCCGGCATGAGGATGTCGAGGAGCACGACGTCGAACGGCTGCTGCTCCAGACACGTCAGGGCGGCATCGCCCGACGCCGCGAGCGTGACACCGGCGCGCTCCTTGAGAATGAGGCGGAGCGATTCGCGCACGCTCGGTTCGTCGTCAACCACTAAGACGCGAGGCTGTTCCATAGGTGATATCCAATGCTGGGTCGTCCGCGGGCTGGAGGCGCACACGGACCGTTGAGGGGTCCTCGGGTACGACGGTCAGTTGTGCACCGTTGCGCGCGAGGACGGCGTTGGCGATAGCGATACCGAGGGAGGGGGCCGGATTGGTGTCCGAGGACCGGCCGAGGACGGTGGCGAGGTGATTGCCCAGGGCGTGCGTGCCCTCGGGCAGGCGGATGACGATGGTCGACGGCGGCGCAAAGGCGACGCGCAGACCGGAGCCGGCCGCCAGGTCGCGGGCGAGGGCGCGCAGGAGATTGGCCAACGCGTAAGCGAGCTGCTGTGGGTCGCCAGACACCGACACGGCGGGAAGCACGTCGTGCTCGACGTGTACGCCGCGCGCTGCCAGGGCGTGGCGGCATTGCTCGAGCACGGGATCGAGCAGCGTGGAGAGGTTGAGCGCCGTCGCGGCGGGCACCTCCAGGCGGGTGAACTCGAGGAGATTCTCCAAAGTCTGGTCGATGCGCGCCACGGCCTCGCCGGTCAGCCGCGCGACCTGCTCGGCATCGCCATCAGTCACCGGCGCCTGGCAGAGGTGATGGGCGAAGGTCTTGAGCGTGACCAGCGGATTCTTGAACTCATGCGCCAGCTCGTTGACGATCAAGTCGAGCGGCTGAGTGCCGAGACCGGGTGGGCCCTCGGTCGGTTGCACGTCGGGGGCCGGCCGCGCGCTGGCGCGGCTGTCGAACAGCAGGTCGTCGGCGTCGATCGTGCCGTGACTCGCGCCCGCGATGCTGCGAGTCAGCACGGCTTCGAGCTCGGCGAGATTGCCGAACCACAGATAGTGCGTGAGGCGCGTCAGGGCGCGCTCGCTCAACGCGACCGGAGGGCGGCCGAGGAGCGCGGCGAGATCGGTAGCGAGCTGCCGGGCGAGGGGGGCGATGTCCGCTGGGCGAGTCCGCAAGGGCGGGAGGAGAACGCTGAGCAGGGTCAGCCGATAGTACAGCTCGGGCGAAAAGCGCCCTGCGTCGGCGGCTTCCGCCAGATCAGTCGTCGTAGCGGTGATGATGCGCACGGCACGGCCGTCGGCGCGGAGGAGTGTACCTGCGGCGGTGAGGCCGCCCGAGAGTGCTTGTTGCGCTGCTACGGGCAGCGATTCCACCCGGTCGATGAACACCGTGCCGACGTCCGCAGGCAGGGTGCTCAACATCCGCTCGGCGCCGGCGGCATCGATGGTCAGCAACGAGCCCGTGCGACACGCAGCGTGCAGGGCGCGGGCCACGGCGCGCTTGCCGGTGCCCGGTTCGCCGATGAGATGCACGGGCAGATTGCTGCGCGTTGCCTCGGCAAGGAGACGGGCGGCGTGGGCCGGCACGAATGGCGGTGCCAGGCGACTGCGAGCAGAAGGCTGCGGCGGCGCGGCGGGAGTCAATGCGGCAGCGACGCGTTGGCGCAGAATGCGTGGCGAGACACCGCGACCGAGCGGGGCGGTGTCCGGGTCGGTCTCGTCGAGCCACAGGACGGCTGCGCCCGTTGGGACGGGGTAGGCCGCGGCCCGCGCGTCCGCGATCAGCAAACGCGGTAGGGCTGCCGACGGGTCGCGTGCGGCGTACTCGGCGACTTCACATCCGTGCACCTCGTAGTCTCCGCCTAGCAGGATGGCGAGCGTCTCGCGGATCGCCGGCGAATCGTGCACGACGAGTATCTGGTCTCGCGCCACTCCGTTGTCCTCCAGCCCCACTCCACCCAGCCCCACTGGCTGGCGCTGCGCTCAAAAATGAACATGCTGAGATTCGTGCAAAAAGTCAATGCCTTGCGGCCGCATGCCGGTCTCGTCAAAGGGACCGTTGGAGCGCGCCGCTCCGCGGCGCAGGGGAAGCGCGGTTGCATGTTCCCCCTGCGCC
>CAYYWP010000266.1:0-5528 GCA_964475125.1 uncultured Binatia bacterium (SeqCode) | reverse complement strand
GTCGGATTGGCGCGCGAGATGCCGATGAACGAGCCGCCGCGCGAGTGGATGCGGCTTACCGACTCGATGCTCAGCGGCCGGACGTGCTCGATGTTGCCGCGCATGATCCATTCGAAGCCGTCCTCGATGCCGAGCACGTCGACGCCCTCGAGCACGGAGCGAATGGTGGCCGCGCCGATGACGCTGTTGATGCCCGGCGCCGGGCCGCCGGCGACGAGAATGGCGAGGTGCTTGCGCTGACTCATGGCAACGAGCGTGAGCGAACCCTCCGTGACCGGTTACCGGTTACTGGTTACCGGTTACCGGTCACCGGTACACAGGTCACGCTCGGCGTTCTCTAGCGCACCGCGAGGCGCCATCATACACGCCGCCGGAACCGACCGTCCCGGCCGTCAGCCGCGCAGCGCACCGGCCCACAGCGCGTCGAGAAACTCGCGCCACGGCATCACCGTCACCGGGCCGAGCTGGCGGCGGCGGGGCTCGAGCCTGTCGAAGGATGATGAGCGGGCCCTGTTCGGGGAGAGGACACTAGCGCTCCAGGCGGCGCTCGGCGATGGTGAGCACCTCGACCAGCCGCTCGAGGGCCGGGCCGAGCAGGGGTTGGGGAAAGGAATGCAGCACGACCTCCTTGGCCAGCAGCGCGGCGAGGTAGCGCAGCTTGCGGCGCGGCGTCTCGGCGGCAATGCGGAAGTCGGGGTGCGCGCTGTTGACCTCCCACACCTCGCCGCGCATGCGCGAACGCCAGTCGCCGTTCGCGTCCTCGGCGAACAGTGGCTCGGGGATACCGGCGCGCCGCGCCTCCTCGGCCGGGCTGGCTTCGACGATCTTGAGCGTCGCCTCGGCCGTCGCCATCGCGTCGCCGTCGCGCGCTCGCGCCCGCACCGTCGCGGTGCCGGTGTCCGGTCCGGCGTGGAAGAGCGCCGTGAGGCCGGTGCTGGGCTCGATGCGACCGCCGTCGTCATCGCCGGTCCACCAGTCGATCTCGACCGCGCGACGGATCGGCGTGCCGGCGGCGTCGCGCGGATCGGCGCGCAGGCGGCGCACGCCGAGCCGTTCGACGCGTGTCACCCCCGGCACGATCTGCAGCGTCGCCAGGGGCCCAGCAGGCAGCAGCGACGGCGGCTCGCCGAGCAAGTCGGCGCCGTCGCGCTCCGGCGCCGTCAGGGCCGTGCCTGCTGGCAGGCTGCCGTCGCCGGACGGCGGTTCGCGCGCGGCGTCGGCGCGCGTTTCAGGCGCGGGGCCAAGAGCGCCCGTGCCCTGGGCGCGCACGGCGAAGAAGTCGTACTCCGGCGCTAGGCGGGAGACGTCGCGAAAGGCGCGCTCGAGCTGGCGTAGCACGTCGACATCGAACGCCGCCGCGGCGCGCGCATCCGCTTGGCGCAGCGCATCGAGCACCGCGCCTTCGATCGAGCACAAGGCGGCGGCGAACGCCTGTGCCGCCTGGTTCGGGACCACCCCGCGTCGCGTACCCGGTGAGACATCGAAATCCGGGAATTCGATGAGCCCGGTGAGGCGCGCGTCCGTCCACGGGGCACGGCGAAAATCGGCAGCCTCGAACTCGGCCACGTCGTCGTACACCGTGGTGCCGCCCGAGGAGATCGCCACCCGCCCGCTCGTCGCTTCGCCGGCCGGCACCAGGTACAGCTCGACGCGCAGCGCCGTGAAGCCCTCGACGGGCAGCGCCTCCGGCAGCGCGAGCCGCTGGCCGGAGAAGCGCATCGGCTGGACTTCAAGCACTTTCGGGGCGCGCCCGCGGGCGATGCGGTCGCGCACCAGGATGGTCACCTCCCGCGCCAGCAGTTGGCCGCGCAGCTCCGCTGCCAGGTAATCGCTGATGCGCCGGGCGCTCAAGTTGAGAAAGGCAGGGCGGTGGAGGGCGCGCACGGCGATCTCGGTGTAGCGCTCGCCGAACGACAGCCGGCTGCGGGCGCGTTCGATCTCGTAGCGCGGCGAGTCCTCGAACAGGCGCAGCACATAGGGCGGCTGGCCGGGCAACTGGGTGCGCATCTCGAGCTGCTGGCCGATCGCCCAGAAGCCGAGCAGGCCGATGCCGTACTTGCCCTGCAGCATGAGCTCGCGCCGTTCGGGTGGCGTCAGGTTGCGCTTGCGCGAGTGCCCGACGTGGGTGGCGATGTAGGTGAGCGCCTCCTCGCGCGACAGTTCGGGGATCACGCCGTCGCCGTCGTCGACGATGTGCAGCCCGCTGACGCCGCGCTCGCGCAGGCGGCTGATCTCGATCCGCCTCGCACCGGCATCGATCGAATTCTGCACCAGCTCCGCCAGCGCCTTGCGCGGATCCGGCTGCGAGCGCGCCAGCCAGCGGATGAGCTCGAAGGGATCGGCGGCGCGCAGCTTGCCGACGATCTGATCCTTGGGCGGGCGCGGGAGCGCGGCGCGGGGCATGCCCCAGTGACCTGACACAGCGCGGTGCGCCGAGCAACGCGGCGCGCTCGCCACCGCGTCCACCACCGTGCCGAGGCTCGTCAGCGCACAGTCAATCGGGAATTGCCTCCTGCGCCACTGGCTGCCAGTAGCAGCGATCGAGCATGAGCAGCCCTGCCGTTCCTTTCGCGCACCGCTCTCTCGTGCGCCTGGCCAGCCTGGTCCTCGATCGCGATCGGTGGTTGCTGACCCTGCTGTGCGCGCTGCTCTACCTGCCCGGTGTGGCCGCCATCCCACCGCTCGATCGCGACGAGTCGCGCTATGCGCAGGCGAGCAAGCAGATGCTCGAGACGGGTGATTTCGTCGGCATCTATTTCCAAGATCACGCGCGCGCCAAGAAGCCGGTCGGAATCCATTGGCTGCAGGCAGGCGCGGTCGCGGTATTCGGCAGAACGGAGAGAAACGAGATCTGGCCCTACCGCGTGCCCTCGGTGATCGGCGCCTGGCTCGCCGCACAGCTCACCCTGACCGTCGGGCGGGTGTTGTTCGGAGGTGCCGCGGCGTGGTGGGCGGCGGCGCTGCTCGCCGGGTGCGTCAATCTCGTCGTCGCGGCTCACCTGGCGACCACCGACGCGGCGCTGCTCGCGGCCATCGCCGCCGCCCAGTGGGCGCTGGCGGTGGCGTACGCCGGCGCGCGCGGCGACGGCTCCGTCCGACCGTTACCCTGGTCACAGGTAGCGGTGTTCTGGTCGGCGCTGGGCATCGGCGCCTTGATCAAAGGTCCGATGGGTGTGCTCGTCACCTTGCTCACGGCGGCGAGCCTGTCCGTCGCCGATCGCGATTGGCGCTGGCTGCGTGTCCTCCGCCCCTTGCCCGGGCTGCTGATCCTCGCCGCGTGGGTGCTGCCCTGGTCGCTGGCCGTCACCGTCTTGCGGGATGCACAGTTCATCGCCCGAGCGCTGTCGGAGGACATGCTCGCCAAGCTGTTGACCGGGCAGGAAGGGCACGGCGCACCGCCGGGGGCGCACTTCGTCGCGACACTGCTCTTCCTCTGGCCGGCGTCGCTGTTTCTTCTTCCGGCGCTGCTCGCGGCCTGGAGGGCGCGACGTCAGACCGGCGTGCGCTTCTGCCTCGCCTGGATCGCACCGACCTGGCTGCTGTTCGAGCTCATTGCGACCAAGCTGCCGCACTACCTCTTGACGACCTATCCGGCCTTGGCCCTGCTGATCGGCGCCGCCCTGGCGGGAGCGCTCCCGGCGGCGCGTGAGTCCCGATCGCGCGCCGGCCGCGTCTGGACCCTCATCTGGGTCGGCATGACGGTCGCGCTCGCCGCAGTTCTCGCCGGCGGCGGGGTCGCGCTCGGCGACGGAGGCATCTGGTGGCCAGCGCTGGCCGCCGCCGCGATGCTGCTCGCCGGCGCCCTGCCGGGTTGGTTGGCGCTGCGCGGGCGGCCGCTGCAGGCGGCCGCGGCTGCGGTGGCGACCGCCGCGCTGGCGGTCGCCATCCTCGCCGGGATCTACGTCCCACGCCTGCGGCAGTTGTGGATCAGCCCTGCAATCGCGGCGGCCGTCGACCAGATCACCGGCCAGCGTCCGCCGCGCGTCGTGTCGGCCGACTACCACGAGCCCAGCCTGGTGTTCTGGTTGGGGACCGACACCCTCCTGACCGACGGCGTGGGCGCCGCGCACGCTGCCGCCGCGCAGCCGGGCACGGTGGCGATCGTCGATGAATCGGACCGGGCGCTCTTTCTTGCCGAGCTCTCCACGCTCGGCCGCAGGGCGATCGCGGTAACCACCGTGCAAGGTCTCAACTACTCCAAGGGCCGTCGCGTGGCCCTGACCGTCTTCCGCATCGACGTCGAACCGCCATCACCCGAGCGCGGCGCCAGGCCGGCGATAGGCGATCCGCGATAAGCGATCCGCGCGCGGCGCGCCCCCAGGCCCTGGTGACCCTCGCCAGTTCGCGCGCGCCGCGCCAGCGGTTGACGCTTCCCGCCGCCCCGCCCATCATCCGCCGGTGGACATCACCCCCGACGACATCCGCGCCGGGCTGGCGCGGGCGCGCTACATCACCACCGAAGCGGTGGAGACGGTGCTCTACCTCGCCCTGGTGCTGGAGAAGCCGTTGCTCATCGAAGGGCCGGCGGGCGCCGGCAAGACCGAGATCGGCAAGGTGCTGGCGGAGACCCTGCACGCCGACCTCATCCGCTTGCAGTGCTACGAGGGGCTCGACGAAGCGAAAGCCCTGTACGAGTGGAACTACCAGAAGCAACTGCTGCGCATCCAAGCCGACCGCGATCAGGGCCTCAGTGGAGAGGAGGTGACGCAACACGTCTTCTCGCGCGACTTCTTGCTCGAGCGGCCGTTGCTGCGCGCCATCACCGTCCCGCGTCGCGCCGTGCTGCTGATCGACGAGGTCGACAAGGCGGACGAGGAGTTCGAAGCCTTCCTCTTGGAGCTGCTGTCGGATTTCCAAGTGACCATTCCGGAGCTCGGCACCGTGCGCGCGGTGCAGCGCCCGGCGGTAGTGTTGACCTCCAACCGCAGCCGCGATCTGTCGGAGGCGCTGAAGCGCCGCTGCGTCTACCTGTGGCTCGACTTCCCCGGCGTGGAGAAGGAGCGCGAGATCGTGGCGCTCAAGGTGCCCGACCTCGAATCCAAGCTGCAGGAGCACGTGGCGCGCTTCGTCAGCGGGCTGCGCAAGCTCGATCTGCACAAGGCGCCGAGCATCGCCGAAACCCTCGACTGGGCGCGCGCCCTGCGCGCGCTGCAGATCAAAGAGCTCACCCCCGCCGCCGTGCGCCAGACGCTCAACCTCGTGCTCAAGCACGACGAAGATCTGCGCAAGGCGGAGGGCAAGCTGTCGGCCCTGCTGGCGGCAGCGACCAAGGCGTGAGCGGCGCGCGCCGCGGTCGCGGGCGAGCATCGGCGCGGCGATGAAGGCGCAACTGCTCGGTTTCTTCGATGCGCTGCGCCAGGGCGGGCTGCAGCCGAGCGTCGGCGAGACGCTCGATGCGGCCGCCGCCGTGCGCGCCACCGGCATCGAGCGACCGGCGCTGCGCGAGATCCTGGCGGCGACCCTGGTCAAGGATCACGCCGAACGGGCGCTCTTCGACGAGATATTCGAGCGCTATTTCGCCCTCCCGG
>CAYYWP010000265.1:0-5537 GCA_964475125.1 uncultured Binatia bacterium (SeqCode) | reverse complement strand
CACGTCAGCACGTCCACACGTCAGCACGTCCACACGTCAGCACGTCCCCATGCTCATCGCCGTCTGCATCAAACAAGTCCCCATCGTCTCGGCGCTGGAGTTCGATCCGGCGACCAAGACGGTGAAGCGCGAAGGGGTGCGCAGCGAGGTGAGCGCGTTCGACATCCGCGCCCTGCTCAAGGCGGTGGAGTTGCGCCAGCAGCACGGCGGCGAGGTGGTGGCGCTGACGATGGGGCCGCCGCAAGCGCGCGAGGCGCTGCAGCAGTGCCTGGCGCTGGGGGCGGATCGGGCCCTACACCTCTGCGATCGCGCCTTCGCCGGCGCCGACACGCTCGCCACGGCGCGGGCGTTGGCGGCGGCGCTGCGCCGCGAGCCGTTCGAGCTCATTCTCTGCGGGCGCCAGAGTGTCGATGCCGAGACCGGTCAGGTCGGACCGGAGATCGCCGAGATCCTCGACCTGCCGCAGGTGACGATGGCCTGCGCGCTCGCCATCGACGCCGCCGGGCGCGTGCTGACGGCCGAGCGCGAGACGGATGAGGGCATCGATGTCGTGACCACGTGCCTGCCGGCGCTGGTGACGGCGGCCGAGGATCTCGCCCCCGAACGGTTTCCCAGTAAGGCGGATCGCCAGGCGGCGCTGGAGAAGCCGATCGAGGTGCTGGACGCGGCCGGGCTCGGGCTCGATGTCGCGGTGATCGGCGACGCCGGCTCGCCGACCTGGGTGCTCGGCCTCGAGCAGGTGGCGGAGCATCGCCTGGGACAGCTGATCGACGGCGCGACGCCGGAAGCGCAAGTCGATGCGCTGGTCGAGCGCCTGCTCGGCCACGGCCTGTTCGGCGAATGGTCGGTCGAGCAACCCGCGCCACCGCCGACGGCCGCCGTCGCCGAGGTGACGCGCCAGGGCGAGCGCGACGTGCTGGTGGTCGCCGAGACGCTCGAGCACCACCTGCGCCCGGTGACCTTCGAGCTGCTCAACAAGGCCGTCGAGCTGGCGGCGACGTTACGCGGTCAGGTCATAGCCCTGGTCGCCGGCGCCGGCGCCGAGGGTCACGTCGACGCCCTGGCGGCGCATGGCGCGGCGCGCGTCGTGGTCGCCTCGGGCGACGCCTATCTCGCCGGCACCGAATCGTACGCTGCCCTGCTGGCGGAGGTGATCGAGCGCCAGCGCCCGGGGTTGGTCGTGCTGCCGGCCACGGTCTTCGGCCGCGACCTCGCGCCGCGCGTCGCGGCGCGCCTCGGCCTCGGCCTGACCGGCGAGTGCATCGACCTCAGCCTCGACGCCGGCGGACGCGTCTTGCAGCACAAGCCCGCCTTCGGCGGCAGCGTGGTGGCGCTGATCGCCTCGCGCACGCTGCCGGAGATGGCGACCGTGCGCGCCGGCATGTTGCCGGCCGATGAGCCGCGGGCGGAGCGCCGGGCCGAGGTGGTTGCCGTCGAGACCGCGGCGGCGCCGGATCGCGTGCGCCTGGTCGAGCGGCGCACCGGTGCCGAAGCAGTGAGCGAGCTCGAAGAGGCACTGTACGTGGTCGGCTTCGGCAAGGGCATCGGCGGGCCCGAGCATCTGCCGGCGCTGCGGGCACTGGCAGCGGTGCTCGACGGCGCGCTCTGCACCACGCGCGATGTCACCGACGTCGGCTGGCTGCCGAAGCAATACCAGGTCGGCATGACCGGCCGCGCCATCGCCCCGCGGCTCTACATCGCCGTGGCGTTGCGCGGCGCCTTCGAGCACACCGTCGGCGTGCGGCGCAGCGGCCTGGTGGTGGCGATCAACAAGAACGCCAAGGCGCCGATCTTCAAGTCGGCGGACTACGGCATCGTCGGCGACTGGGCCGCCATCGTGCCGCTGCTCGTCGAGCGCCTGCGCGCCGCCAAGATCAGGGAGTGAAGCTCGTAGGCTGCCAGGCTGTGAGGGGGCTTAGGCGGCGAGGGGAGACCAAGAGGATGATGAGGTCAGCCTGCCGTCATGACTCTTATCGGTGTGCATCTGTGTTCGTCTGTGGTTCCGTTTCTTGTTCGCTGCAGAGCTAGCCACCCCCCCGACTTTCAGGCGGCGCGCGAGTTAGTCGGGCAGCCTCTGATCGTGTATATCCGCGGCTCGTTCGACATGCTGGCCGGTACGGTACCACGGGCCGCCGCAGCGCCGGCGGTGAGGGGATCCTTGCGTGCGGTTCGCGCCGCCCGCTGCGCCAGCATGGCGCTGCTGCTCGCCGCGGTGCTGGTCGGCTCCGGCTGTGGCGGCGACTTTCTGCTCATCATCAATACCGGCACGGTGGTAGCGAACGCCGACTGTCGCGATGGCGGCGGCTCGTTCGAGCTGCGCGAATCCGGCGGGCTGACGGTGCTCGTCGTCATCACCAGCGACACGACCATCGTCTTCGCCGGCGGCGGCGCTGCGGCGTGCGCCGACATCATCGCCAACACCGCCGTGTCGGTGCGCGGTACCGAGGGCGACGGCACCATTCGAGCCGATCGCATCCGGCTCGGCGGGGTGGTGACGGCGGGAGCGCTGGCAAGACGCGGGCGCGCCGTTCAGGACGCCAGCACCTCCCGCACGTCGACCAGCGCGCCGAGCGTGTAGGTCGGCGGCGGGCCATCGACCGGCGCTGCGGGGTCTCCCCAACTGACCCAGGCGGTGTCGATGCCGACGGCGGCGGCTCCGCCGACGTCGTCGGCCAGGCTGTCGCCGATCATCAGCGCCTCGTCGGGGCGCGCCGCCAAGCGCCGCAGAGCGATGTGAAACGCCTCGGCATGGGGCTTGCGGCGGTTGACGTCGGCGGAGATCACCACCGTCGAGAGCACCGCATCGAGGCCGTGCCGGGCCAGCAGCGCGTGCGCGGTCGGCGCGTGATCGAAGTTCGAGATCACCGCCAGGCGCCGCGTGCGGGCGAGCTCGTGCAGCAGGGCGAGATGTTCGCTCGGCACCTCGCTGTTGGCCGCCTGGGCCTCGAGCTGCAGTTGGGCGAGCCGTTCGGCCGTAGCGGCAGCGTCGTCGGCGAGGCCGAGGCGGGCGAGGGCGCGTCGATAGCGCTGCGCGATCGGTGTTTCGCGATGCTCGGGCGGGCGCGCCTTGGCGATGGCGAGGCTCACGTCGTAGAGCGCGTCGAGAAAGAAATCGAACGGCACCGGTCCGAGCAGCGCCTGGGCGCGACCGCGCAGCTCGTTCATGGCCGGGCGCCACGTCGCCTCCTTCACTTGCCCGGTCGGTGCGTGCGGCGTGAAACGCACGATGGTGCGAAACAGATCGAACAGCAGCACCGGGTAGCGCATCGCCCGGGCTGCTTAGCACCCGCCGGCCCGACGAGCCACGCGCGCTGCACAGGGCCACCGAGCGCCCGTGTCGAGCTGTAGCCGCGGGACCTGTGCCCGCCGGCAGCGTCACGCGCTGCCCGGTGGGGTGGAGGTGCGGCAACCGTTGGTGCGAGGCTGGTGCGCCGCGCCGCTCTCGGCTACGAGCGGTAGCCGTGACGAAGCAGACCGGGGCGGATTTCTCGCTCACCGCTGTTTCGCAGCAGGCGGCGCCGGCCCCGATGGTGAGCGTCCTGATGCCGACCTACAACCGCGCCGAGTACCTGGAGGAAGCGGTGCAGAGCGTTCTCGGCCAATCGTTCCGCGATCTCGAGCTCATCGTCATCGACGACGGCTCGACCGACGGAACCGGCGAGCTCCTGCGCCGCCTGAGCGATGCCCGCCTGCGCGTCATTCGGCAGGCGCATGCGGGCCTGGTCGCTGCCCTCAACGCGGGGTTGGCGGCAGCGCGCGGTCAGTACGTCGCTCGCAACGATTCCGACGACGCGTGGCTGCCCGAGCTCTTGGCGGTGCTCGTCCCAGCGCTGGCAGCGCGCGACGAGGTGGGGTTCGCCTATGGACGGTCCGCCGGCATGCGCAGCGACGGCTCGCCGTCGCCGGGCGCCTGGCGTGGCAGTGCGATGCGCTACCCCGCCGATCCTTTTCGCAGCCTGCTCTATGCCGACTACACGGCCACGGCGGCCACGCTTTACCGGCGGGCCTGCATCGATCGGATCGGGGGGTATGACGCGGGTGTGGAGCTGAGCGAAGACTGGGATCTGGCCCTGCAGGTGGCGCGCGAGTCTCCGGTCGTCTTCGTCGACCGCGTCCTGGCTCGCTTTCGCCAGCACGCGAGCAACGCGACCGCTCTGGACTCTCCTCATCTGGCGACGCGGATGGCAGTGCGCCGGCGGGTGCTGGACAAGATCTTCGCCCGGCCCGATCTGCCGCCGAGTGCGCGGCGCATGCGCGACATCGCGTATCGCAACCTGCATGTCGGCAACGCCATGCAGTGGTTGTCGATCAAGCACTATGGCGCCGCGGCATCGGCCCTGCGCCAGGCCTATCGCAGCGGCGGGAACCCCCTCGCCACCTCGTTGCGCGCGCTGTGGTCGATGACGATGTGGTTCGGCATCGGTCGCAGCGGGCCGCTGGCCAACGCCGTCGACGCCCTACTGCGTCGCGCGCGGCAGTGGCAGCGCCGGGATCGGCGCCGCGCCGCACCGATCCACCCGGACGGGCGGCGATGAGCGAGCCGCTCGTCACCGTGGCCGTCGTGCCGCGGAGCGCACTGCCGGTGGGCTCGTCGCCTGTGCGACCAGCGCGCTGCGCCGCGGCACCCGGCCGTGACAGGCGCGACTTCACCGAAGCTCGGGGGCAGACCGGCGTGTCGCGCGCTCGCCCAACCCCGCCCGCCGCAGTAGCCCGCGCGTCATCCCTGTGGTACCCGAAAGATTCGCGAGCCGTTAGCTCAGGTGGTTAGAGCATCTGCCTTTTAAGCAGAGGGTCGTTGGTTCGAGTCCAACACGGCTCAGTTTTCGCTCATTGCCGCCCTAGTCTATCACGGTCGGGCATCGCGCCGTTCCGGTACTGGCCCTCCCACGCGCAGCGCGTCGAGCGAAGCCGTGTCGGATGACAGGCAGGGTCTGCCCCATCATTCGGGACCACCGCACGGATCATTTGACGGTCGCCGCCACTTGGCTACGCTGAGAGCCATGCCGATCAAGCTCTCCAAGCGGACGGAAGACGAAGTCGCCGAGCAGTTGCGCGCAGGCGACTGTCGCAGTGCCGACGAGGTCATCCATGAGGGCATGGCCCTCCTTCGTGCCCGTCAGCAGTTTCGCGAGGCGGCGTTCAAAGGCGCCGCCGAAGCCGATCGCGGGGAGCTCCTCGACGGCGACGAGGTGTTCAAGGAGCTGAAGGTCCGAATGCGTCAGGCGAAGCGCCAACGGCGCGCATGAGGAAGTACGTCCTCACGCCATCAGCGAAGGCCGACCTGGAAGAGATTGTCGATCACATCAGCGCCGACACCTTCGCCGCGGCGGCGAAGCTCGTCGCCGGCTTGGAGAAGCGGTGCCGGATTCTGGCTGAGCGCCCACTCCTCGGACACACGCAGCCCAACCTCCTCCCGGAGGAGTTTCGTATCTTCGCGGTCGGTTCGTACCTCATCCATCTACCGGCCCGATACGAAGCCGCTCGAGGTATTGTCAAATGTTGTGGATCGAAGGGGATGATCAGGCGGCGTCCTTCAC
>CAYYWP010000264.1:0-5579 GCA_964475125.1 uncultured Binatia bacterium (SeqCode) | reverse complement strand
CCAGCATCGCCGGCCCTTGCACATACGGCGCCGCCGCCGCCACCGCGGGCAGCGCCCGCAGCCGCGCCAGCAGCTCGGGGCGCGCCGGCATCGAGCCGCCGTAGTCCGACACCAACACGTGCGGCGTGAAGCCGAGGATGCGATCGCGCAGGTCCTCCTCGAAGCCGGTCATCACCGCCAGCACGACGTTGAGGGTCATGACGCCGATCGCCACGCCGGCGGTGGCGATGATCGTGAGCAGCGAGATGAAGCCGTCGCGGCGCCGCGCCCGCAGGTAGCGCAAGCCGATGAAAAGCCAGTAGGGCATGGAGCGCCGGGCGCGACGCCGTCAGCGGCGCTCGGGCCGCATGTGCGGAAAGAGGATCACGTCGCGGATCGAGGCCGAGTCGGTGAGCAACATCACCAGCCGATCGATGCCGATCCCCTCCCCGGCCGCCGGCGGCATGCCGTACTCCAGGGCGCGCAGGAACTCTTCGTCCATGGCCTGCGCCTCCTCATCGCCGGCGGCGCGCTGTTGCGCTTGCGCCTCCAGCCGCTGGCGTTGATCGTCGGGATCGTTGAGCTCGGAGAAGGCCAAGGCCATCTCCTGGCCGTCGATGAAGAGCTCGAAGCGGTCGACGAAGGCCGGCGCCTGGGCGTTGCGCCGCGCCAACGGCGACACGGCCACCGGATATTCGTACACGAACGTCGGTTGGATCAGCTCCGGCTCGGCCAGGTGCTCGAAGAGGTCGAGCAGCAGGTAGCCGGCGGCGGCGGCGCCGTACAGCGCCGGGTAGTTCTTGGCCAGCGGCCCGCCGATCCGATCGGCGGCCCCCTGCAACAGGGCCGGGTCGAGACGGCGCACGGCATCGAGCGGCAGCCCGAGGCGCGCCGCGACGCAGGTGGGGATCGACAGGCGGCGGTAGGGCGGGGTGAGATCGATGTCGTGTCCGAGGTAGCGCACGCGGCGCGCTCCCACCACCTGGTCGGCGAGCCCGGCCAGCAGGGTCTCGGTGAGCGCCATCAGATCCTCGTAGGTGGCGTAGGCCTGATAGAACTCGAGCAGCGTGAACTCCGGGTTGTGGCGCGTCGACACCCCCTCGTTGCGGAAGACGCGGTTGAGCTCGAAGACGCGCTCGAGCCCGCCGACCAGCAGGCGCTTGAGGTACAGCTCCGGGGCGATGCGCAGGTAGAGGGTCATGTCGAGGGCGTTGTGGTGGGTGAGAAAGGGCTTGGCCGCGGCGCCGCCGGCGATCGGCTGCATCATCGGCGTCTCGACCTCGATGAAGTCGCGGGCGGTGAGGAAGTCGCGCACGTACTGGATGATCTGGGCGCGGCGCCGGAAGGTGCCGCGCACGCCCTCGTTCGCCACCAGATCGAGGTAGCGCTGGCGGTAGCGGGCCTCGATGTCGGTCAACCCATGCCACTTCTCCGGCAGCGGCCGCAGCGCCTTGGCGAGCACGCGGCAGTCGTGCGCCTCGATCGTCAGCTCGCCCGTCTTGGTGCGAAAGACCGTCCCCACCACGCCGATGATGTCGCCGACGTCGGCGTGCTTGAAGCGCCCGAACGCCTCCTCGCCCAGCCGGTCGCGCTTGACGTACACCTGCAGGCGCCCGCTGCGGTCCTGCAGGTGGAGGAACGAGGCCTTGCCGAAGTCGCGCTTGCCGACCATGCGCCCGGCCAAGGCCACGCTGTCGGTGACCTCGGCCAGCGCCTCACCCGCCGCCCCGCCGTAGCGCTCGAGCACCGCCTGCGCGGTGTGCGTCGGGCGGAAGTCGTTGGCGAACGGCTCCGCTCCGGCGGCGCGCAGCGCCGCCAACTTGAGGCGGCGGGCTGCGATCAGATCGGGTGCTTCAGCCTCCACGCCAGCCTGCCTGTGGCGCGGTTTACGGATACGCGCGCAACGAGTCAAGCACGTCCAAAGAAGAGCGTGACCGGTAACCGGTGACCGGTGACCGGTTATCGGTCACTGGTGACCTGTATCGGTAGTGACTGGTCGGGGCGGTGGAGCGCGCCGGCACTACCGATGTTAATGATACAGGCCACTGGTCACTGGTCACCGGTCACTAGTCACGCTCTCGTCCGCCGCCCTTGTGTCGCCACTCGGCCCCCCCTATCCTCGCCCTGCCCCATGCACATCACGGTCCTTCCGCAGCGCAAGCAGTTGGAGCTGAGCGGCCGGCGGCGCGCCGCCGAGGTGCTGCGCGAGCTCGGCTTCCTGCCCGGCACGGCGATGGTCATCCGCGGCGACGAGCTGGTGCCGGAGGGCGCCATGCTGGAGGCCGACGACATCGTCGAGGTGCGAGCGGTGATCTCCGGCGGCGCGCCATGAAGTGTACGCGTTGCCGCGCGCCGGCCGAGGTGCAGCTGCGCCAGCACCATTCGAACTTCTGCCGCGCCTGCTTCATCTTCTTCTTCCAGCGCCAGGTGGAACGGGCGATCGACAAAGAACAGATGGCAGGGCGCGACGAGCCGATCCTGGTGGCGGTGTCGGGGGGCAAGGACAGCCTGGCGCTGTGGGACGTGCTGAGCGGGCTCGGCTTCCAAACCACCGGCCTCCACCTCTCGCTCGGCATCGGCGCCTACTCCGACGTCTCGACGGAGAAGACGGCGGCTTTCGCCGCCGCGCGCGGCTTGCCGCTCATCACCGTGCCGCTGGCGGCCGAGGGCCTGGCGGTGCCGGAGGTCGCGGCGCTCAGCCGGCGGCCCGCCTGTTCGGCCTGCGGCACGCTCAAGCGCCACTACTTCGATCAGCTCGCCGTCGAGCGCGGCTTCCCGGTGCTCGCCACCGGCCACAACCTCGACGACGAGGCGGCGCGCCTGCTCGGCAACGTCCTGCACTGGCAGCTCGATCAGCTGGCGCGCCAGCGCCCGGTGCTGGCGCCCACCCATGCGCGCTTCGTGCGCAAGATCAAGCCGCTGTTCCGCATCAGCGAGTACGAGAGCGCGGTCTACTCCTTCCTGCGGCGCATCGACTACGTGGTCGACGAATGCCCCAACGCGGTCGGCGCCACGCAGCTCGTCTACAAGGACATGCTCAACCGCCTCGAGGCCGCCAGCCCGGGCAGCAAGCTGCTCTTCCTGCAGGAGTTCCTGCACCGCGCCCAAGGCGCTTTCACCGCCCCCGAGCGCGAGGCCCCGCAGACCTGCGCGAGCTGCGGCATGCCGTCGTTCGCCGGCCTGTGCGGCTTCTGTCGCTTGGCGCGCGAGACCGCGGCCAAACGCGAGCGCCGCGCCGCCGGCGACCGCGCCGCCTTCCCCGCGGCCGGCGACGCGTGACCGCCGTGGGCGAACACGCGGCCGGGCTCGAGGCCAGTGGCGAGCCCGCCGCCGAGCGGGCGCGCTTGCGCGCCGGCGAGGCGGTGCTGCTGATCGATCGCAAGCAGCGCGAGTACCTGCGCACGCTGCGCGCCGGGGCGCGCATCCACCTGCGCGGCGGCATCATCGCCGCCGACGACCTGATCGGGCAGGTCGAGGGCCGCACCGTGCAGAACAGCGGCGGCGAGGCGTTTCTCGTCCTGCGCCCGACCTTCGCCACCCTCATCCCGCACCTGCCGCGGCGCGCCCAGGTCATCTATCCGAAGGACATCGGGCCGATTCTGCTCTGGGGCGACATCGCGCCGGGGATGCGCGTGCTCGAGGCCGGCACCGGCCCCGGCGCGCTCACCATGGCGTTGCTGCGCGCCGTGGGGCCGGGCGGCGCCGTCATCTCGTACGAGATCCGCGCCGAGTTCATCGACATGGCGCGCGCCAACGTCGAGCAGTTTCATGGCCCGGCACCACAGTGGACGGTCGTGCATGCCGACGTGCGCGCCGGCATCGAGGCGCGCGAGCTCGATCGCGTCGTGCTCGACCTCGTCGATCCGTGGGCGGCGCTGCCGGCCGTCGCCGCGGCGCTGCGTCCCGGCGGCGTGTTGGTGGTCTACGTCCCGACGGTGCTGCAAGTGAAGCAGGTAGCGGACGGCGCTCCCGCCCACGGCTTCGGCGCGCTGCAGATCCACGAGACCCTCATGCGCCCGTGGCATTGCGAGGGACTGAGCTTGCGACCGGAGCATCGCATGGTCGCGCACACCGGATTCATCATCACCGGCCGGCGCCTGGTCGCTGATTGACTCCGCGCGCGCGCCTGTAGTAGCTGACCCTGCACGCGCGCGAAGGGCGCATGACCAAGGACGCGATCCGCCACAAGGTGTGGAATCGAATCACCACCGCCGGTGTGGCGCGCTTCCCCGGCGCCTACGGGCGCATCCCGAATTTCCTCGGCGCCGAGCGCGCCGCCAAGCTGCTCACCCAGCTGACGATCTGGAAGCGTGCCAAGGCGGTGAAGTTCGATCTCAGCGCCCCGCAGCTGGCGCTGCGCCGCGCCGCGCTGCAGGACGGCAAGATCATCTATGTGCCGCTGCCCGGCTTGCGCGCCGAGCGCTGCTTTCTCGAGGTGGATCCGTCGCGCCTGGCCGGCAATGCCTGGCGCGCCGCGTGCCTGCGCGGGGCACTGAAGTACGGCCGTCCGCTGGCGCCACACGAGCTGCATGCGATCGACCTCGTCATCGTCGGCTCGGTGGCGGTGTCGCGGCAGGGCGCGCGGGTGGGGCGCGGCAGCGGTGCCAGCGACCTCGAGTACGCGCTGCTGCGCCGCGCCGGCAAGGTGCGCGAGTACACCCCCATCGTCACCACCGTGCATGCGCTGCAGGTGATCGATGATCGCATCGCCATGCGCGCCCACGACATCCCGGTGGACTTCGTGATCACGCCCGATCAGGTGGTCGCGGCGCCGAGCCTCTATCCGCGCCCGCGCGGCATCCTGTGGGACCTCCTCCCCGACGAGCGCATCCGCGCCATCCCCGCCCTGCGCAAGGGCCGACGCGAGGGGCGCGGCAGCCTCACCCCGGGGCAGCTCTAGCTTCGCCGCGTATCGCTAATCGCGTATCGCCTATCGCTGATCGCCGGAGCAGGCCCTCAGACGATAAGCGATAGGCGATACGCGATTAGCGATTAGCGCGTCAGCCGCGGCATGAAAAGGTCGCTGGCGAGACACTAATTGCACCATCCCTGCCACGGGGTTGACGACCCCATGCCGTGCCAGTTGCAGGCGCACAGCAGAAGCCCTGTGGCATGTCGCTTGCTCAAAGCCGGGCAAGGATTACCGAGGTCCCGCGCGATGGAGGGGCTAGCGGCCGTGTCAGAGAACATGACTGAGTTCATCCGCCACCTGCGACGACGCCTGGGCATGACCCAGGAGGAATTCGCGCACTCCCTGGGCATCACCGTGGGAACGGTGAACCGCTGGGAAAATGGGCGCTTCCGCCCCAGCAAGCTGGCGCGGGCCACGATCCTCGAGTTCGCCCGCCGGCATGGCGTGCAGGACGACCCCAACGGCACCGGCCCGCCCGAAGGCACCGAGCCGCTGCACTGAGGACGTGCTGACGTGCTGACGTGCTGACGTGAGGACGTGCTGACGTGCTGACGTGCGGGCACGTGGCGCGAGAGCAGAGCCCCTGAAACGGCGCCACCCGGCGCCAGACATGCCCTTCCACGGCTCTGCCTGTCATGCCGGTTACCCAGGGCCTCGTCCCGGGCTCATGACCGCCTGCCCCCCCTTC
>CAYYWP010000263.1:3500-5652 GCA_964475125.1 uncultured Binatia bacterium (SeqCode) | reverse complement strand
GCTCACCCTGAGCCCGTCGAAGGGTGGGCGGAACACGTTTTTCAACGGGCTGCTATGGGCGGGGGCGGCATCGCGCCGGGCTCAACTTCGGCGACTGCATGACCTACGCGACGGCAACGCTCGCCAACCAGCCTCTGCTGTGTGTCGGCGACGACTTCGCCAAGACCGATATCGAGCTGGCGTAAGGCACGGGCGGCGAGAACTGCACCGGCAGGCTGGCCGGCTCGAGGCATCGCGCCGGAACATCTTGTCTGCCGGGAGCCGGGGCCGATACAGGTAGGGAGTGGTTGCCAAGGTCCTCCTGCCGGCGGCTCTGCTGCTGGCCTTTGTGCTCCTGGCGGTCACCAGCATCGTCGGCACCTCGGTGACCAGCGACGAGGTGGCGCACCTCCCGGCCGGGTATACGTACATCCAGACCGGCGACTTCCGGCTCAATGCGCAGCATCCGCCGCTGCTGAAGGCCCTGGCGGCCATGCCGCTGGCGGGGTTGGCGTTGAAGCCGATCTGGGAGGGGGACGGCTGGGCGCGAGGCGACGACCGCATCTTCGGCGGCGACTTCCTCACCCACAACAGCGTGCCGCTCGAGCGCATCCTGTTTTTCGGCCGCCTCCCGATGATCGCGGTCGGCGCGCTGCTGTGCCTGCTGACGTTCTGGTGGGCGCGCGAGCTGTGGGGGGACTGGCCGGCGCTCTGGGTGCTGCTCTGCTGCGCCTTCTGCCCCAACATCCTGGCGCACGCGTCGCTGGTGACGACGGATGCGGGGTTGACCTGTTTCACGGTGGGGGCGGTGTTCGCACTGTGGAGGTTCGGCGCCAGCGGCCGCTTGACCTACGCCGCGTGGTGCGGTGTCGCCCTGGGCCTGGCGTTGCTGGCGAAGTACTCGGGCGTGCTGACCGGCGCGATCGTCGGTGCGCTGCTGGTCTCGCTCTGGTGGCACGGCCGCGCGGCGTCCGAGCTGGCGAGAGCGGGGACACTCATCGCCGGCATCGCCGCGCTCCTGGTCTCGATCGGCTACGGCTTTCCGAACGGGCTGATGAACTACTACTCCGGGTTCCAGCACATCAACGCCGACTTTGACCTGAGTCAGCCCTCGTTTCTCTGGGGCGAGCACTCGACGGCCGGCTTCTGGTACTACTACCTGCTGGCGCAGTGGTGGAAGACGCCGATCCCGGCCCTCATCCTGTTCGGCGCTGCGCTGGCCACCATCGATGTGCGGGGCACAGCCGCGCGGCGGGATTGGCTGTTCGTGCTCCTCCCGATCGGGGTGTTTCACCTGGCTGCGATGTTCTACCGGCCGAACATCGGGGTGCGACACATCCTGCCCGTCTTTCCGTTCGTTTTCCTGGCCACGGGAGCGGTGGTGCAGCGGGCGCTCGTGGCCGGGTGGCGCTCCCAGCTCGCGATCGGTGTGCTGGCATTCTGGTACCTGGCGGGGACGCTGCACGCGCGCCCCCACTTTCTCGCCTACTTCAATGAGCTGGCGGGGGGACCGGACAACGGCATCGACTACCTCATCGATTCCAACCTCGAGTGGGGTCAGGACATCCACGGCCTGCGCGACTACATCGATCGGATCCAGCCGGCCGCGGTTCGGGCGGCGGTCTTCTCGCCCCTCCCGCTCGAGGAACAGGGTGTCGTTGCGGCGCCGATCAAGCTGCGTGATCTGGTGTGGCCCGAGGAGGATGTCACCTATTTCGTCGGCCCCTATCACCTGCAGCGCCGATCGTTCGGGGGTGAAAACCCCGCCCTCCGCTTTCGCTGGTTGGAGCGCTACGTCCCGATCGACAAGATCGGTTGGTCCATCTTCGTCTACCGCATCTCCACCCGTCGCGCCGATCAAGCGAGCGAGCCGACCTTCTATGTGCCGCGGGCGCAGTGGTACGAAGACGCGCGACGGCAGTTGGCAGACATCCTGACCCATACCCCCGACTTCGCCGAGGCGCGCCAGCTGCTGGCGCGCCTCCACTTCGAGCGCAGTGCCTGGCTGGCCGAGCAGGGCGAGCACGGCGCCGCGCTGGAAGACGCGCGCAGCGCCGTGCGCCTGGCCGGCGACGTCGCCGAATATCAAGCGCAGGTCCGCCGCCTCTCGGCGGTCCCGCCCCGTCGGGGGGGAGAGGGGAGAGGGACGTAGGGCCGGGGGGGGCGGGTTTTC
>CAYYWP010000263.1:0-3490 GCA_964475125.1 uncultured Binatia bacterium (SeqCode) | reverse complement strand
CCCCCCCGCCGCCCCCCCGCGGGGGCCCCGCCCGGTGGGGGGGTGGTGGGTTGTGGCACTTGGGCCGGGGGGGCCGGGGAAAACCCGCCCAACCCGGCCCTACGTCCCTTCACCCCGTTCTCGCTCCAGGGCGCGCAGGCGATGGCCGCGCGCCGCGAGCGACTCGCCGCGCGTTTCGAGGAGGGCGGCCATGGCGGCGTGATACGGCGGCGTGCCGGGGGTGAGCAGGCGCAGACTCGGAGCGGCGGCGAGGGTGTCCTCGATGGCCGCGATGCGCTGCTGCTCGAGCAACAGCTCGGCGATGCGATGGTCGGCCCGCGCCCGGCTCGCGCTGGCGAGGTGGCGCGGGTTGATGGCGTGCGAGCGGCGAAAGGCGGCGAGCGCGTCGTCGATCAGGCCGTTGCGCTGGTAGACGAGGCCGAGGTTGTAGAAGAGCACGTCGTTGTCGGGCGCGGCGGCGGCCGCGCGCGCCAAGCTGGCCCGCGCCCGCGGCCAGTCGCGCTGCTCGAAGGTGAAGCCGAGCATGTAATGGAGCTGGCTGATCAGGTTCTGCGTCAGATCGTCCTTCGGCACCGCCGGGTCGCGTTCGCCGGGGAGCTCGGACAGCGGGATCACCGGCTCGGGGAGCGGCTGGCCATGGCGCGCGGCGCGAAACAGCAGGCCGACGGGGACGATGTCCAACCCGGGGACGTTCCAGTTCGGGTGGTGAGTAAAGAAGAGCGGATCGCGGTCCGGGTCGAAGTGCAGCGGCGGCAGGTCGGCGCCGCCCACGCCTTGCAAGATGAGGTGCACGTCCGGCCGCAGGCCCTCGACCATGGTCAGGTAGATGAGGACGAAGAGGATGTTGTCGTCGGTGGCGATCAGGCTGGCACCGGGCGGCAGCGACTGCAGGACGGCGCGCGAGAAGGCATCGGCGACGCGGTAGCGGCTGCGGTCGAAGCGCTGCCAGCCGCTGGCCAGCATCAAGACCGGGAGCACGAGTGGGGCGAGGCGGAGCAGGGGCGGCAGGCGCTCGATGACGAACTGTGCGCCGCAGCCGGCCAGCAGCGCCGCCATGGCGTAGGAAGGGATGTAATAGCGGTGCCAGAGAAAGAGATCGCTGCGCGAGCCGTGCGCCGCCATGACGGCGAGGTTGGCGAGCATCACCAGCAGCATGAGGAGGACCGGCCAGCCGAAGCGGCGTATCGACAGCGCTCCGAGCACGGCCAGCGCCGCCCCCGCCCAGGCGAGCTCGGCGCCGAGGCCGGTGCCGTAGTCTCCGAGGATGGCGACGACGTCGCTCGGCTGCTCGATCCAGGCGCGCTGCCAGAAGCCGCGGCGCAGGACGACGTCGAGCAGGCCGCGCATGCTTTCGGGGTTCCCCCAATCCAGGGCTGGATCGGCGCGTGAGCGCCAGGGCAGGTAGAGATAGGGCAGCAAGCCGGCGACAAACGCCGCCGCGCTCAACACTGCGGCGGCAGTGAGTCCGCGCCAGGCGGAATCGCCGTCGCGCCGAGTCAGGCCCAGCTCCGCGGCGGCATGGCCGAGGCCGAGCGCGCGCGCGCGACGGAACAGCGCGGCCGCGAACGCAAGCGCGAAAGCCGCGGCGTAGATGGCCATGAAGGTGTGATTGGTCGCGCCCACCCCACAGGCAAAGGCGACGCACGCCAGGCGGCGCTGCGTCGGGCGTCGCCACCAGCGCAGCGCGGCGGCGGTGGCGAGGGCGACGAACAGCGCATTCAACGTATACACGCGCTGGATGTTCGCTTCGCCCCAGAAGCTCGGGCAGAAGGCGAGCAGCAGCGCCGCCAGCACCGCGGCGAGCCGCTGCAGGCCGAGCAGGCGGGCGCAGCGGTAGAGCACCGCCGCCGCGGCGGCGGCACAGGCGGCGCTGAACAAGCTCATCCGATAGGCGATCGAGCCGATGGGGACGAGCAGGGTCCAGAGCTTGCCGAGCAGCGCGTAGAGCGGGTAGCCGGTCGGATGCGGGATGCCGAGGACATGCACGGCGGCGACCAGCTCGCCGCTGTCGCCGACGTAGATCGTCGGGCTGGCGCCGGCGGCGTAGACGCCGAAAAGTCCGACGCCGAGCAGAGTGGCCAGCACCGTATCGCGGTTCACGTCCGTCGCTCACGCATGCTCGCCGCGCTTCTCGCACGCGCGCCGCCGGGCGCCAAGGGGATGCGTCGCCGCGCATTGTGTGGGCCCGCCGTGCGCATCGCGAGGTCATTGACGCGGCCGCGTGCTTCGGGCACGACAGCGCCGGCGGTGTCAACGCGGTCGTCGGCACCGTTCACCCCCGCCCGCACACAAGGAGCCCGAGCATGACCGAGCCCATCGTCGACATCGCCTACGAGCATCTGCCGACCCGCGAGCTGGAGCTGACGCACGCCTATGGTGCCAACGTTCACATCCTGGCCGATCCCTTCCTGCTCACGCACCTCGCCTTTCTGTGCGCGGCAACGACGACGCAGCCGGCCATCAACGACACCGTGCGCGATCTCTACCAGTACCTGATCAAGGCGGTGCTGAACGGCGAGTTCCCGCGCGCCCTGCACGCTACCCGCACACGCATGGCGGCGATGTCGCCGCATGGCACGTGGACCGGCGAGATTCTCGACACCCACGTGCGGGCGGTGGTGGTCAACATCATGCGGGCCGGCACGCTCCCGTCGCAGGTCTGCTACGACTTCCTCAACAAGACGCTGACTCCCGACCAGGTGCGCCAGGACCATGTGGTCATGAGCCGACTGACCGATGCCGCCGGCAAGGTCACGGGCGCACACTTCGGCGACTCGAAAATCGGCGGCGACATCGACGCGGCCTACGTGCTGTTTCCCGATCCGATGGGCGCCACCGGCGCCTCGCTCGATCAGGCGATTACGCATTACAAGACCAAAGTGCCGGGCACGCCGAGAAAGTTCGTCACCGTGAACCTGATCGTCACCCCGGAATACCTGCACCGCATGCAGACTCGACACCCGGAAGTCGTCGTCTACGCCCTGCGCCTGGATCGCGGCGCCTCCTCGCCAGAAGTGCTGCGCACCATGCCGGGCGTGCGCTGGGCCGACGAGAGTGGGCTCACCGACAAGCAGTACATCATCCCCGGCGGCGGCGGCTTCGGCGAAATCATGAACAACGCCTACTGCTGAGCGGCGCGTGAGGGCACTCGACGCGTGACGGAGTCCCGTTAGGAGGGCGGCGCGTAAGGGAACTGAGGATACGAGGCAAGCCGTAGCCGCGGGACCTGTGCCCGCCGGCGACGCGGCGCGTCGCCCGGTGGCGAGGGGTGTGGCGCGAAGCCACCGGCGGTGCCGAAATCCCAGCGGCCCGAATGCGAACGCCGCGCCCCTCCCCCCCCCGGGCAGCGCGCTGCGCTGCCGGCGGGGCGAACGCAACACATAGCAGCACCGTGCCAGTCCGCAGGCTGGCGCGTAAGGGCACTGAGGATACGGAGCAAGCCGTAGCCGCGGGACCTGTGCCCGCCGGCGACGCGGCGCGTCGCCCGGTG
>CAYYWP010000262.1:0-5707 GCA_964475125.1 uncultured Binatia bacterium (SeqCode) | reverse complement strand
CCGCTCACCCTTCGACGGGCTCAGGGTGAGCGGCGGGTTTTTCAGCATCCTGCTCCCACGTCCACCCCCTGCTCTGCAGACTCCGCGGCTCTGCGTTGCGTTTTTTCTGTACGATCGAAGCTAACAACCTTCACCCACGGAGCACACCAAGAGGCCCTGCGCCGGGCGCCCCTACTCCCTTGCGGCGCGGATGTGCTGCCGCCAGGCGGCACAGCGGGCGGCGCGTTCGTCGGCGCTGAGGCGTGGGGCGAACACACCGCCGGAGCGCCAGGCACTGTGCAGCTGATCGAGGCCGGACCACAGGCCGACGGCGAGACCGGCGAGATAGGCGGCGCCGAGCGCCGTCGCTTGCACGGTTTCGGGGCGCTCGACCGCGATTCCGAGCGTATCGGCCAGGCCCTGCAGAAACACGTCGTTGGCGGCGACGCCGCCGTCGACGCGCAGCACAGCCGGCGGCGCGGCGCTGGCATCGACGAGTAGCGCCGCCAGCGCCTCCTCGGTGCGAAACGCGATGCCCTCGAGCACGGCGCGGGCGATGTGGGCGCGCGTCGTGGCGCGCGACAGGCCGCCGATCACGCCGCGCCCCGCCGGGTCCATGTACGGCGTCCCCAGACCCTGCAAAGCCGGCACCACCCACACCCCGCCGCTGTCCGGCACGGACGCCGCGAGCGGCCCGCATTCGGCCGTGTTGGCGATGATGCCCAGGCCGTCGCGCAGCCACTGCACCGCCGCGCCGGCGGTGATCACCGTCCCCTCGAGACAGAACGTCCGCGCACCGCCGATGCTCCAGAGGATGAGGGGATACGCACCGTGCTGCGAGAACACCGGCAGTGCGCCGGTGTTGACGTCGATCATCGCCGAGGTGCCGAAGGTGATCTTCGCCGCCCCGATCGCGGTGCGGAGCTGGCCGAACATCGCCGCTTGCTGGTCACCGGCGATGCCGGCCAGCGGCACGGCCGCACCGAAGACCGCGGCATCCGTACTGCCACAGACCGCGCTCGATTCGACGATGCGCGGCAGCAGGCGCTCCGCGATCCCGAGGACGGCCAGCAGGTTGGCGTCCCAGCCGCCGGCCATGGCGTCGTACAGCCCCGTGCAGGAGGCGTTGGAGTGATCGGTGACGTGCACCTGGCCGCCGCTGAGCTGCCAGAGCAACCAGGTGTCGACCGTGCCGAAGCAGAGCTCGCCGCGCGCCGCCCGGGCCGCGGCGCCGCGCTGCTGGATGATCCATTCGAGCTTGGTCGCCGAGGCGAGGGTGTTCATGAAGATCCCGCCGGCCAGCAGCTCGGCGACGCGTTGGCCGGTGCGGTGATCCTGCCAACTGATGGCGGGGTACAGCGGCAGGCCGGTGGCGCGCTCCCACACGATCGCCGTGGCGCGTTGCACGGCGAGGCCGACGGCGGCGAGATCGGCCGGCTTCGCTCCGGCCGCCCGCAAGGCGTCGCCGCTGACGCGCTGCGTCGCCGCCCAGATGTGCAGCGGGTCTTGCTCCATCCAGCCCGGGCGCGGAAACGAGGCGCCGATCTCCTCGTACGCCGCGCCGCGCAGCGCGCTGTGCTGGTCGAAGACCATGGCGCGCACGCCGGTGGTCCCTTCGTCGATCGCCAAGACCAGTGACATTGTTAGGACAGCGGTCGGGGATCAGGGATCAGGGTTCTGTCCGCCCAGCCCGGTCCCCGACCCCTGATCCCTGATCCCCGACCACCGTCCTGGTCATTCTGGCAGCAGGACGCCCGGGTTCATGATGCCGTGCGGATCCAGGGCGCGTTTGACGGCGCGCAGCAGTTCGAGCGCCGCGCCGTGCTCCGCCGCCATCCACGGCAGACGGCCGCGGCCGATGCCGTGGTGATGCGCGATCGTGCCGCCGATGCGCAGCGTCGCCTCCATCGCCGCGCGCCAGCAGGCCAGGTAGGTCGCTTCGGCCTCGGCCGCATCGGCGGGTCGGGCGACGAAGGTGAAATAGACGTTGGTGCCCTGGGCGTAGCTGTGCGAGCTGTGACCCGAGACCACCACCACGTCCTTCAGCGCCCGTATGGCAGCGGTCACCTCGGCATAGAGGGCGTGGATGCGGTCCCATTCGGCGGCGACCTCGATGGTGTCGAGCACGAAGCCGCGCTCGATGAACGACAACAGCGAGGGGACGTTGTTACGCTCCTTCAGCCAATGCTGCACCGGCGCTTCGCCCAGCGCCTCACCGCCGTGGCCCGTACAGACGTCGTGACAGGCTTCGGCCTCGACGGCCGTCAGCGCGCGCGGTCCCTCCGAGACCACCAGCAGCAGGCAGCGGTCGTCCTGCTGCCACTGACCGAAGTTCCGCCCGCTCTCGTTCACGTCGTAGAGGCGCAGCACCGGCGGCCGCCAGCCGGCCCGCATGATGTCGCGGAGGGTCTCCAGACCGGCGTCGAAGTCGGGCAGGCTGAAGGAGAGGAGACGGCGACTATCGGGGAGCGGAAACACCTTGAGCGTCGCTTCGGTGACGATGCCAGCCGTGCCCTCGGCGCCGAGGAAGAGGTGGCGCGGATCGGGGCCGGCGGCGCGGCGCGGGGTCGACTTGATGCGCACGATGCGCCCATCCGCCAGCACGGCTTCGAGCCCCAGCAGGATGTCCTCGATGCTGCCGTAGCGGGTCGAGAACTGGCCGGCGGCGCGGGTGGCGATCCAGCCGCCGATGGTCGAGACGCCGACCGATTGCGGCCAGTGGCCGGCCGAGTAGCCACGCGCCTGCAGGGCGGCCTCGAAATGATGCCCGTACAGGCCGGTTTGCACGCGCACCTGCAGCGCGGTCTCGTTGAGCTCGAGCAGTTGGTTCATGCGCCGCAGGTCGACGACGACCGCACCGGCCGCCGGCAACACGCCGCCGCACACTCCCGAGCCGCCGCCGTACGGGACCACGGCAATGCGCCGCTGGTTGGCGTAGCGCAGCACCGCGGCGACCTGCCCGGTATCGATCGGCTGGACGACGCAGGCCGGCCGCGTGCTCAGTCGCTCCTGCTGCAGGCGCAGCAGGGCGAGCGGCCAGGAGTCGTGCGCGTGCTCGACGAGCGTCGCGTCCGACCAGTCGACGCGATCCGCGCCGAGCAGGGCGACGAGATCGGCGCGCCGGCGCTCGAGGTCCAGCTCAGCCATGCGCCGCCTGGCTGGGCTCGCCGCCGGGCTCGAAGGTGAGCAGCCGGTCCGCCAGCGCGCCGTAGCTGGCAACCTCGTGGCGCTGGCGCGCCGCATCCCAACCCAACAGCTCGCCCATGAGCGCCGCCACGCCGGCGGCGACGGTGCGCCCCATGCCGGGGTCCCACAGCAGCAGGCGCGTGCGCCGCTCGAGCACATCGGCCAGGGTCAGCGCCATCTCTTCGTACACGGCATGCTCGATCTCGCCGCGCGTCACCGGCAGGACGGGATCGAAGCGCTCGGCCAACGCCGGCGCCGTCGCCAGGCGCGCGACGATGGGCTCGGCGCGGCTGCCGCACAGAGTCACCAGGCGGTCCACGACGTCGGTCGAGACGCCCGGCCAACGGCGGCGCAGCGCGGCGGCGTAGGCGTCGACGTCGTCGCCGGTGTCGCCGCCGCCGAGCCGCGCCGTGGCGCTCGCCCCGCGCGGCGCCGGGGCACTCCAGGTGCCGGCGGCCAGCCGCTCGAGCACCAGATCGACGACGCGGGCCGCCATACAGCGGAAGGTCGTCAGCTTGCCCCCCGCCACCGAGATCAGGCCGTTATCCGCCACCATCACCTCGTCTTGGCGCGACAGCTCGGTCGGCCGCTTGCCGGATTGGGCGAGCAACGGACGCAGACCGGCCCAGGCACTTACCACATCATCCACGGTCAGCGGCGCCTCGAGCGTGAAGGCGCGATTGGCGGCCTCGAGCAAGTAGTGCGCGTCATCGAGGGTGATCTCGGGGTATTCGTCCGGGCGGGGGTGAAACGTATCCGTCGTGCCCAGGTAGGTGACCGCGCCGCGCGGCACGGCGAAGACGCCGCGCTTATCGCGCGCCGGCATGACGACGACGCGCGACACGCCGAGGCGCGCCTGGCGCACGGTCAGGTGGATGCCCTTGGTGAGGCGCAGGCGCGGCCGCTGGTCGGCCTCGCCGCGCATGCGCAGCGCATCGACCCACGGGCCGGCGGCGTTGACGACGACGCGAGCGCGCACGGTGAACGCGTCGCCGCCGAGCTGATCACGCACCTGCACGCCCTCGATGCGCGAGCCGGTGCGAACGAAGTCCTCCACCTCGGCGTAGTTCGCCACCACGGCGCCCAGGCTCGCGGCGGCTTTGATGACCTCCAGCACCAGGCGCGCGTCGTCGGTCAGGTATTCGTAGTAGCAGCCGGCGCCGTAGAGTTTCTCGGCTCGCAGGCGCGGCTCCATCGCCAGCGTCTCGGCGCGGTGCAGCATGCGGTGGCGCTCCGCCTCGGCGACACTGGCCAGGCGGTCATACGTCCACAGTCCGACGCTGAGCTTCGTGTAGCTGGCGCGGCTGTACACCGGCAGCAGCATCTGGACCGGGCGCGCCAGGTAGGGCGCCAAGCGACGCACGGCGTAGCGTTCGGTGGCCGATTCGCGCACCAGCCCGACGTCACCCTGCTGCAGGTAGCGCAGGCCGCCGTGGATCAACTTGGAGGAGCGGGAACTGGTGCCCGAGGCGAAGTCGCGCCGTTCGAGGAGCGCCACCGACAAGCCGCGCAGCGCCGCGTCGCGCGCCACCCCGGCGCCGGTGATCCCGCCGCCGATGACGGCAACGTCGAAGCGCTGTTCAGCGAGCTGGCGCAGATTGCTCGCCCGGGTGCGGAAGGAAAATTCCTGCCCGGCGGACATGCTTCCGCCGACTGTCTACTGCCCGGTCGAATGTGTCAACGCAGTGCAGCAGCGCGGATACTGGCCAGTCACCATGCCCGACGACCCATTGCCAGCGGCTAGGCCTGCTTGACCCCCCGGGCAGGGAGCGCTTTCATCCTTCGGATGCAGCTCGAGGCCATCCTGTTCGATTACGGCGGCACGCTGGACGGCCCGGCGAGTCACTGGCTCGACCGCTTCGTCGCGCTGTACCGCGCCGCAGGTGTGGAGATGCCGATCGAACGCCTCAAGCCGGCCTTCTACGCCGCCGACGAGGCCGCGTACGCCGATCCGGCTATCGCGGCGATGTCGCTGGCCGAGCTGATCGATTTCCACGTCGGCATCCAACACGCCCGTCTGGCGATCCGGGATCGGGCCCTCCAGCGGTCCCTCGTCGAGGCCTTCGTCACCGGTTCCGAACGCGCCCTCGCCGAGAGTCGCGCGGCGCTAATCCGGCTGGCGCCGCATTATCGGCTCGGCGTGGTGTCGAACTTCTATGGCAACGTCGAGCGCATCCTGGCCGACGCCGGATACGCGCCGTTGCTGGCAGTGGTCGCCGATTCGACCCGTGTGGGGGCGATGAAACCCGACCCGCGCATCTTCACCCACGCCCTCGCCGCCCTGAACACCGCACCGTCGGCGACGCTGCACGTCGGCGATTCGCACGAGCGCGACGTCCGCGCCGCACACGCCGTCGGATTGCGCACCGCCTGGTTCGTCGCCCCCGAGCGCCGGATCGAACGCGACAGCATCGCCGATTTGGTGATCACCTCATGGGCCGATCTACTCCGCCCCCTCGGAGCCCAGTAGGATGACCGGAACCACGAGCGTCTTGGAGCGCGCCGCTCCGCGGCGCACAGCAACGCGAAGCGTTGCCCCGGG
>CAYYWP010000261.1:2027-5743 GCA_964475125.1 uncultured Binatia bacterium (SeqCode) | reverse complement strand
CTCGCGACCGAGGAGCCGTCACCTTCGGAGTTTTAGCAGCGAACGGGACATCCCCCTCTCTGAATCCCCAACAGCCTAACAACCTAACAACTAACAGCCTCTCTTCGCTCACTCGGCGGCCGACTGATCCGGAATCGGCTTGCCCAGAAAGGCGCTGAGCGTCTCGATCCACTGCTCGGCGTCGTCGCGGCGCTCGTCGCCGACGGGGAGGAGCGGGGCGGCGCGTGTGTAGTGGGCCAACGCGCTGTCGTAGCTGCCGGCCAGGCGGGCGGCGGTCGCAACGTGATAGAAGCCGAGGGGCGTCCGTCCCGCTCGCCCGGCGAGGACTCCGTAGCTGCGGTGCGCCGCCTCCAGCCCAGGGGCGAGCGTGAGGACACGCGCGTAGGCGCTCAGCGCGGCTTGGCGATCACCGAGTGCCTCGTGTGCCTTGGCGAGGTCGAGGGTTGCCGCGGCATCGTCTGGATGACGTGCCACATACGCGGTCAGCAGCTCGCGCGCCTCGGCCGCGTCGCGCCGGCGCAGCGCCAGTGCACCGAGCTCGCGGCCTGCCTCGTCGCGACCCGTCTCGCGCGCCGTCCGCAGGGCGCGTTCGGCTTCCTCGAACTGACCGGTTTCGAGGCTGACGATGCCGAGGAGGTATTCCGCCAGCGGGTCGTCGGGTCGGGCATCGCGGGCACGCCGATAGGCGGCCAACACATCCGCCGGCGGTTCCTGGCGCGCGCGCACCAGCGCCTGAGCGCGCTGCAGGCCGAGGCTGGCGGGCGGGCGCGGCCGCGCCGACCACTGGTGTGTCTTGAGCGCCGCCTCCAGGTTCGTCAGTCGCTCGTCGGTCAACGGATGGGTCAGCAGATACGGCGGCACGGCGGCGGTCGCGCTGCGCTGCTGGTCGGCGAGCAACTTGAAGAAATCGAGCATGCCGCGCGGGTCATAGCCTGCGGCGCGCATGTAACGCGCCCCGAGGTAATCGGCCTCCTGCTCGAACTCGCGGATGTATTGCAGGGTCACCGCTTGCGAGGCGGCACTCGCCAAGGCCCCCGCCGCCGGTTGGATGATGGTCAGCAGCGTGCCCAGCAAGGTGGCGTAGCTGAGCAGTTGCGTCTTCTCCCGTTGGCGCGCCACGTGCCGCGCATGCACGTGCGCGAGCTCGTGCGCCAGCACGCCGGCCACCTCGTCGTCGCTGTGCGCCGCCACCAGCAACCCGGTGTGCACGTAGACGTATCCACCCGGCACGGCGAAGGCGTTGATGCGCGGATCGCGTACGACGGTGAACTGGTAGGTGAAGCTCGGCCGATCGAGCTTCTGGACGATCCGCTGCCCGATGCCGGTGACGTAGTCGACCACGTCGGGCGCGTCGATCACCGCCAGGTGCTGGCGGGCCGTGAGGGCGAATTCCTGCCCGAGCCGGCGTTCGTCGCCGGTCGTCAACTCGGCCGGCAGCGGCGCGGCGGCGGCCAGTTGCAGCGCCGCCAGTGCAACCAGCAGGCGCCAGCGGTTCAGACGCATGCGGTGATGTACTCGAGCAGCTCGGCGAGCTGCCGTACCTGGCGGGCGCGGATCGGCCGTTCGGCCGGCGGGGCGGTCGTGAAGCGATACATCGCCACGTGCAAGTTGGCCTCGACGATCTGCACACAGGCCGCCGTGACCTCGCGCCGTTGCACCCGCCGGCGTGCGCCGGCGACCTCGGCGATGGAGATGATCTGCGCCATGGCTAGGAAGGTGACCGGTAACCGGTGAGCGGTGACCGGTGGGACCGCAGGCGCGATCCATCGCCGGGCTCGCGATCACCGGTCACCGGCAACCGGTCACCGGTCACGCTGCTCCGCGCCGCCCACTCCATCTGCCGGGCGATGCCGCGCAGGATCTGAACTTCGTCCTCGTGCGGGGCCGCGCGCCCGAGCAGGGCGCGCAGGGCGAACATGATGTGATCGGGGTTCTGACGATTGAGGAAGCCGATGGCGAGCAGCGCCGCCTGCAGGTGGTCGTAGAGCTGTTGCAGGGCCGCCGCCGGAGCGATCGGAGCCGTGCCGGCCGCGACGCCACTGCCCTGGCGGGCGGCGCGGCGCAGCTCCCAGCAGACCAGCAGGACCGCTTGGGAGAGGTTGAGGGATGGGTAGTCGGGACTGGTGTCCAGTCGGCAGAGCCGCTGGCAGTGGCGCAGGGACTCGTTGCTGAGGCCGCGATCCTCGGGACCGAAGACGATCGCCACCGGGCCCTGCGTCGCAGCCGCCAGCACCGCCGGGGCGAGCACCTCGATCGGCTCGGCGGTGCTCCGGTAGCCGCGCTCGCGGCAGGTCGTCCCGATGACCAGCCGACAATCGCCCACGGCGGTGGCGAGGTCATCGGCGATACGGGCCGCGCGCACGACATCCGCGGCGTGCACGGCCATGCGCTCGGCCGTCGCCAGTCGCCCGAACGCCGGTCGGATG
This sequence comes from uncultured Binatia bacterium (SeqCode), assembly GCA_964475125.1. Classification (GTDB taxonomy): domain Bacteria; phylum Desulfobacterota; class Binatia; order HRBIN30; family CADEER01; genus CAYYWP01. The sequence goes on along the minus strand of CAYYWP010000261.1, from coordinate 3,317 downwards.
AGCACCAGATCGCGGGCGCCGAGATTCTTCATCGCCCGCGCCGCCGCGCCGACGTTGTGCGCGCCGCGCGGGCCCACCAACGCGATGCGCAGGTTGGCGAGCAGGCGGTCTTCGGGAGCCGCAGGATGGGCAGGCGGCCGCGCGGGCATCGGCGCACACCTTATCGCCCGATCACGCGCCATGCCACTCGCGGCCGGGCGCCCTGCGGGCGCCCGCCTATTGCATATGGCTCATGGCATATGGCCTGAGCGATCCCGCCTCGCCCTCAGACCATAAGCCATACGCCATAAGCCATACGCGCGCGGCGCGGCGCGGCGCGGCGCGCCGCGCTATCCCTTCGCCAACCCTTCCGCCGTCGCGGCCATGAGCCGCTCCAGCTCGCGGGTGCGCAGTTGCGCCTGCACGCGGGCGAACAGCTCCAGCTTGTTCACCGGCTTGGTCAGATATTCGCTCACCCCCAGCAACATACCGCGCGAGCGCGTCTCGATGTCGTCCTTGGCGGTCAGGAGCACGACGGGGATTGAACGCCAGGCAGGGTTGTCGCGCAGGTGCTCGCAGACCTGCAGCCCGTCCATCCCCGGCATCATGACGTCGAGGACGATGACGTCGACGGCCCCGCCGGCGAGCGTCTCGAGGCCGGCGCTGCCGTTGTCCGCGCTGACGATGTCGTAGCCTTCTCGACTCAGCCAACGGCGCAGGATCTCGAGCGTGTTGGGGTCGTCGTCGATGATCAGCACCCGGCCACCGACCCGCTTCTCGTTTGCCTCGTTCATGCCCGCTGCCCTCCGCTGCCCGTTAGATGAGATATCCTTCGGCCTCGCCGCCGCTGCCCTTGCGGCGCAGCTTGGCGACCAACGTGGTGCGCTTGAGGCCGAGGAGCCGTGCCGCCGCCTGCTTGTTCCCCTTGGTCCGTCGGAGCGCCTCGTCGATCAGGCGGTACTCGAACTCCTCCACGGCGGCGTTCAGGTCGATGCCTTCCTCCGTCAAGGTCGGGCGCGGAATCTTCTTCTCGGAAATGAAGGACCGAATGTTGGTTGGCAGGCTGTCGACGCGGATGACGCCGTCGTCGCTCAACACCACCATGCGTTCGACCAAGTTCTCCAGCTCGCGGACGTTGCCCGGCCAATCGTACTCCCACAGGTGCACCATGGCATCGTCGGCGATCTGACAGCGTCGGCTCTCGTGCTTGGAGTTGTACTTGTCGAGGAAGTGCTGCACGAGCACGGGGATGTCGGAGCGGCGCTCGCGCAGCGGCGGCAAGAGGATCGGGATGACCTGCAAGCGGTAGAA
>CAYYWP010000261.1:0-2017 GCA_964475125.1 uncultured Binatia bacterium (SeqCode) | reverse complement strand
AGCATTCGGGAGGAGCTCTTGGCGCAGCCGTTGCTGTTGTTGCTGGACGAGATGGTTGTGTACCTGGCCCTCTTTCTTATCCCTGCGGGCATTGCGCGGCTCGGGATGACCTGCAAGCGGTAGAAGAGATCTTCACGAAAGCGCCCCTTCTCGACCTCGTTGGCCAGGTCGCGATTGCTGGCGGCCACCACGCGCACATCGACTTTGACGGAGCGGTCCGAGCCGACCGGGCGCATCTCTCGCTCCTGCAGCACACGCAACAACTTCACCTGCAGTGGCGTGGTCATCTCGCCGATCTCATCGAGGAAGATGGTTCCACCCCCGGCGAGCTGGAACATCCCCATGCGCGTGCCGACGGCCCCGGTGAACGCCCCGCGCTCGTGACCGAACATCTCGGATTCCAGCAGGTCCGGCGGAATGGCACCGCAATTGACGGCGATAAACGGCTGGTTGGCGCGCCGACTGTGGGCGTGGATGTAACGCGCGATGAGTTCCTTACCGGTCCCGCTCTCCCCCATGATCAGGACCGTCGAATCCGTGGCGGCCACCCGTTGGCTGATGCTCAAGATCTTTTCCATGACCGGGTGTGTGCCTTTGATGGTGAAGTTATCCATGCGGCGCCCCTCTCCGTCTTCTCCGCGTCACCAGCTGCTCCCTGGGTGACGAAAAAATAACATGTATGGACTCTCGCTCAACCGGAATCTTCCGTCAATGACGAAATACACGGCTTTCTGGCCAAACGGGCCGGCATCGCCAGGATTGTTGGGGCCTGGTAAGAGGGCGCCCATGGCCTCTCGCCCCGATGGTCGCCAGCACGACGAGCTACGGCCCGTCACGATCACGACCGACTTCATACGCCAAGCCGAGGGTTCGGTCCTCATCGAGGTGGGTCAGACGCGGGTGATCTGCACGGTGGCGGTGGAGGTCGGCGTGCCCCCGTTCTTGCGCAACAGCGGACGCGGCTGGGTGACGGCCGAGTACGGCATGCTGCCGGGGTCGAGCGCGACCCGCATCGCCCGCGAGTCGACGCGCGGCAAAGTGGGCGGCCGCACCCACGAGATCCAGCGCCTGATCGGCCGCAGCCTGCGCGCCGTCACCGATCTCGCGGCGCTGGGTGAGCGCACGTTGTGGGTCGACTGCGACGTCATCGAGGCCGACGGCGGCACGCGCACCGCCTCGATCACCGGCAGCTATGTCGCCCTGGCGCTGGCCGTCCACCGGCTGCAAGCGCGGGGGGACCTCGCGGGCAGCCCCCTGCGCGACTCCGTGGCCGCGGTCAGCGTGGGGATCGTCGACGGGCAGCCGCTGGTCGACCTCTGCTATGTCGAGGACAGCAGTGCCGAGGTCGATATGAATCTGGTCATGACCGGCAGCGGGCGTTTCATCGAGGTGCAGGGCACGGCCGAAGCGGTGCCGTTCTCCGCCGATCAGCTGGCGCAGCTGACGGCAGCCGGCACGCAGGCGATCGGTCAGCTCGCGGCCCATCAGCGCCGCGCCCTGCTGGCAGCGGGTGTTCGGGTGTGAAACTGGTCGCGGCGACGCAGAATCCCGGCAAGCTCGGCGAGTTGCAGGCGCTGCTCCACCCGCTCGGCATCGAGCTCCTCACCCCGCGCGACTTCGCCACCCTACCGGCGGTCGACGAGCACGGGCACACGTTCCTCGACAATGCACGGCTGAAAGCCCATGCGGTGGCCAGGCACACCGGCCACTGCGCCTTGGCGGATGATTCCGGCCTCGAGGTCGATGCCCTCGACGGTGCGCCGGGCGTGCGTTCGGCGCGCTTCGCCGCCGACGCCGGCCTCGCGGGCGGCGATCCGGCCAACGTCGCGCTGCTGCTGCGGCGCTTGTGCGAGGTGCCGGCCCGAGGACGCACGGCGCGTTTCCGCTGCGTCCTGGTGGCCGCCGCGCCCGACGGACGTGAAATCGCGGCCGACGGTGTCTGCGACGGCCGCATCGCCGACGCCGCGCGCGGCGAGCGGGGATTCGGCTACGACCCCGTCTTCATCCCCGCCGGTGA
>CAYYWP010000260.1:0-5775 GCA_964475125.1 uncultured Binatia bacterium (SeqCode) | reverse complement strand
CGGCGTCGAGCGCGCGCCGGTGCTGCGGCGCCAGCGGCGCATACTGGCGCAAGACCAGGGCTTGCATCGCCAGATCGCGGCGCACCGCCTCGGCGTCGTGGGCCCAGCGCGCGATGCGCTCGAACACCTCCGCCGGGCTGTCGGCGAGACGCTGCACCGTGTCGAGGTCGATGGCCACCGCGCCGGCGCGTTCGAGCGGCTCCAGCACCTCGGCGAGCGCCGCGGCGCCGCGCTGCAGGATCGCGGGTCGCTCGACGATGACGTAGCGCGCGTCCACCGCCGCATCGGCGAGGGCGTCGGGCACCTGGCCGCGCAGCGCGATGCAGGTGTTGAGCGCGGCGAGCAGCTCGCGCGCGTCGCCGAGGTCGACCCCGGCCGCGGCCAGGCGGGTGACGAAACGCAACAGGGCGGTGACGACGCGATAGCGGTCTTCGCGCTGTGCCTGCGTGGCGTAGAGGCGCAACAGGGCGCGCTCGAGCGCGTCATCGGGGGGGAGGTCGCGGTCGATGCCGTAGTGGCGCAGGGCGCGGCGCAGCTGGCTGGCGAACGCCTCCGGCAGCCCGGCGCCGCGCGCGGCGCGCTGGCGCAGGTAGACGCGCAGCCAGGCGTCGTTGGAGAGGCCGACGGCGCCGCCGGCTCCGGCGGCGGGCTGGCGAGTGAACAACAGCTCGGTATCGACGAACAGGGTCAAGGCCGAGTGCACCTCGGCCAGCTCGGCGCGAAAGGCCGAAGGGAGGGCCTCGAGATGTGGCGCCTCCAGAATCGATTGCACCTGCGCGTCGATGTCCGGGCGGCGGTCGTAGCCGAGCAACAACCGGCGCAGGGCGCCGTCGAGCGCCGCCAGGCCACGCTCGCGCTCGGGCACATCGCGCGCCGCGGCAGCCGGGAGGTCGGCGCGGCCCTGGGCATCGAGCAGGAGATGCAGCGGGTCGTCCCACGCCGGCAGCGCCAGGCGCGTGCCGGGCGCCGCCGCGGCATCGCCCGCCTCGGCCTCGATGCGCACCAAGACCGCGCCGGCGCCGACGCGTTCGTTGGCGCGCACGGCGATGGTCTGCACGACCCCCGCGCCGGGGGCGTGAAACGGCACCTCGACCTTCATCGTCTCCAGCAGCCCGAGGCGCTGGCCGGGGGCGACGCGCTCGCCGACGGCGACCTCGATGGCGATCACCACCGCCGGTGCCTCGGCGCGCACGGCCCCGCCGGTGTCGCGGCTGATGCGATGCGCGTGGCCGTCGATTTCGACGCGCAGGGAGGCGCCGCTGGGCGCGTAGGTGACGGTGTGGCGGGCCTCGCCGATGACCAACTGACAGGCGTGCGCCTGCTGCTCGAGCAACCGCGCCACGCACTCGCGCCCGTCGCCGGCGATGCGATACTGCCAGTCGCCGAGCGCCAGGACGTCGAGTCGATAGCGCGCTCCGGCGTGCCCGAGCTCGATGGTCTGGCCGGTCGACGGCGGCACGCTGCGTGGATTACCCGTCGCCGCCTCGGCGAAAAACGCCTGCCGGGTCGCGGCGCGCTCGTTCTGGTACACCAGAATCGCCGCGGTGATGAGCGCCTCAGATGCGCCGGCGGCCGGGGGCAAGCTCGGCAAGCTGCGGTCGAGCCAGGCCACGTCGACGCCGCCGCGGCGGTAGGCGTCGCTGGCGAGGAGGTCGAGCAGCAGGCCCTTGTTGGTGGCGCCGCCGTCGAGCACCAGGCGGAACTCATCCAGGGCGGTTGCCAGGCGCGCCAGCGCCGCCGGGCGCGACGCCGCGTGTACCAGTACCTTGGCGATCAGCTGGTCGAACTCGGCCGGCATGGCGCTGCCCGGGCCGACACCGGAGTCGATGCGCACGCCGGGGCCGCCGGGCGGGTCGAACAGCACGACCCGACCCGGGGCCGGCGAGAAGTCGGCGGCCGGATCCTCGGCGCAGACGCGCACCTCGATGGCGTGCCCGCGCTCGGGCGGCGTTTCGGCCGGCAGTCGCTCGCCGCGCGCGATGCGCAGCTGCAGCTCGACCAGATCGAGGCCGGTGAGCATTTCGGTGAGGCCGTGCTCGACCTGCAGGCGGGGATTGATTTCGAGAAAAACGAAGCCCGCGCCGGTGAGCAGAAACTCCACCGTGCCGACGCCGCGATAGTCGGCGGCCGAGGCGAGCCGCACGCTGGCGGCGCGCAGCGCCGCAGCGAGCTCCGGATCGAGGCCTGGCGGAGGCGCCTCCTCGATGACTTTTTGGTGGCGGCGTTGCACGCTGCAGTCGCGCAATCCCAGCGCCAGGCAGTGGCCGAAGCGGTCGGCGGCGATCTGCACCTCGACGTGTCGCGCCGCGCCGACGACGCCTTCGAGAAACAGTGTCGGATCGCCGAAGGCGCCCTCGGCCTCGGCGGCGGCGCGCGCGAAGGCCGGCGCGAGATCCTCCCAGCGCTCGACCAGGCGGATGCCGCGTCCTCCCCCGCCGGCCGCGGCCTTGATGAACAGCGGCAGGCCGATGGCGCGGGCGCGCGTCTCGACCTCGCCGGCGTCGACGGACCCGCCGCTCCACGCCGCCACCGGTACCTGACAGGCCTCGGCCAACTGCTTGGCGGCGATCTTGTCGCCGAGGCGCCGCATCGCGGCGCTCGACGGGCCGATGAAGGTCAGGTCGTGCTCTTCGCAGGCAGCGGCGAAGTCGGGGTCCTCGGCGACGAAGCCCCAGCCGGGCCACACCGCGTCGGCGCGCGTGGCGCGTATCGCCGCCAGCACCCGGCCGTGGTCGAGATAGGCCAGGCGCGCCGGGCCGCCGCGGGCCGGGCGCAGGGCGGGGCCGAGCGACAGGGCTTCGTCAGCCTGGCGTACGAACGGCGCGCCGCGATCCGGCTCGGTGTAGAGGGCGATGCTGCGCAGGCGTGACCCTTCGGCGGCGCGCAGCGCGCGCACGGCCCGCACACAGCGGCTGGCGGCGTCGCCACGGTTGACGATCGCTATGCGCTCCATGTCTGTTCGGCCGGCGGCCGAGCGTCGCCGGGCCCGCCGATCGATTTGGCAGAATCCGCCGCCGAATGCACCCCGCCGGCGAAACGGAGCAGCTCCCGCCCTTTGAAACCACGAAGGGCACGAAGGGCATGACGGATAAAGGCTTCTCGGGGCAGAGCAGTTGGAGCCGATCACTCACCGGTCGGGTTGGGAGCCGAACGGCGCGATACGCCTCGCAGCCTCGATCTTGTTGATCTTCGCGCTCTTCGTGGTAACGAATTTCTCTCGCATCGGGTTACTCGAGCGAGCTGGACTACTGTGCCGTATGACGGAGTCGCCGGACGAGATCGCGCCCGAGCTCATCGCGGTGCGGGCTGACGAGGACTTCGATCGCCAACGCTTGGCCGCCTATCTGCGCGGTCGACTGCCCGGTACGGAGCAGCGGCTGGAGGTAGCGCAGTTCGGTGGCGGCCACGCCAACCTGACCTACCTGCTGGGCTACGGCGCGCAGGAGTACGTCCTGCGCCGGCCGCCGCTCGGCCCAGTGGCCGCCTCGGCGCACGACATGGGGCGCGAGTATCGCGTCTTGTCGGTGCTGCATCGCGCCTACGCGCCGGCGCCGCAGGCGCTGCTCTACTGCGACGATGCCGCGGTGATCGGCGCTCCGTTCTTCGTCATGGAACGGCGCCGCGGCACGGTGGTACGCGGCATCATTCCGCCCGCCTTCGGCAGCGGGCGCGATGCCGCCGTCAACCGGCGGATCAGCGAGGTGATCATCGATGCGCTCGCCGACCTGCACGCGGTAGAGTATCGGGTCCTGGGCCTGGAGACGCTGGGCAAGCCGGAGGGATTCGTCCGCCGCCAGATCGACGGTTGGGCGCAGCGCTACGAGCGCGCCAAGACCGGCGAGATCGCCGTGGTGGCGCGCCTGGTGGAGTGGTTACGCGCGGCGCTACCGCCCTCGCCCGCGGCGACGCTGCTGCACAACGACTGGCGACTCGACAACATGATGTTGGCGAGCGACGACCCGGGTCAGGTGGTGGCGGTGTTCGACTGGGACATGTGCACGCTCGGCGACCCGCTCGCCGATCTCGGCACGCTGCTGGCGTACTGGCAGGAGGCAGGGGAAGAGACGCTGCCGGGCGCGATGCCGTCGACCGTGCCCGGCTTCATGAGCCGCGACCAGGCGGTGCGGCGCTACGCCGAGCGCCGCGGGAGCGACGTGCGGCACATGCCCTTCTATTATGTCTTCGGGCTGTTCAAGATCGCCGTGGTCCTGCAGCAGATCTATCGCCGCTTCAGCGCCGGCCAGACCCAGGACGCGCGCTTTGCCTCCTTCGGCCAGCGCGCCGAGCAGATGTTCCTCCTGGCCATGCGGCGCAGCGCCTTGCCGACCCTCGCCCCGGAGCGCTGAGGTTCCCACGGCGTCGTCGACCCGGAACGAGCTGTCGCCGCAGGAGTTTCCGACTAAGAGGCCAGCGCTTCGGCCCGGCTGTCGTCGTAGAGCTGTCGCAGCAAGCGCACGCTGGGCCGAAACTCGCCGCGCGCCAGGGCGTGGACGAGCTGCTGCACGCGCCGGTTGATCGGCGCGGCGATGCCGAGCGCCTCGGCGCGTTGCACCACCTCGCCGTTGAGGTAGTCCACCGGCGGCGTCCGCCCGCGCTCGATGGCCTGCAGCATCGACGAGCGCATGCGGCGAAACTTGGCCCCGACGGCGAGCAGCACGGCGTGCTTCACGAACAGGGCGAGCGAGCCGCGGTGCGCGACATCCGTCGGCGTCAAGGCGATGCGCTCCAGATCGAGCGTGCCGGCGACCTTCTCCAGGCGCACCCCACTGCCTCGCGCCACGGCCACGGCTTCGCTCATCAGCTCGAGGCCGAGGCGGCGCACGAAGCGCCAGCACATCAAGCGCCCGAGCCGTTGGCCGCCGACGGTGCCGAGCGCGCTGATCGCGCAGTTGATCGCCAACTTGCTCCAGCGCGCGCCGCTCAGATTGTGCGTCACCTCCACCGGCCCGACGGCGGCGAGGAGCTCGCTCAGCGCGGCAAAGCGCGGGTCGTCGGCGCCGTCCATGCGGCCGATGACGAACCCGCCCGCAGAGGTGCGCTCGTACACGCCGGGCTCGGGCATCAGCGAACCCCAGGCGACCACGGCGCCGACGACGCGCTCGGCGCCGACCACCGAGGCGACGCGGGGCTCACAGAGGCCGTTCTGCATGCACACGACGACCCCCTCGCGATGCAGATACGGCAGGGCCTCGGCCGCCGCCGCGACGGCCGCCGGCGGCGGCGTGGCCAGCAGAACGATATCGAATTCAGCCGCATCCGCCGGCAAGGCGGGCACGGCGCGTCCAGGGACGTGACGGCTGCCGCTGGCGCCGCGCAGGACGAACCCGCGCTCGTTGATGGCCGCCGCGATCGCATCATTATGCGTCACGACCACCGGCTCGCTGCCGTTCTCGATCAGGGCCGCAGCGACGATCCCACCCAGGCCGCCGCAGCCCATGACCAGCACTCGCGGAGGCTTTCGGGACTGCATGAAGGATCGCATGATGACCGCTGCTCACCAGGCGCGCAAGGCTCCGCGTGCGGCGATGCCGTGCGTCGCCGGGTGGGGTAGGGCGTGGCGCGTAGCAACCGCGGCAGCTCGGCAACTGCCGTCGCACCATCGTTGCCACACCCCACCCGTTGACCTGAGCTATGGCGGAGAGCGTGGTGCGCGGGGACACTCCCCGCCGGCACGAGCTGGAAGTTCGAGGCCTCGATCCGTTGCTGCCGCGTCTTTGGGTCAGGGCGTCCCCTCACGAGCCGTAGCCGCGGGACCCGTGCCCGCCGGCGACGCCG
>CAYYWP010000259.1:0-5784 GCA_964475125.1 uncultured Binatia bacterium (SeqCode) | reverse complement strand
GCGGACGGCATCATCACCGGCGCCGTGGCGGAGCAGGCGCTGCGCTTGCTCGAAGTCGACGAGCGCGGCCTGGATCGCATGGATCGCGCCTTGCTGCTGACGATCATCGATAAGTTCGGCGGCGGCCCGGTCGGTGTCGAAACGCTCGCCGCGGCCATCGGCGAGGAAGCCGAGACGATCGAAGATGTCTTCGAGCCGTTTCTCATCCAGGAAGGATTGCTCAGCCGCACGCCGAAGGGTCGCGTCGCCACGCCGCTGGCCTACGGCCACTTCGGCCGCCGGCCGCGCCGCGCCGGCTCGCCGCAGGGCGCGTTGTTCGAATGATGGGTGAGCTCGGCAGACTGCTGATGATCGTCGGCGGGGTGCTCTTCGCCCTCGGCGTGCTGCTCACCCTGGCGGGCCGATTGCCCTGGCTGGGGCGCTTGCCCGGCGACCTCGTCGTCGAGCGCGGCCCCGTCACCTTCTACGTCCCGCTCGCCACCTCGTTGATCCTCAGCGTCGCGTTGACGATCCTGCTCTGGCTCTTCCGGCGCTAGGTCAAACGGGGCGCGATGGGTCGAGACCGGCACGTCAGCAGCGCGGCACTGCCGCAGCGCCGCGGCCTGGCCGGGCGGCCTTGCCCGCCCGGCGCCGCGCCCCTAAGATCGCACGGCCCAGATGCCGGGATGGTTTGACAGGTTGCGCCTGGCCCCTGCCGGGCTGTCGGCGGAGGAGGTGCGGCGGCGACGGCGCGAAGGGGTGCTGATCGCGTTGACCGCGGTGGTGTTCGCCGTCTTCACCATTCTACAGACCCGCTTGCCCGAGTTCCGCGACAGTTCGTCGCAGTCGAGCAACGTCGTCTTCTTCCTCCTCATCAACCTCAACCTGATCCTGCTCGCCCTGCTCGTCTTCTTGGTGGCGCGCAATCTCACCAAGCTCATCGTCGAGCGCCGGCGCGGCATCCTGGGCGCCCGGTTACGCACCCGGCTAGTGCTGGCATTCGTCTGCCTGTCGCTGTTTCCGACCGTGCTGCTGTTCCTCATCGCCCAGGGCTTCTTCGCCAACGTGATCGAGCATTGGTTCAGTCTGCGGGTCAATACGGCGCTGACCGGCGCACTGCAGGTGGCGCACCGCCTCTACCAGGATGCGGCCGACGATGCGCTGGTCGTGGGCGACCAGGTGGCGCGCGAGGTCGAACGGCGCGGTCTCCTGGCCCCGGCGCGCCGCGCCGAGCTGAACACCACCCTGTCGAGCGCGCGCGACACCCTGCGCGTCGACGGCATCGACGTGGTCAGTCCGGCGGGTCCGCTGGCGGCGGCGCACGGCCAGCGCATCGCCGCGCGCGGCGTGCCGTTGCCGCGCCGGGACGTACGCACGCTGTTTGCCGAGGGACAGGACTTCGCCCGCACCATCCGCGGCGGCCGCGGCGACCTGGTCATCGGCGGGGTGCCGGTGCGCGATCCGGAGGGTGCGGTGGTGGCGGCCGTCGTCGTGACCCGCTTCATCCCGCGCGACGTGGCGCTGCCGGTGCGCCGCATCGCTCGCGCAGTCGACGAGTACGGCCAGCTCAAGGTCCTCAAGCAGCCCATCCGCGGTGGCTACACGGTGACCTTCCTGCTGGTCACGCTGGTCGTCCTCTTTTCCGCCACCTGGTTCGGCTTCCACTTCGCCAAAGGCATCACCGTACCGATTCAGCGCCTCGGCGAGGGCATGCGCGAGGTCGCACAGGGCAACTGGGACTACCGCGCCCCGCTCGGCGGCGACGAGGAGATCGCCACCCTGGTGACGTCGTTCAATCGCATGACCGCCGAGTTGAAAACCATCCACGGCGCCCTCGAGGAGCGCCACCGCTACATCGAGTCGATCCTGGAGAACATTACCGCCGGCGTCGTCTCGCTCGACCCGGATGGCCGGGTGGCGACGGTGAACCCTGCCGCGGCGAGCATGCTGGCCATCGCCCCGGTCACGGCGCTTGGCCGCCATTGGCGCGAGGTGTTCTCGCCCAATAGCCTCCAGCCAGTGGCCGAGTTAATCGAACGCATGCAACGCTCGGGCCAGGAACGCCTCGAGCAGCAACTCACGCTGGCCACGGCCCCGCGGCCGGTGAGCGCGTTCGCTACCGTGACCGCGCTCAGCGACGAGCGCGGCGCTCGGCTCGGTCTCATCCTGTTCTTCGAGGACGTCACCTTCCTGTTGCGCGTCGAGCGCATGGAAGCGTGGCGCGAAGTGGCGCGCCGCATCGCGCATGAGATCAAGAATCCGCTCACGCCGATCCAGCTCTCGGCGCAGCGCCTGCGCAAGCGCTACGGCGGAGCGCTGCACGGCGAGGACGCCGCCCTGCTCGAGGAGTGCACGCGCACGATCAGCACCCAGGTCGACCAGCTCAAGCGCCTGGTCAACGAATTCTCCACCTTCGCCCGTTTGCCGGCGGTCGAATTGGCGCCCGGTGACCTGCGCGCGGTCGTGGACGAGGCGTTGGTGTTGTATCGCGAGGCCCATCGCGAGGTGACGTTTGACTGCCGGATCGCCACCGACCTGCCGCCGGTCGACATCGATCCCGACGCGATCAAGCGCGCCGTCATCAACCTGTTGGACAACGCCGTCTACGCCTGCCGCAGCGCCTCCGGCGGCGGCGTGGTCGAGGTCGCGCTGGCCCACGACGCGCCGGTCGGCGTGGTGCGCTTGGAGGTGGCGGACAACGGCACCGGGCTGACCCAGGAGGTGCAGGCGCGCATGTTCGAACCGTACTTTTCCACCAAGGCGGATGGCACGGGACTTGGCCTGGCCATCGTGTCGGCGATCGTCGCCGACCACCAGGCGTACATCCGCGTGCGCGATAACGCCCCGCACGGCGCGCGCGTGGTGATCGAGTTTCCGCTCCGCGCGCAGCATCGCCTGCGCGCGGTCGGCGGCATCTGAGGTGCCGATCGATGGTGACGGTGTTGGTCGTCGATGATCAAGCCGATATCCGCGCTTCGTTGCGCGGCGTATTGACCGACGAGGGGTTGCGAGTGCTGGAGGCGGAGGACGGCCGGCAGGCGCTCGAGGTCGTGCGCACGGCGCGCCCCGAGTTGGTCCTGCTCGACGTGTGGATGCCAGAGGTCGACGGAATCGAATGGTTGCGGCGGCTGCAGGAGGAGCCCGAGCGGCCGCAAGTGATCATGATCTCAGGCCACGGCAACATCGAGACCGCGGTGCAAGCGACCAAGCTCGGCGCCTTCGACTTCATCGAGAAACCGTTCTCGATCGACGCCTTGCTGAGCGTCGTCAACCGCGCCCTCGAGTACCGCGCCCGCCAGGCCGCCGGCCAGCAACCGGCGCCGGCCGCGCGGCCGGTCGGCGCCCCTGCCAACGGGGCGCGCCCGCAGCGGCGCGTCGTCGAACGCACGCTGGGCAAATCCGTCATCGCCAGCGGTCACGGCCTGCACACCGGGGTGAAGTCCGGGCTCATCCTCACCCCGTTGCCAGCCGGGCGCGGCATCGTGTTCGCCAACTTGACCACGGCGGCCTCCGTGCCGGCGCATCTCGACTACGTCGATTCCACCGGTTACGCCACCACGCTGCACAGCCCGGGGATGACGGTGGCCACCGTCGAGCACCTGCTCGCCGCGCTGCACGCCTATGGTGTCACCAACGCGCTGATCAAGGTGCAGAGCGAGGTGCCGGCCATGGATGGTTCGGGGCGCGCCTTCTGCCACCTCATCGAGCAAGCCGGTGTCGACGAGCAGGACGGCGGACTGAACGAGATCGCCATCGCCGCCCCACTCGCCGTCGGCGGCCGCGAGCCCGATCAGGAGGGGATCTCGATCGAGCCGGCGGACGAGTTGACCATTTCGTACACGCTCAACTACCCGCCACCCGTAGGCCGACAGGAGTACACCTATGTGCACCGCGGCGGGGAGTCGTTCCGCGACGAGATCGCGCCGGCGCGCACCTTCGGTTTCGTCAAAGACATGCAGGCGATGGCCGCCATGGGGTTGGCGAGCGGCGGCCGCCTGGACAACTGCATCCTCATCGGCGACGAGAAAATCGTCAATACGCAACTGCGCTTCCCAGACGAGCTCGCGCGCCACAAGATCCTCGACATCATGGGGGACTTCTTCCTGCTCGGCCGCCCGCTGCGCGGCCGCATCACCGCCCGCATGACCGGGCACGGCGACAACATCGCACTCTTACGCCAGATTCAGCAGGCCTATCCCGCCTGACGGCTGCCGGCTGACAGTCGCTGAAACCCCCAGATGAACATCAAGCCCTACCCGTCCCCCCGCCGACGAACGCAGACCGAGTCATGCCAGGCGCCGGAAGAACGATGTCGGCGCTTTTTTCTCGATTTTCCTCAGTTGGGATCTGTGTTTATCGGTGGAGTGCCGGGTGGGGCTCGGTGTTCATCTGTAGTTTTTCTTCCATCCTTTCGAGCCGTCAGCGACTGGCGACGATGACGGGATCGACGTGCAGGCCGCGCGCCAGGGTGCGGGATGCGCGTGCGGCGGCGGCGCGAGTGGCGAAATCTTTGACCGAGACGCGGTAGGCGCGGCCGACGCGCGCGATCTGCGGTCGAAAGCCCTTCTTGGCCGCGGCGCGCCGTACCTGTTCGGCGCGCGCCTTGCTCTGGAAGGTACCCAAGTGGAGGTCGTAGCGGAGCTGCGACTGCTGGCTGGCACCGCGCGTCGCCGAGGCCGCGCTGCGCGCCGCCGTGCGGCTGCGCAGCGCACGCGTGCTGGCGGCCGCGACCCGCTGCCGCCGCTCGCTTTGCACGGACGGGGCCGGTACCGAACCCGTCCGGGCGCCGCTGCGCTGCCGTCGCCGGTCGACTCCGGCCTCGGCATCGCCCGCGCGTGCCAGCGCCAGCTGGCGTTCCTGGCGTCGGTGCCAGCGCTCATAGCCCGGAACGCTCTGGGCGAGCCCGTAATCGGCCAGCAGCTCGACGTCACTCCAGAGGTTGCGCGAGCCGAGCACGGCGACGATCACCTCGTGGCCGTCGAACGTCGCGGCGCCGACGAAGCAGCGTTTGGCGGCGCGCGTATAGCCGGTCTTGCCGATGACATGCAGGTCGTCGCGCCACAGCAGCCGATTGGTCGAGCGCAGCGCGATGGGGCGCGCCGAGCCGCTGACCGGCTCGATCACCGTGGTCGGGGTGGAAAGAAAGTCGCGCATTCCGGGTGTCGTCAGCGCCGCCCGCATGAGCGTGGCGAGATCGGCCGCGGTGGAGTAGTGGCCGGGCAGCGGCAGCCCGTTCGGGTTGAGGAAGTTCGAGTCCTCGGCGCCGAGGGCGCGCGCCGTGTCGTTCATGCGGCGAGCGAAGCCGGCGACCGAGCCGCCGATGTGCTCGGCGATCACCACGCTGGCGTCGTTGGCGGAGCGCAAGAGCAGCGCGTAGAGCAGGTCGCGGCTGGTCAGGACCGACCCCGCCCGCAGGTAGGCCTTCGACTCCGGCATGCGGCTGGCCTGGGCGCTCACCCGCATGAGCTCGTCGGGTGCCGTCTCGCGCAGCGCGATCAGCGCCGTCAAGACCTTGGTCGTGCTGGCCGGCGGCAGGCGTTGGGTGGGGTTGCGCGCGTAATGCACCTCACCGGTCTTGGCGTCGACGACGATCGCCGCCTTGGCGGTGAGGTGGAACAGCTCGCGCCCCTCTTTGGCGGCCGCGGCGCCGCTCATGGAAAGCAGCGCGACACCGATCAACCAAGGCAGTACCCCCCTCGTGCGCGCCACGTCCACCACCGTCCTGCTGCGCTTGTGACCGAAATACAGCAGCAATTCAACAGCGAAGCTAGGGACCGGGGGGAAGGGGTCGGGGTCAGGGATCGG
>CAYYWP010000258.1:0-5823 GCA_964475125.1 uncultured Binatia bacterium (SeqCode) | reverse complement strand
CCTGGTCTTCGCCATCGGCTTCGACGCCATGACCGGCGCCCTGACGAGCATGGACATCCGCGGCCGCGGCGGCCGGCACCTCGGGGCCGAGTGGGCGAAGGGCGGGCCGCGCACGACCCTGGGACTGATGAGCGCCGGCTATCCGAACCTGTTCTACCTCGATGGTCCGACCAGTCCGTCGGCGCTCTTCCACGTCGTCTTGCTGGCCGAGTATCAGATGCGCTGGATCGGCGATTGCCTCGAGGACATGAAGCGCAACGGCAAGCAGTGCATCGAGCCGACGGCGGCATCGGAGACGGAGTGGATCGCCCGCTGCAAGGAAGTGGCGGACCGCACGCTGCTGCCGCTCACCGACTCCTGGTACATGGGCGCCAACATCCCCGGCAAGCCGCGCGTGATCCTCTCCTACATGGGTGGCTTCATGCCCTACCAGCAGTTGTGCGCCGAGGCGGCCGCGAACGGCTATCAGAGCTTCGTGCTCGAAGCGTCGTAGCCCCGCGGTCCGCCCACCCGCTGCGGCGCGGTCAGCGCAGGCACCAGATCGCCAGCCCGGCGAAGGCGAAGCCGGCGAGGTGCCGAATGGTGGGCGTCTCGCCCTCGAACACGAAGCCCAACAGCACGACCACGACCACCCAGCCGATGAGCACCCAGGGTACCGCCGAGGACAGCGGCGCGCCGAGGCGGAACACCCAAAAGTAGAGAATCGAGCCAGCGGCGATGAACAGACCGCCGATCGTCGACAGCCCGACGGCGCGCGTGTCGGCCGGCCACGCCGGCAACTTGCCGAGCACGGCGAGCAGCGCCAGGAAGAAGAGAATCCCCAGCGCCGCGGCGCCCTCCAATATGAAAGCGCCCCAGGCATCGGGCAGGCGTCCTGCCGCCCGCTTCACGAATAGGTTGTGCGTGCCGAACATCACCGCGGTCAACGTCGCCACTACCTGCCATCGGCTCATCGCTGCTCCCCTCTGAACCTCCACCGGGATCTGCGCCTGTATGCCGGCAGCACGATCGACGGCACAAGCGGATCCCGGCAACTCGATTCGCGGCTCCAACCCGCCGCGCCTCACACCAGCCGCGGCCGGCGACGTGCGCGTTGTCGCAGGGCAGGAACGCACGGCGTGCGCCCCATCCCGCCCACGGGGTCACGTTGCCCCTCGGGGAGCGCCGCTCCGCGGCGCACGAACGCGCACGGCATCGCCTTCGCCTCCTTGGAGTGCGCCGCGGAACGGCGCGCTCCACTGGAGGCGCACAGCCGGCCAAGGGGGCCGCTCAGCTCGCCGGCGTGTACCAGATCGGCGAGGTGTAGGCGCGCTCCTGGGTGGTCATCGGCACCTCCTTCGGCATCTGCACGCCGAACCGCTTGGCGTCGTACGCGGTCCAGCGCGGCGTCGGGATCTCGATGACGCGCGCGTAATAGAAGGCGCGCTGCTTGGGGTCGAAGTCGGGGTCTTTCCACACCGCGATCAACTCCGAGTCGCCGATGGTGTTGGTCCACAGGGCGTTGTCCACGTCCACCGTGCTACCCACCGCAGGGACGTTGCCGTCGGCATCGCGCCGGCGCTTGTCGGCGTCGCCCCAGACGACGTCATAGACCTGCTCCTGCACCTCGCCCTTCGCGTCGAGCCACCCCTTGATGATCTGGATGCGGTCGAGGTTGGCGCCGATCGGGTCCTTGAGCGCGGCGACGAGGAACGTGGGGGACTTGCCGGCCGGCGCGGCGCGCAGGTCGCCGCCCATCGGCACGCCTTTGCCGTACCCGACGACCGCCGGGTTGCGGGTCAGCGCGTCCTGCGCCTCGAAGTCCCAGCCGCCGAAGAAGCGCACCACGACGCGCGAGCCCGTCGTCGCATAGACTTCCTTGCGCTTCATCGCATCCCAGAGCGCCTCGCGCGTGTTGTCGGTGGCCCAAACCGCGGCGTAGCCGGAGGCGGCCAGCTCCCAGCCCATGACCTGGACGTCCTTGACCTTCATGAAGGCGTGCATGGCGCGATGGGGGCTCGGCTCGTAGGGCGGCCCCTTGCCGAAGAAATTGTCTTCCTCCACCGCCGAGACGCCGCTGTGCGAGTCGGTGCTGCCGATCATGCCGAACTTGAACGGGTTGGCGCCGAGTTGCTGCTCGAACGTCAGCCCGTTCTTCAACGCCGCACGCGCGTATTCGAAGGGCAGGAACGACTGCTGATTCAGTTGCGTTCCGCCGACGTTGACCTTGTCCCAGACCTCGTAGCCGGCGAACTCGTCGCCGGGCGACAGCACCTTGTGCGACTCGCTATCGCCTTTCTGTTGCGTGACTTCATACAGCGGCTCCCAGCGAGCCCGCGCCTCGGCATACTTGCGGGTGAGCGGATTGCCCATGAAGTCGACCAGGGCGAACATCCGGCCACCGCTGACGTTGCCGTTGTGCGGAATCGCCAGCACCCGGCCGCCGGTCTTGTCCTCGTAGGCGGCCAGCACCTTCCAGAGGTCCTCGACGTTCTCGCTGTCGAGGGCCGAGAACGGCATCGTCTGAACGGCTCGGTCGGCGCCGTCGCGGAAGATGACGACGCGGTGCAGGTTGTCGCCGCCCGGCATGCTGGTCCACTCGTAGCCGATGAAGGCGGTGAACCGGCCCGGCTGGTTGAACTTCTCCGCCGTCTGGATGTACGGCTCCCAGATCGAGCGGACGAACGCCGGGTCCTTGAACTCCGCCGGCATCTTCGACGTATCCGCGAGCGTGCCGATCAGCTCCAGCGCCGCCTTGTACGCCGTATCGCCACCCTGCTTGATCATGTCGTGCCAGCGCTTGATCGTCGGGTTGGCCATGAGCGCGGGGTTGGCCTTGACGACCTCGACCATGCTGCCAAAGGCCTCCGCGTGGTCGCTGACGACGAGAAAATCGAGCGGCCGCGAGAGCCGCGCGGGTTGGCCAGTCGAGGTAGTGACTTCCTCGCCGCGGGCAAAGCGGTAGGCAGCCTCGGGCCCGAGCGTGCAGCCGACCGCCCCGGCATCGAGGGAGATCGCCGTATGCAAATGCGTGTCGCCCCAGAAAACGCGGCTGGGAAAATTTCGGCCCGCGTAGGGTGAGTAGCCGGGCTTCTTGAACACCTGACCGGCGGTTTGTTGATCGAACCCGCCGACGTCGATGGTGACCTCGTCAGCGGCAAACGCCAACGAGGCGATCGTCGCACCCAGCGCGAGACCACAAGCGGCACGGTGCAGCGTTTTCGGGATGCGATAATTCACGGCTGCCCTTCCTTTCCGGGTGTCGGCCGGTATCACGGCCTCCCGACCAGATTCAACTGGCGATCTTCCGCCTGACACCGCGCCCTGCAAGGGGCAGGCTGCCGTCAGCCCCCGGGCAAGGTCAGAGCCCCCGCGCCCTTCTCGCGGCGAGCGGAACGCGTCCTTCAACGGTCATACGACCCGCAAACCCTCGTTCTTCGTGCTCTTCGTGTCCTTCGTGGTGCGAAGAGATTTTAGATGGGAGTTAGCCATTCTCGTCGCGCCGGAAGCGCGGCCACAGGACCACCACCAACAGCGCGACTGACGCCAGCGCGCTGATCGCCGCGCCGAGGCGCACGCTCAGTGGCGCGTAGGTGAACTCGACGACCGAGTCGCCCGCCGGCACGGCGACGGCGCGGAAGGCGTAGTCGGCGCGCCGGATCGGCGCCGCGGCGCCGTTCACGCTCGCCCGCCAGCCCGGGTAGTGCTGATCGGTGAGGACGAGAAAACCCGCGCCGTCGGCGCGCACCCGCACCGTCAGCCGCGCGCCGTGATCGGCGACGATTTCGGCGGTGCCGCCCGCACCGGGCGCGCCGAGCGCGCCGGCTTCGGAGCCCTCGAGGAGCACCGTGCTGCGCGGGTCCGGCGCGCCGGCGGCCAGAGCCTCGAGCAGCGCGGCGGGATCGGCGAACACCAGCGCGCGCGGCACGAAACGGGCGCGCGGCAGGGCCTGCAGGTTCTCGTAGAGCCGCACCTCGGCATTTTCCCAGCGCAGGGCGAAACCGTCGCCCGGCCAAGCGGCGCGCGCCGTGCGCTCGCGCTCGATGACGACGAAACGCGCCGCGGTGAGATCGAACAGCGGGCGGCTCTGCGGCACGTAGGCGATGTCGAAATAGAACTGGTTGATCGTCTGCATCGGCGCGCCCCACAGCATGCGCACCACGAGCTCGGCGTAGCGCGCCGAGGTCTGCGGCTCGTAGTCGACGATCGAAGGCAGGCGGTAGAGCTGTCCGGCCTTCTTCAGCACGCCGTCGAGCACGCCGCCCCAGCCGGCCGACGCCACGCTCGCCACCTGGTACATGCGATCCTGCGCCGTCAACCGCGCCCGCACCTGCTCGAACGCTTGGCGCTGTTGCCAGACCTGGCTCGGCTCCGCCAAGTAGGTGAACATCTGCCAGCCGCTGGCGAAGAGCAGCTCGAGGGCGATCAAGGCCGGCGCGATGAGCACCAGCGCGCGGCGCGCCGGACGCCACGCCGTTGCGGCCGTGGCGGCGAAGGCCACGACCGCGGCCAGGCGCTGGCGCCATTGCAGCGGCGAGGTCGTGAGCCAGGCCATGGCCAGCAGGGCCGCCGAGGCCGCGGCGCAGTGCCGCCAGCGTCCGGAATCGCGCCGGCCGCCGCGCAGCAGCCCATCGACGCCGACGGCGGCCAGCACGCAGGCGGCGAAAGCGGTGACCCAGACAAACCGGTTCGGCTCACGAAAGGCACTGCCGAAGGGCAGGTGGCGGTACAGGGCGAAGAGCGGGCTGTCGAATGCCAGGGCGACGCCGAGCGCCGCGGCCAGGGCGTAGCAGGCGGCGATGCGCCGGCGGCCGCGCCGCGCCGCCGCCAGACCGGCCAGCGCCGCGGTGCCGACGGTGACGATCGCGCCGTAGCCGAGCTGCTGGCCGATGCGCTCGCGCCATTGCTCCCAGGTGGTCGTGACCAGCGGCGGGCGCAGCTCGCTGTCGGTGAGGACCCGGTTGCGCAGCGACTGGTGGGCGACCTCGATCCCGGGCACGACCTGCACGGCGGCCAGTGCCGGCGCCAGCAGCGAGGCGAGCGCGATGGCGAGCAGGCCGGCGCTGAGGCGCGGCCGCCAGCGCGTCACCGCCTCCCAGCCGGCGCGCAGGGCGATCAGCTGATAGGTGAACACCGATACTTGCGGGTAGCCGGCCAGCCATTGCAGGCCGAGCAGCACCGCCAGCAGCGCGGTGCGACGCCGCGTGGCGCGGCGCAGCAGCGCCTCGGTGGCCGCCAAGGCGCCGGGCATCCAGGCGTAGACGGCGAGTGTCATCGGCGACCAGTAGCCGAGGTAGAGCGTCGTCCACCCGAGCTCGAAGATCAGCGCGCCGCTCAGCGCCGCCGCCGGGCGCAGTCGCAATGCGCGGCCGAGCCCATAGGTGCCGGCGCCACCGATGAGCAGATGCGCGGCGAAGAGCGCGAACAGCGCCGGCTCGATGCCGAGTGCCAAGACCAACCAGTGTAAGGGATAGAGCAGCGCCACCAGGGTGATGGCGAGAAACGGCTGGCCGCAGTTCTGGAAGCGATTCCACAGCAGGCTCTCGCCGCGCCCCAGCGCTTCGAGCGCGTAGACGGCGTTGGGATAGAAGTAGGCGTAGGTGTCGAAGTGCGGGATCCCCTCCGGGGCCCGGGCGCGCGGCACCACCACGGCGGCGACGTAGCCGACCGCGAGCAGCGCCAGGATCGCCAGCGCCAGCGCGTCGCCGCCCCAGCCGCGCCCCGCGCCGCGCATCGCCCCGCCCGCCGCGCTCAGGGAAAGTGAAAGTGCCGCGAGCGGCTGTCGGCCAGCCACTCGGCCAGAGTCGGCGCGCGCTCGTCCTTCTCCGACACCATCGGCGCGGT
>CAYYWP010000257.1:0-5845 GCA_964475125.1 uncultured Binatia bacterium (SeqCode) | reverse complement strand
GAAGGTTACGCCGCCCTTCTCATTCCCGCCAATCCACAACTTTCAGCTATACCTCCCACGCTCACCATCGAGGGTCTCCAGCTTCGCTCCGGACGGGCAGGCCAATGGCACGGTCGCGCTGGCGACGGTCTCCTTGGCAACGATCAACACCATCATCGCGAGCGCGAACCCTCTGGTTGTCATTGCTCGCACACCGACCCTCGTCGTCTAACGCTCGCCGTCAGCGGCGGCGCGCAGCGCCGTCCGCTGCACGGCGTTGTTAGACGCTGCTTTCTTCAACCTTGTCGCCCTTCCCGACGTTACAGTGTGAGCACAAGGTGCGGAGATTGGCTTCCTCCGTTGTCCCACCCCGCGCGAACGCCGCGATGTGATCGATGTGAAGCTGACAGGTCGGTGTGATCGCGGGACTTGCACCGCAGAGAACACACTTGAACTTGTCCCGGCGAAGCACGTCGTACCGCAGACCAAGAGAGATTGTTCGCGTCCGAGGCCTGGATGATGCCCCGGGGCGAGATGCCGCCTGGGGCGGTAGCGGAGGCGCACTGCTCGATGAACGCATTTCTCGATCAGCGTTGACGCGCTCAACGAACGCACCCAACGCGCGACGCCAACCGCCGAACTTCGCTTCGTAGGCCCCGGCCGGGATGGAAGAAGGAGGCTCGTCCATCTCGCGGTATTTGGGCTGCCGCCCGTAATGCGTCCATACGACAAGGACGTTGTCCAAGTACTCGTCATCGGAGTATCGGCGACCGCGCGCCGACAGAGTCAGCCCGGCACGCTGAAGCGCCGCCTTCCACGACCCGAACCGTCTCTTGATTCCCGCCGCGTTGGCTCTGTCAGAGGCTCGGCTGAACTGATCCATGGTCAGGGTGTCGCTCTTGAGCGCGACAGCGACACGGCGGAGTTCTTGGATCAGCTCGTCGTCAGCGAGAGCGCGCGTTGTCTGCGCTCGCATCTTCGTGGTGACGCGTCGACCGAAGTAGCGCTCACCGACACCAGCCCGCTCCAGCGCCTGCCGCCACCCTCCGAGTCGCCGAACGAGATTGGACGACGACACCCGCGACACCTGATCGAAGGCCTTCCGAGTGACCGGCCCCGCTGGCAGGATCTCGACAACACGACGGATTTCTGCGACGAGTGCGTCGTCGTCGTAGTTGAGCAGAGTCGCCAACTCGAATCGTGTCACAGGGCCCTCGTGCAGCGTCTAACGACCCAAGCTCAGCGACGGCCTCGGCGGGGCGGGTGGAGCGCACGGCGCGCTCGCGAACTCCCGCGACGCTCGAAGGGACGGCGGAGAGGCCGTTCGCTGCAGCGCATGGTTAGGCCGACGGGTCATGTCGAAACCTCTCTGAATGCTCGCTCCAAAACCTCCGCCACACTCCCGGTGTGGACGGTGACACTGAACGCCTCGGCAATGCACTCGAACGTCGTGTCGTGGAAAGCGAAGATGTAGTGACGATAGCGGGCAAAATGCTCTGGACGGTGACATGGATGCACGGCGTTCATGCGCTCCAAGCGCCTAATCCACGACGAGTGGTGGACCTCGTGGACGCGATACGGGCCAACGCCACGCGATGCCAACGGATGCCCGCTGAACGCCTCGTCGTTGGGAGGGCCGAACATGTGAGCGACGGCGTGCGTGAACTCGACGAGTGCGACTGGCTCGCCGCTCGTGCTCTCGCCTACGACGCGAACCGTCGTGCCATCCCAGCCTGGCGGCGTGTCCTGAAGGTAGTAAGCAAGATGCAGGTGGTGCTCACCGCAGAGAACCATCGGACAAGGAGCACCGACCGACGACTGGGGCACATCGGTAAGCTCGGTTACTGTGTCTTTGGAATCTACGGAATACATGACAGCGGGCGAGTCGGCCTAACGACAATTCGGCGACCGAACCAAATCGCCGATCCCAGCAGTGGTTGCTCGGTTCGCCGGTCCGGGTGGCGGCGCCGCGCGGTGCCATTCCGCTTTGTTCTCGCTCGGTTGTCGTGTTGGTGAGTCCATCGTGGGCGGTGTGTTAGGCGGCGGGGCTCGCTGGCTAGCGCCGGGACGCGGGATGGCGCCCGAGCCGGTCGGCCGGGCTCTGGACGCCGCGGCCGCCGCGGTTGAGGACGTGGGTGTAGATCATCGTCGTGGACACGTCGCGATGGCCGAGCAGCTCCTGGACGGTTCGAATGTCGTAGCCGGCTTCCAGGAGGTGCGTGGCGAAACAGTGACGCAAGGTGTGAGGCCCGATGGGCTTGGCGATGCCGGCGCGAAGCCGGGCCTGGCGAATCGCCCGCTGCGGCACGGTTTCGTGGAGGTGGAAGCGCTGCGGCGGGCCGAAACGCGGGTCGGTGCACATCCTGGCAGCTGGGAACACCCACTGCCAGCCCCATTCCCGGGGGGCTGCGGGGTACTTCCGCGCCAGCGCCTCCGGCATCTGGACCCGGCCGAACCCGGCGCGCAGGTCGCGCTCGTGCAGGCAGTGTACCCACTCGAGGTGCGCGCGCAGCGGAGCGTCGACCGCCAGCGCGAGCATCGTGACCCGGTCGCGCGCACCCTTGCCTTCCCGCACCAGGATCTCACCCCGCGCGAAGTCGATGTCTTTCACGCGCAGCCGTAGGCACTCGCCCAGGCGGAGTCCCGATCCGTAGAGAATCATGGCCACGATCCACGGAACCTCCTCGAGCTGCGCCAGCAACGCCTGGACCTCGGCCTGCGTGAGCACCACGGGCAGCCGGTGGGGGCGCTTCGCTCGCACCACGCCATCGAGCTGCCCCGGCCCATGGCCGAGGAGGCGCTGGTATAGAAAGAGCAGCGCCGCGAGGGCCTGGTTCTGCGTCGAGGCACTGACGCGGCGCTCGACGGCGAGCCAGGTCAGGAACCGGGTGATCTCGGCAGCCCCCATCTCGGCCGGATGGCGCTTGCGATGGAAGAGAATATAGCGGCGAATCCATCCGACGTACGCCTCTTCAGTCCGCGCGCTGTAGTGGCGGGCGCGCAGCGCGTCGCGCACCCGATCCAGCAGCCGCGGCTTCGCCGCGCTCCGGTAGCGTTCCTCCGGTTCACGGACGAGGTAGACCGGACTCGCTTGGACCCAATCGAGGTCGCCGTACTCTCGGGGCGCGAGCATGCGTCCTGCGCACTCCGCTGCCGCGCAGGATTGCGGTTGCAGCGCAGGGCTGTCAAGCGCCGGCGCAGCCTCGGTACTGTCCTCAGTAGGACACTCGGGCCAGTGCCCTAGTTCGAGACCGGCTCTCCCCGCGGCGGCGCGCCGCAGATAGATGCCCGGATTGTCGCCGGACCAGTCGACCGTCCCCGGATGAAACAGCGCCGCGGTGGCCATGTCCCCCTTTTCTCGGTGGCGCTACTCAGCGGGATTGATCCACACGGCCTTCAGCTCGGTGTACTTGTCCATCGCGTGCAGCGACTTGTCGCGCCCGAAGCCGGACTGCTTGAAGCCGCGTCCTCGGTGGCGTCGCACTCGACCGCGAGGTAGCCCTCGGCCTCGGCATGCCGCAGCGCCTCGGCGGCGCGATCGATGATGACGAACGGCGCCGGCTTCACCGCCAGCTCCTTGCAGAGCATCCGGCCCATGCGCCCGAAGCCGCAGACGATGACGTGATCCGCCAGCTGTCCGATCTGTCGCTGCACCTTTCGCCTCCCGAAGCCGCGTTGCAGCTCCCCTTCGATCAGATCGCGCGCCACCAGGCTCGCGCTGTAAAAGACGATGCCGATACTGCCGACCAGCAGCGCCATGGTGAACCACTGGCCGGCGGGTCCGAGCGGCACCACTTCGCGAAAGCCGACCGTGCTTACCGTCGTCACCGTCATGTAGAGCGCGTCGGTGAAGCCCATGCCGGTGATCGTCATGTAGCCGACCACGCCCGTGGTCAGCACCGCACCGAGCGCGACGCCGGCAACCAACAGCGGGGAACGACGCCGCATGCCGCGAGTCGTAGCCTCAGCGCCGTGCGGCGGCCAGGGCGGCGGGCGCGGTCTCGGTGGCTGGCCGGGTGGCGTTCCACACCGTCGCGGCGAGGATGATGGCGCCACCGGCCACCGGCCACCACCCCGGTCGCTCACCGTGGATGAGCGCCGTCCAGATCGCGCTCAGCACCGGCTCGAGCAGCATCAGCAGCACCCCCTCGAAGGCCCGCAGATGGCGCAACCCGATGAAGAAGAACAGGTACGGCACGGCGATCTGGAACACGCCGAGAAAGCCGACCACGGCCCAATCCGCCGGCTGGATCGGACCGAACGGCAGCGCCATCGGCAGACTGATGCCGACGGCGACGAAGTTGCCGATGATGACCACCGCCCCCTCGGCGCCGTCGCCGGAGCGCAGGGCGCGGCGCAACCCGATCGTCGTCAGCCCCCAGGTCAGGCCGGAAACGACGGCGAGCAGATTCCCCTGCAGGGGGTGCGGAGCGCTGGCCTGCGCCGGCGCGGCGCCGAGGCACACCATGATCAGCCCGACCGCCATCGCCGCCATCACGGCCCAGTCGCTGCGGCGGCTGTGCTCACCCAGGAGCCAGGGGCCGAGCAACAGCACCCACAGCGGCGCGGTCGCCTGCAACAGGATGGCACTGGCGGCGGTCGTCAGCCGACTGCTGAAGACGAACAGGGTCAGGGTGCCGCCGAGCGCGATCCCCGGCAACCAGGCGCGCCAGTCGACCTCGCGCCAGTTCGGCCGCAGGAGCAGCAGCAACAGCAGCCCGCCGATGCCGCAGCGCAGGCTCACCAGCTGACTCGGGCTCAGGCTGCAGAGCTTGACCCCCGCACCGCCGGTGGAGAACAGCGCCGTGGCCGCGAGCACGCACAGGCGGGCGCGAATGACCGGCGTCACAGGACTCGAAGGTGAAGAAAATACTTCACCGCTGAGGCGCAGAGACGCGGAGACCTATGGGCAGAATACGCGGCGGTGGAGATCCCGAAGCCCAGTGTGGATGCCGCTGGCATATGAGTCCGACGGTGCACCATCAGGCCGTTCTCTCCGCCTCTCGGCGTCTCGGCGCTGAAACTCTTCGTCCGATCGAGGTTAGATAGCAGGCGCGGCCTTACGCCTTCACCCAGGTTTCGGAGAAGGCGAGAAAGGCCGAGCTGGTCGGCCGCCCGTTGAAGTCGCGCGGAAAGGGCTTCCCGCGCAGCGTGCGGCCGTTCACCGTGATCGACGCGTCGTGCGCCTCGCGGAAGCAACTATACATCTCGTGCGCGCCGGTGGCCGATTTGTCGGGCGGCAGATCGACCGCGAACTCGGCGCCGAGCTTCTTCCATTCCAGCGCTACCCTGAGGCCCTTGGCCCGAATGACCTGGACGTGGTTCCGGCGGTTGTCGCCGCCTTCGCTGATCCCGGTGAGGGCCAGGTATTTGAGGCCGCTGAAGGCCGCGGCGTCGCGGAAGGCGCCGAACCGAGTCACGAAGTTCGCCACCAGGTAGCGCGCCAGGCGCGGGTTGTCGGCGACGCAGACATTGGCCACCTCGGGATAGCCGCCGGCGCGGGTGGGATCGGCGAACAGCAGCATCACATGGCCCTTGCCGTGCGGCGACAGGACGATGCGAAAGTAGACGGCGAGCGAGCAGAACGGCTCGTCGGCGGCGCGGCGGAGATAGATGCCCGGATTGTCGCCGGACCAATCGACCGTGCCTGGATGAATCGGCGTCGCAATGACCATGTGCCCTCCCGTCGCGATCCCTAGTGAGCGAGATTGATCCACACGGCCTTCAGCTCGGTGTACTTGTCCATCGCGTGCAGCGACTTGTCGCGCCCGAAGCCGGACTGCTTGAAGCCGCGTCCTCGGTGGCGTCGCACTCGACCGCGAGGTAGCCCTCGGCCTCGGCATGCCGCAGCGCCTCGGCGGCGCGA
>CAYYWP010000256.1:2335-5878 GCA_964475125.1 uncultured Binatia bacterium (SeqCode) | reverse complement strand
CACCGGGAGAACCTGACGCTCGACGGCCGCCGCGCTCTCAAGCAGTTGTTGGCGGCCAACAAGCGACTGCACACCGCCTACCTGCTCAAGGAGTCCTTCGGCCAGCTGTGGGATTACCGCCGCGAAGGCTGGGCGCGGCGCTTCTTCGAGAACTGGAGAGCGGCGCTGAAGTGGCAGCGGCTCAAGCCGTACGAGGAGTTCGGCAAGCTGATCGAGCGGCACTGGGACGGAATTGCCGCCTACTGTCGCCCCGAGAACAAGGTCTCCCTGGGCTTCGTCGAGGGACTGACGCTCAACCTCTCCGCCGTTCCCAATCCGGCCGATCCGGGACAGTCCGTCAAGTGGACGTTGACGGTGCGCAACGACACGCCATGCGAGACGACCGAGGAAATGGTCGACTTGCCTCCGCCGTTTCCGGACGCTGTCGGCGTGTTCGCGCTCTTCGTCGGCTTCAATCCGATCATGGGCTCGGGCGACGCACAGGCCTTCTGCCGGGATTTGACGGTGAGCGAGTGTAGCGACGAACTCTGCCTGCGGGCGCGTTTCGAGGAAGCGTTCGGGCCGGAGGTGGCGCAGACGTTGAGCGAGCGCGCCCACGCGGCGATCCAGCAGGCCCATGAACCACAGCAGGCGGGAGCGTGTCAGACGATCGTCAACAACAATGCGAACGGAGTCATCGGGTTTTGTGCATTCGACCCGCTGAGCCCGGGCGAGACCGACTCGGCGATGCATATGGATACGGCGCCGGACACCGGCAACAAGAACGCCGCTCAGCTGGCAATTGCCTTCGGGTTTGCCGAGGGTGAAGACTGCCGGCCGGGCACCGAGGTCGACCCCGGCTCGTGGATCGTGGCCGGGTGCTACCCGCTCGATCAGTCCGCGCCAGCGCCCGCTCTGTCCGCGCTGGCGACGGGGTTGGGCGCGCTTCTCTTAGTTGGGAGCCGGAGCGTTCGGGCTTCGCCGCATGCGCAGATCGCAACGCCGCCAGCGCGGCGAGCGAGTTTCCGGTGCTGCCGCCAGCGCTCGCTATCCGGCTGGCATGCATCGTGGCGACCGCCGGCGTGTCCGTCGCCTGGCGACACGCCCCGTCGACGTTCACGTGGGTGACCTACGCGGTGGGATTCGGCCACTACCTGCTCGCGCTGCGCTACTCGAACGAGCAGAGGCGGCAGGTGCTCGCAGCGCCGAGTCAGATGCTGCTACTCCTCGGACTCGGGCTGTTGGCCGCGACGCTCTATCAAACCGACTTCCCCTTGTTTCTCTATTTCGGCCTGCACCACGCGCTGAACGAAGCCTACCTTCGGCGGCCCGCAGCCGGGCCGCCCGCTGCGCTGGGACGACTGAATGCGGCGGCGGCGGCGTTTCACGCCGCCGCGTACCTGACGGCGCTGCGGTGGGCACGCGAGATGGTGGGGATCGATCCGCAGCTGACCTGGATCGCCTTCGCCGCCGCCGCGGGTCTGCTCGCCTGGGCCATCAGGTACACGGGCGTAGCGACGTCGAGTCGCCAGCGGCTCGAGTTGTGCGCGCCGGAAGCGGCCTCTGCCGCGCTCGTCGCCCTGTCGCTGTTCGCCCGTCTCACCTTCCTCGAGGTCGTGCTCTACCACTTTATGCTGTGGGCGCTGGTACCCATCGATCGCATTCGGCGGCGCCACGGCCGGGGCGGGCTGCTCCAGTACGCCGCGCTATCCGTGGCGATCACCGGTGTGGCCGTGCTGCTGTCGCCGCTCGGGCCGTCGGCGACGCGCGTGGCCATGCACACCTACAGCGAGCAGTTCCTGTTCTGGTCGTACCTGCACATCACGCTGTCGTTCGCCCTTTCGGACGCCCATCCGGGCTGGATGGTGCGCTTCTTTCGCGGCGCGGTACGGCGTGACCTCTCGGTGGCGCCCACCGGCGGGTGAGGTCAGGTGGTCGTCTCGGCCTTCCGATTCGCCGGCTTGACTTCCTGTCCCCCGAACCCGTGCTCAGTGCATCCCGCGCGGCTTGATCACCTGGCCGACAAATTGGCCGCGTGGTCGCGTGCCGACCACCTCACCGTCCTGCATCACCAGCTCGCCGCGCAGGAAGGTCATCACCGGGATGCCGCGCACGCGCCTGCCCTCCCACAGCGAGTAGTCGGCCCGACTGCGCATGCGCCCGAGGCCGAGGTTCACTTCCTTCTCCGGATCGAGCACCACCAGGTCGGCGTCGCTGCCCACCGCCACGGCGCCCTTCTCCGGGTAGATGCCGTACGTCTTGGCGGCGTTCTCGGCCAGCACCTTGGCCAGCGTCACCAGGTCGATGCGGCCCTTGTTGACGCCTTCGTCGAACAGCAGCGGCAGCGTATCGGCCATCTGCAGGTTGACGCCGACGCGGCAGTCCCAGAAATCCACCGACTCCTTGTACTGGGCGGTGTACGGGGTGCTGTCGGTGCCGACGATGCTGATCGTGCCCTCGCGGAGGCCCTGCCACAGCCGCTCGCGGTCGCGCTCGAAGCGGATCGGGGGCTGAATCTTGGCGCGCGCGCCCATGCCCTTCGCATCCATCTCGTGGGCGGTGGTGAGGAGAAAGCAGGAGACGGTTTCGCCGATGAGGTTCAGGCCCTCGGCGTGCAGGCGCTTCAGGGTGTCCACGGTGTGGGCGGCGTGAATGTGCACCGGGTAGAGCGGCACGCCGAGCGCGTGGGCGATCAGCCCGTAGGTGTAGACCTGCAGGCTCTCGGCCCACTCCGGGCTTGATTCCGCCCACGCCACCAGCTTGTCGACGCGCCCCATGCGGCGCAGGCGGTCGACCAGCACGCCGCGCACGTAGGGATCCTCGGCGTGGATGGCCGGGAAGGTCGGCGGGCCGCAGCGGGCCAGGGTTTCGCAGGCGGCGTGGAACAGATCGGTCGTGATCCCCTCCGGATTCATGCCGAAGGCCTTGGCCTGTTCGCCGGCATAACCGGTGAAGAACTTGTGCGAGACCCCGCCGGCGGCGGCGATGGTGGGGATCTCGCGCACCTGTTCAGCGGTGCTGACGACGGTGGTGATCTTGTAGTCGCACCAGGAATGGTCGGCGGCACAGCGCAAGGCGCGCTGGAACAGCTCGGCCAGCGGCTCGGCGCCGAACAGCGTGGTGGTGGCGATCGTCGTCACCCCGCCGATCAGGCAGTCCTTGGTATCGTGCAGAAAATCCTCGACCATCGTCTCGTCGCCGAAGCGATCGCCGACGCCGAAGTGGACGTGCGGATCGAAGCACCCCGGCAGGATGATCTTGCCGTCGCAGTCGATCTCGCGCCGGGCGGCGCCGAGCTGCGAGGTCGCCGCCACGGCGACGATCTCCTCGCCCGCGATCGCCACCCCGCCGTGGATCACCCCGCCGGGAGTGACCACCAGAGCATTCTTCAGGATCACGTCGTGTGCCACGTTCGCTCCTCCCCTGCGGATCTCACACGGCCCGTGCTGGCTCTAGCGCGATGGCCGGTACCGGTCCAGGACCAGCCGAACCACAGAGCTTCGCGACGAGCGCCCTGGGTGGCGAAACTTCGCCACGAGCTGTAGCCGCGGGACCTGTGCCCGC
>CAYYWP010000256.1:0-2235 GCA_964475125.1 uncultured Binatia bacterium (SeqCode) | reverse complement strand
GCGCATCGCGTCGACCACCATGGCGGCGTCGACCTGAAACGGCTCGTTGTGGATGGTTTCCCCGGCTGCCGTGGCCCGCGTGGCGATTCGCTCCAGCGCGCCGGCGTCCGCGTCTCGCAAGCCGATCTCAGCCAGGCAGACCGGCAGCCTCACCTGCGTGGCGAATCCGAGCACCTCGTCGATCAGCCCCTGCGGTTGCGCTTCCAGCACCAGTTGCACCAGCGTGCCGAAGGCGACCTTCTCGCCGTGCAAGAACGGGTGCGTGGCGGCGGCCGCGGTGAGGCCGTTGTGCACCGCGTGCGCCGCCGCCAGACCGGACGACTCGAAGCCCAATCCGGACAGCAGGGTATTGGCCTCGACCAGGCGTTCCAGCGCCGGGGTGACGGCACGCTCTTGCAGCGCCGTGCAGGCGGCGGCGCCGTCGCGCAGCAGCGTCTCGTAGCACAGCTCGGCCAGCGCCAGGGCACTGCGCGTCGAGGCGCCGCCGCGCATGTTCTTCACGCCCCCGGCGACACAGGTGCGCGCTTCGAAGACGGTCGCCAGCGCATCCCCCATGCCGGCGACCAGGAGGCGCGCCGGGCTCCGCGCAATCACCTGCGTATCGACCAGAACCAGATCCGGGTTGCGGCCGTAGATGCGATATTCCTGAAACTCTCCAGCGCTCGTATAGACCACGGAAAGGGCGCTGCACGGCGCGTCGCTGGAGGCGACCGTCGGGCAGTTGACGACCGGCAAGCGCAATCCGTCGGCCGCCGCGCGGGCGGTGTCGAGCACCTTGCCGCCGCCGGCGCCGATGATGGTGCGGGCGTGCAAACGGCGCGCCCCGTCCATCACGCGCTCGATTTCCTCTTGGCTGCACTCGCCACCGAACGTGTGGACGTCGAAGGCGATCCCAGCGCCGGCGAGCGACGCCGACCACGCGTCGCGCAACAGCGGGATCACCGAGCGGCTGGCCACGATCAGCGCCGGCCCCTGCAAGCCGATGCGACTCATTTCCGCGCCGAGCTGCGCGGTGGCGTCTTTGCCTTGCGTATAACGAGATGGAGACGAGAACACCGACAGCACGTCATCCCTCCATCGGCTCGACCGTAGCGGCCGCGCCCCTGCCGCAGGAGAGGCGCGCCGAGACGGCGATTGTCAAGCCGTCCCGATCTCCTCCGCCGCACAGCGGTGCGGCGGTAGTTTGGGGTCCGCGAGCAAGCATGCTAGGGCTCCCGGCGGCATACCGCTCACGTGGACATCCTCTTCGCCATTCTGACCGCGGTGCTGTTCGGCACACTGGCCGTGGCTATCCGCGTCGGCCTGCGGCGCGGCGACGCGGAGATGGGGGCCGTGGTCATCACCGCCATCGCCTTTCTCACCGCGGTGATCGCCGCGCTGCTATTCGCCGACTTCGGCCAGACCGAAGGGCTCTGGCGCTTTCTCGTCGCCGGGGCGGTCGCCCCCGGCGCTTCGCAAATCCTCTACGTCAGCGCCGTGCGAGACGCGGGCGCCTCGCGCACCGGCATCATCATCGGCACCTCCCCCGTGCTGGCGGCGCTGCTGGCCATCGTGTTGCTCGGCGAGCGCTTGTCGCTCGGCCTGGGCATCGCCACGGCGCTGATCGTCATCGGCACCATGGCGCTGGCGTGGGAGCCCGGTCGCCCCGCCGCCTACCGGCCGATCGGGCTCGTCCTCGCCGGGCTCTGCTCCGCCCTGTTCGCCCTCGTCGGCATCGTCATGCACTGGGCCGGGCACGGAACCGAGGCGTCTCCGGCTCTCGCCGCCGTCGTCACCCTCGGCATGGGCGGGGTGGTCACCTCGACGCTCTTCGCCATCCTGCGCGGGCGTTTCCACCTCGCCCAGGTGCCGATGCTGGCGCGCGCCTTCCTGCCGGCGGGAGTGATCTGCGGCACCTCGTACATCATGATTCTCGAGGCGTACGACCGCGGCCGCGTCACCGTCGTCGCGCCCCTGGCGGCCACCGAATCGCTGTGGGCCGTGGTCGTCGCCGCGCTCGTGCTCGGACGCGCCGCCGACGCCATCGGCGCGCGCATCGTCGTCGCCGCCGTCCTCATCGTCGCCGGCGGCGTCCTCGTCGGCCTGACGCGCTAGGGGACGTAGTTTCAAGTCGTTCAACTCGCGCGGACGGGCGATCGCGCCAGCGCGGTGTGGGTCAGCTCTGCGAAAGGAGCCCGGTTGCGTCGCGTCCGATGGTCGCCAGAAGTCGGGGCCCCGCGCGGCAGCCGCGCAGAA
>CAYYWP010000255.1:0-5896 GCA_964475125.1 uncultured Binatia bacterium (SeqCode) | reverse complement strand
GCGGTCGGCGGTGACGATGGTGTGGCAGTCGACCAGCACGCGGTACTGCTTGTCGTAGCCGAGGCCGCCGCGGCGCTGGCCGGCGCCGCCCGAGTCGGCGCTGAGGCCGAGCTTCTCGACGATGACCGGGAAGCGATGCTCGGTGAACTCGGCCGGCTGGTTGCGCGAGTCGGGTACGATGTGGATGGCATCGTTGCCGTCGGCGTACCAGCGCCCGCCCGAGCCGCCGCCGATGACCTCGCGCGACAGAAACGGCCGGCCGTTGAGATCGGTGCCGTAGAAGCCGGTGTAGCGGATCGTCTCCTGGTCGGCCGGCATGCGCCCGCCGGTGGCGTGGGCGACGACACCGGCGAGCAGGCCGAGCGAGCGCAATAATACGAACGAGCGGGCGTTGGTCGCCGCCGGCCATACCGGCGTGATCAGCGTGCCCTTGGGCGGGAAGACGACGTCGAAGACTTCGCACACGCCTTCGTTGACGTGGATCTCCGCCGCCCGCTCCGGCGTGTCGGCGAGGTTGCGCAGCACCGGCGCGATCCACTTGATGAGAAAGCGGCCGTCGGCGTAGTCGGCCGGCCAGTTGAGCGGGCCGGCCGATTGCGGCGCGGTGCCGCGGAAGTCCAGCGTAATGCGATCGCCGCGCTTGATCAGGCGCAGCGCCAGCTTGTGCAGCGTCGGCTCGGCCGCCTGGCCGTGCTCGACGAAGTCGTGCCAGGCAAACTCGCCATCGGGAATCTTCGGCAGCAGCTCATGGCGATAGATGTCGCGGCAGCGCTCGAGCAAGGCCTGGAAGCAGGCCTCGACGGTCTCGCGCCCGAAGCGCGCGAACAGCTCCTCCATGCGCCGCGCCCCCATGCGAATGGCCTCGATCTCGCTGTCGAGGTCGGCCTCGAGCATGTCGGGCACGCGCGTGTTGCGGCGGATGATGGCGAAGGCCTCGTCGTTGCGCACCCCAGCGCGATGGATGCGAATCGGCGGGATGGCGAGGCCCTCGTCGAAGACCGTCACGGCGCTGCCCGGCATCGAGCCCGGCACGCGGCCGCCGATGTCGTCGTGATGGCCGAAGGCCTGGATGAACGCCACCACCTCGCCGTCGTGGAACACCGGTACGGTCGAACAGATGTCGGGGAGATGCCCGATCGACCCCTCGGTGAGATAAGTGTCGTTCATCAGATAGGCATCGCCCGGCCGCATCGTCTCCACCGGATAGTCGCGCACCACCGCATTGGGCATGGCCGAATACGAGCGCCCGGTGAGCTTGCGGCACCGGCGATCGAACAAGCCGACGCGATAATCGTGCGCCTCGCGAATCATCGGCGAGCGCGCCGTGCGCTCGATGGCGTATTCGATCTCGGCCTCGATCGAGTTGAGCGTGCCCTGGACGATCTCCAGCACGACCGGGTCGACGGCGCGCGGCGCCGGGTGCGGCATCGCGGTCATGGCGTGCGGGCGCGGCGGTCGGCGTTCATGCGGGAACCTCACGGGTCAACGGCGCGTCCGCCTTGCGCACGATCATGATGCCGTGCGGATCGACCGCCAGGGTCTGGCCGGGAAACACCACCGTCGTAGAGCCGAACTCTTCGATCACCGCCGGACCGGTGATGTGCGCGGCCGCCGGCAGCGCCTGGCGATCGAAGATCGGCGTGGCGCGAAAGGCGCCGGCGAAGAACACCGGCCGCGCCGTGCGCGGCGCTGCCGCCGCGCCGGCCGTGGCGCGCAAGGGCAGCACCGGGCGCTCGATGAGGCCGAAGCCGGAGACGCAGCAGTTGACCAGCTCGACCTTCTGCCGGCCGCGGTAGCCATAGCCGAAGGCCTTCTCGTGCGCGGCGTGGAAGGCGTCGATTAGGGCGGGAGCGAAGGCCGCCCCGATGGGTCCGGCCGGCGCCGGCACGCGCACTTCCATCGACTGGCCGACGTAGCGCACGTCGGCCTCGCGCACGAGCCGAATCCTGGCCGGCTCGATGCCGTCGCGCCGCAAGGTCGCCTCGGCCGCCGCCTCGAGCTCGGCGTAGATGGCGCGCAAGCGGCCGGGGTCGAGCCCGTCCTCGTGCATGACCCGGGTGGCGATGTGGTCGGTCCGCCAGTCGACCGCCAGCAGGCCGAAGGCGGAGAGATTGCCCGGATCGGGCGGCACCAGGCAGGCCTGCATGCCGAGCAGCTCCATCACCGCCGGCGACTGCGCCGGGCCCGAGCCGCCGAACGACAACAGCGCGAAGCGGCGCACGTCGATGCCGCGCTGGATGGTCATCTGCCGGATGCAGTTGGCCTGGTTCCAGTTCGCGATCTCGATGATGCCCTCGGCCAGTCGCTCGGCCGAGAGCCCGGCGCCGAGGCGCGCGCCGAGCTCGGCGAGGCCAGCCCGCGCCCGCCCCGCATCGAGCGCGATGCCACCGCCGATCAGCGCCGGCGGGAGGCGGCCGAGCACCAGGTTGGCGTCGGTCAGCGTCGGCGCGCTGCCGCCGTGCGGGTAGCACATCGGACCGGGCGCCGCGCCGGCGCTCTTCGGCCCCACCCGCAGCTGCCCTTCGCGGCTGATCCAGGCGATCGAGCCGCCGCCCGTGCCGACGGTCTTCACGTCGAGCATCGGAATGCGCACCGGGAACGGCCCCACTGCGCCGCTGTTGGTCAGCTTCGGCGCGCCGGCCTCGATCAGGCAGAGGTCGGTCGAGGTGCCGCCGGCATCGAGCGTGACGACGTCCGCGAAGCCGGCCAGCTCGGCGATCACCGCCGCGCCCAGCGCACCGGCGGCGGGGCCCGAGAGCGCCGTGGTGATCGGCTTGTGTACCACCTGCCGGCGCGACAGCACGCCGCCGGACGACTGCATGACCAGGAACGGCTTGTCGCGCAGCTCGCCGCCGAGCTCGTCGTCGATGCGCCGCAGGTAAGCGCCCATGTGCGGCTTGACGAAGGCGTCGACCAACGTCGTCATGGCGCGCTCGTACTCGCGGTACTCGGGCAACACCTCGCACGACAGCGATACCGCGCAGGCCGGGTATTCCTCGTCGAACAGCTCGCGCACCCGCCGCTCATGGCGGTCGTTGGCGTACGAGTGGATGAGGCAGACGCCGACGGCGCGAATCGCGCCGGCGCGAAAGTAGCGCGCCGCCCGGCGCACGCTCTCCTCATCGAGCGGGCGCAGCTCGGCGCCGCGGCAGTCGAGCCGTCCACCGACCTCGCGCACCAGCTCGACCGGCACGATGCGCTCGGGCTTGACCCAGAAGTACGAGTTGCCGTAGCCCTCCGGCACCGACTGGCGCGCGATCTCGAGCAGGTGGCGAAAGCCCGCCGTGACCACCAGCCCGAGGGAGTCGATTTCGCCCTGCAGCAGCGCGTTGGTCGCCACCGTGGTGCCGTGCACCAGGGCCGTCAGGTCGGAGGCCGAGGAGCCGTTCTGGCGCAGGATCCGCTCGACCCCGCCGACCAGGGCGAGGGCCGGATTGGCGGGCGTGCTCGGAACCTTGGTGACCGCGATGCGCCCGCTCGCCCCGTCCACCGCCACGATGTCGGTGAACGTGCCGCCGGTGTCGATGCCGATGCGCAGCCGCGCCTGGGACATGGTGTGATGGACTCGAGACCGTCTGCGAGCGATAAGGGCAGAAGATAGCGACGCCGCTCGCAGGCGGTCAAATCAGCCATCACGCGTGACAGAAAAGGCGGGATCGGGCATCCCGTACTGGGCGACCCCCCTCGAGGAGCGAGGATGAAAGGGATTCGTATCGCGTTGCAGACCTGGCCGCAGCGGGCCGACTACGCCCAGTTGCGCCGCGCCTGGGCGGCAGCGGATGAGCTGGGCGTCGAGGCGATTTTTCTCTGGGATCACTTCTTCCCGATCATGGGCGTCAGCGAAGGCAAACACTTCGAGGCCTGGACGCTGCTGGCGGCGATGGCGGAAGTGACCAAGCGGGCCGAGATCGGCGTGCTGGTCACCTGCAACTCCTACCGTAACCCGCAGTTGCTCGCCGACATGGCGCGCACCGTCGACCACATCTCGGGCGGCCGGCTGATCCTCGGCATCGGCGCCGGCTGGTTCGAGATGGACTATCGCGAGTTCGGCTACGAGTACGGCACCGCCGCGACGCGCATTCGCGCCCTCGCCGCCGCCGTGCCGCTGATCAAGGCGCGGCTCGCCAAGGGCGATCCGCCTCCCACCCGCTCTATTCCCCTGCTCATTCCGGGGACGGGGCCGAAGGTGGCGCTGCGCCTGGTCGCCGAGCATGCCGACATCTGGCATCAGTTCGGCACCCCGGCGGACTGGGCGGCGACCAACGCGCGCTTGGATCACTGGTGCGCCACCCTCGGCCGCGATCCGAGCGCCATCGAGCGCTCGATCAGCCTGCCGTTCGACAACCGGGTCGAGGATGCGGCCCCCTGCGTCGCCGCCGGCGCCACGCTCCTCATCATGGGCGTGGATGGCCCCGCCTACGACCTCGGCCCGTTGCGCGAGCTGATCGCCTGGCGCGACGCCCAGGCGCGCAGCGGGCGGTGAAACGGCGCCCGGCCACGCCGCGAACCTGGCGGGCGCCGCACCGTCGGACCCCGCTTCGCAACCGGTCGGACTGAAAGGAGCACGCACATGGCCATCATCGGCAAGCCGGGAACACAGACACCGATCACCACCTCGTTCGCCAAGCTGCGCTTGCAGGAGTTCCTCACCCCCGAGCGCGACGGCAAGCTCTGCACCCTCGCCGTCGCCGAGCCCGGCTGGATCAGCCCGGACCACCTGCATGACGGGGACGAGGTCGTGTACATCATCGAAGGCGAGCTGAGCTGGAGCGACGGGCAGACCTTCCGCGCCGGCGACGTGGTCATCCATGAGGCCAACACGCGCTACCAGATCAAAGCCGGTCCACAGGGGGCGAAGTTCATCGGCTTCGGCGGCAAGGTCGGGACGGTCATCTTCGACGACGTCACGCCGCGCGCGTGACGATGGCGCGCACTCCCTGCACGTCCGCCCACCAGCGACGATGGCGGCGACGACCGCGAGCCAGACATTCGCCGGCAAGGTGGCGTTGATCACCGGCGCCAGCCAAGGGATCGGCGCCGAGATCGCGCGCCGCTTCGCGCGCGCCGGGGCGGCGGTCCTGCTCAGCGGAAGGCGCGCCGAGGCGCTCGACGGCGTGGCGGGCGAGATCCGCGCCCACGGCGGTCAGGCGCGGGTGTTGCTCGCCGACCTCGCCGATCCCGCCCAGACGCTGACCCTGGCGCGAGGAGCGGAACCGGTCGACATCTTGGTCAACAACGCCGCCGTGCACGGCCACGACATCGCCGTCGTGCCGCTGATCGAGAGCCGCGACCAGGACCTCGACGCCGCCTTCGCCGTCAACGTCAAGAGCCCCTATATCCTCATGCGCGAGCTCGGGCGCGGCATGGCGGGGCGCGGTAGCGGCGCGATCATCAATATCAGCTCGGTGGCGGCACACTGGGCCGTGGCACGCCGCGGCCTTTACAGCGCCAGCAAAGCGGCCCTCAATGCATTGACGCGCGCCCTCGCCGTCGAGCTCGGCGCCGCCGGCGTGCGCTGCAACGCCATCGCGCCCGGGCTGGTGATCACCCCGCCGTGGGAAGGTACGGACATCGCCGAACGACTGCGGCCGGCGATCCCGCTGGCGCGCCCCGGCCTGACGAGCGAGG
Organism: uncultured Binatia bacterium (SeqCode); assembly: GCA_964475125.1. GTDB lineage: Bacteria > Desulfobacterota > Binatia > HRBIN30 > CADEER01 > CAYYWP01. The sequence goes on along the minus strand of CAYYWP010000255.1, from coordinate 268 downwards.
TGGCGGCGACGGCGCTGTGGCTGGCGTCGCCGGAAGCGGCCTTCATCACCGGTCAGGTCATCGTCGTCGACGGCGGCATGACCCTCGGCTTCGCCCGCGGGCCCGACGCCTGAGGCTGGCCGTCGCGTCTCGGAATCACCCAAGATCGCGGCAGCCACTGGTGAACGCAGTGCGCGCGACGCCGGCCGCAGTCGATCTCAAATGGACAAGAACTTCAACGGTAGAGTAGGAGAGTGAGCGACGGCCGAACGGACGCGACTCACCCTCC
>CAYYWP010000254.1:0-5903 GCA_964475125.1 uncultured Binatia bacterium (SeqCode) | reverse complement strand
CGCAGCGATGGCTGCCGGATCGAGCTGGCCGAATTCCCGCCCGAGCCAAGGGTCGCTGCGCCGGAGCGACACCGCCCGGGCGCGTCGCTCTTCGAGCGGCGCGTCATCCAAGAAGGCATAGGGATTGGCGTTGAGAATCTCATGCGCCATGGGCGACGGCGCCGGAGTATCGATAGCAAGAGTTTCGATGGCGCCGGTTTCGATGCGGCTAAGTATTTCCTTGAGTCCGTCGAGGTCCATCGCTTCATGCAAGCAATCGCCGATGGTCTCTTTGACCAACGGGTGATCAGGCAGCTCCACCGGGCCGCCGCGGTTGTCCTGGCACATCACCTGTTCGGGAAACACCGCGGCGAGTAAATCCTCCGCGCGCATGCGCTGGAGCGCCACCGGAACTTTTTTGCCACCGCTGAAGCGCGTCAATGCCAGCGCGCGGCTCGCGTTCCAGCGCCAGCGGTTGGTGAACATCGGCGAAGCCAGCGCCGCCTGGATGAGGTCGGCCTCGAGGCGCTCGGCGCGCAGCATGCCGAAGACGCCGTCGAGCGCGAAGCTGTGCTGCTCGCCGAGCGAGATGACCACGCCGTCGTCGGTGGCCGCCGCCTGCAGCTCGAAATCGAAGGTGACGCAGAAGCGCTTGCGCAGCGCGAGGCCGAAGGCGCGATTGATGCGGCCGCCGAACGGCGCGTGCAGGACGAGCTGCATGCCGCCGGCTTCATCGAAGAAGCGCTCGGCGATGATCGTGTCGCGCGTTGGCACGGCGCCGAGCACAGCCACGCTTTCGCGCACGTAGGCGGCGAGCTGTTCGGCGCCGCCCTGGTCGACCCGTGCCTGGGCCTGCAGCCAGGCGACGGCGCCGGCCGGATCGTCGAGGCGAGCCGCGACCGCTCGGCGCAGCTCGGCCACCGCGGCCGACAGCTCGGCCGTGCGCGCCGGCGCTTCGCCGACCCAGAAGGGAATGGTCGGCGGCGCGCCGGTGGCGTCGACCACGCGCACGCGGCCGGCCTCGACGCGGCGGATGCGCCAGGCGTGGTGGCCGAGCTGAAAGACGTCGCCGGCCAGGCTCTCGATGGCGAAATCTTCGTTCACCGTGCCGAGGCGGGCGCCGCTGGCGTCCTCCACCACCTCGTAGTCGGCCATGTCGGGGATCGCCCCGCCGCAGGTGATGGCAATGAGTCGGGCGCCGCGGCGCGGGCGCACCACGGCGTGTACGCGGTCGAGGTGCAGATGCGCGCTGCGCCGGCCGCGGCGGGTGGACACGCCGTCGCCGAGCATGGTGAGCACGGCGTCGAACGTCGGGCGCGGCAGGCGCCGGAACGGATGGGCGCGGCGCACCAGCTGCCACAGCGCCTCGACCGCGATCTCCTCCTCGCTGGCGGCGATGGCGACGAGTTGCTGCGCCAGCACGTCGCGCGGGTTCTCCGGGATCACCAACGCGTCGAGCTCGCCGGCCTCCACCGCACGCACCGCGGCGGCCGATTGCACCAGCTCGTCGCGGGTGAGCGGAAAGAGGACGCCCTGCGGCACCGCGCCGAGCGAGTGACCGGAGCGGCCGACGCGTTGCAGCAGCTGCGCGAGGGCGCGCGGAGCGCCGAGGTGACAGACCAGGTCGACCGAGCCGACGTCGATGCCGAGCTCGAGCGACGCCGTCGCCACCACGGCCGGCACGGCGCCGGACTTCAGTCCCGCTTCGACCGCCAGGCGGACCTCGCGCGACAGGCTGCCGTGGTGGGCGGCGACGGCGCCGGCGCCGAGGCGCTCGCCGAGGGCGTGAGCGACGCGCTCGACCAGGCGGCGGGTGTTGACGAAGACGATGGTGGTGTGGTGCGCGCGCACCAGCGCGGCGATGCGGTCGTAGATCTCGGCCCGCAGCTCGTGGCTGGCGATGGCGCCGAGCTCCCGATCGGGTGTCTCGATGCGCAGTGCCAGGGCGCGGCGATGACCGGCGTCGACGATGGCGCAGCGCGGCGTGCCGTCGGCTTCGCAGCGCGCCGCGCCGACCAGCAGGCGGGCGACCTCCTGCACCGGCTTCTGCGTCGCCGAGAGGCCGATGCGCTGCACGCCGTCGCCGCAGAGGCGGTCGAGGCGCTCGACCGAGAGGGCGAGGTGGGCGCCGCGCTTGTCCTGCGCCACGGCGTGAATCTCATCGAGGATCAGCGTCGAGGCGTGCCGCAGCAGGGCGCGGCTGCCGGCGGCGGTGAGCAGGATGTAGAGGGACTCCGGCGTGGTGATGAGGACGTGCGGCGGCCGCCGGGCGTGCAGTGCGCGCTCGCGCGCCGGCGTGTCGCCACTGCGCACGGCGACGCGGATCTCCGGCAGCGGCGTACCGGCCGCGGCGGCGCGCCCGGCGATGCCGGCCAGCGGCGCCTGCAGGTTCTTCTGCACATCGTTGCCGAGCGCCTTCAGCGGCGAGACGTAGACGACGTAGATGCGATCCTCGAGCGTGCCGGCCAGGGCGCGTTCGGTGAGGTCGTTGAGCGCCCAGAGAAAGGCGGCCAGCGTCTTCCCCGAGCCGGTGGGGGCGGCGATGAGCGTATCGCGCCCGGCGGCGATGTGCGCCCAGCCGTCGGCCTGGATGCTGGTGGGCCCGGCGAAGGTGTCGGCGAACCAGCCGGCGACCAGCGGGTGGAACGGTACGGCGCGCATCGCGCCCCAGCCCTAGCTCCGACGCTCGGGCCGAGTCCAGCGCAGCGCCGTGTCGGCACAGGGGGGCTGAGTCGCGCGGCGATTTCGATTTGACCGACCTGCGGTGATGTAATATCTCGCAGCAATGGACACACATATAGAACCTGATCATTTAGATAGTTATACTGGATACCGCAAAGCACGGCACAGTGCACTGCTCATGGCGTTCACCATGCTCATCGCCTGGGGCGGCGCCGCGGCGAGCCATGCGGACTGCAGCGACGTCGCGGAGAGCGACACGGTGGACATCGGGCCGCTCACATTGAGCGGGATGTTTCAGACTATCGATGGCGACTGCAGCGGCACGCCCGGCTGTGGGCACCACTTCGAGACTGCCCTGGGCGCGGGCGATACCGTCTGCCTGTCGACGTGCCCGGCCGTGGGCGGTGGAATGACCAACTACGATTCGGTGCTCTTCGCGTGTGCGGAAACGGTTGACATGGAATTCAATGAGCTCACGGCGTCCGGCGACGACGGCTGCGGCACACCGCAGGGGCCGAGTGTGTTCGAATTCACGGCCGTCGATGCGGGTACGTACCGACTGGCGGTCGGCAGCTTCGGCGGGCTCTCGGGTACGTACCGGCTCGCCTACAAGGCGGGCCCTTGTGGGACGCCAGAACCAACCGTCGCCACGCCGATCCCCACGGCTACCCCGACCATCGCCGGCACCCCGGTAGAATTCGACCTGTGCGACGGGGTGCCTGCGATCATGGCGGCGCAGACGACGGGCGTCGGCAGCACCACGGTCGACATCGGCGCGGCATCCACCCTGACCACGCGGGTGACGGTGGCCGAGGATCCCGCCGCTGATGGCGCGACGACCACGTTGTGCGGGCCGGGCGGGGAGGTCAGCGTCAACACCACGGGTGGCGCGGACGCCGAGGTCGAAGCGATGATCGACGTCCGCAAAGAGTGCATGAGCGCCGGCAGTGCCGCGCTCGATCCCCTCACGGTGCTGGGCGCGCTGCTGCCGATCGTCGGCTGCACCACGCCCATGCAGTGCAAGGATTCCGTCCGCGGTCTCAGGGCGATGGTGGAAACGACCGGACCCGTCGTGGCGCCGGGGGTGGGGACGAGCGCGGGGGCGGCAACGGCGGAAGTGATGGTGCGCGTCAGGGTCACCGATCGCCACGGCGTCGTCGGCGAGAAGCTGTTCAGCGTGCCCGCCGGCACCGCGCAGACCGTGTCCGTCAGCGCCTCGGACGCGGCGTTTGCCGGCCTGGCATCATTCGACATCGCCTCGGCGGCTGTACTGGTCGATCCGCCCATGGGCGTGAGCCTGGCGGTGTCGGACGTGGCGGTCATCTTCGCCCACGTCCCCCCCGCTCCAGCTCCGGCCATGGCGCAGGCGGCAGTGGCGATCGCCGTGCTGCTGTGCGCGGTGATCGCCTATCGCAGACTCCGGCGTCACCCGGCGGGGTGAGAGGTGCCCGCCCGCGTGGCCCGCGTCGGGCGAGGATCGATCTGCGCTCGGCCTAAGGATGGCGCTGCCGTGATCCACGGACTGCTCACACCGCACGCGCGCCGGCAAGTGCGCGGCGCGCGTCGGGTGCGCTTGGTGGCGCGCTGCGACCGTCACCCGCCGGTGTGCACGCCTGGCGGCGGTGCCACGGGCGGGGCCGAATCGACGAGCACCGTTGGCACCTCGAAAGGAGACGGCGGCGGCGGCTTGGCGAGGCGGGCGTTGATCGCCGGGGCGAGCAGGCGCAGCACCTGCACCGACAGCGCGCTGGTGAACTCGTAGCTGCCCGCCTCCTTGCCGGGGACAAAGGCGGTCAGCACGCCGAAGTAGCGGTCGCCGATGTAGAAGGTGAAGGTGGCCGTGCGGCTGACGACGCGGGAGGATTTCAGCCAGCCGCCGCGGCCGAACGATTTTACCCGGTTGTCGCCCGAACCGGTCTTGCCCCCGGCGGCCACCGGTTTGTTGCCGGCGTGTTTGAAGGCGCCGGCCAGGCGGATGGCGGTGCCGCCGGTGACCACGTCCGCCAGCACGCCGCGCAGGGCGCGCGCCACCTCGACCGGCATGACCCGTACGCCGGCGTCCGGGCGCGGGACCATCTCGGTTTCGTACGGCGTCCCGGCGGCCCAGTGCAGGCGTGTCAAGCGCAGCATCGGCAGGCGGAGGCCGTCGTTGACGAGGATGCTCATCAGCTCGGCCAAGGCGGCCGGCCGATCCGAGGAGCTGCCGATGGCCGTGGCCAGCGAGGGGACGAGGCGCGCGAACGGAAAGCCGAGGCGCCGCCAGTACGGTGTCATGCGGGCGAAGGCGTCGCGCTCGGTGACGATGCGCAGGCGCGTGCGTTGTGCGGCGCGGGCCCGCGGGTGGAAGAGCCACTGGGTAACCTGGCCGCGCACCGGCGCGCTGCGCTCGAGCAGCACCTCCCGACTCGTGCCCGGCTCGTGCACCAGCTCTCCCACCGCCCAGACCTCCAGCGCGTGGCGGTCGAGCAGGTAGGCGTAGTCGAGCAGCGACAAGGCGGGGTTGCCGTAACTGCGCGCCAGGCGTTGCACCTCGTCGCCAGCGCGCTCGACGCCGAAGCCGTGCAGCCACTGCTGCAACTGCGCCGGGGTGGTGCCGAGGTGCCAGGCGTAGAACAGCATCGCCAAGTGGCGGGGCGAAGCCTGGCGCGAACCGAGCAGCTTGGCGACGGCCGCCTCGGGAGTCAGGGCGGCGTAGCGCCGGTGGGCGCGCGCCAGAATCAGGCGCGCCTCGACGTCGCCCTGCTCGGCGAGCAGGCGTTCGCGGTCGGGATGGTGCGGATCCGCGAGGATCGCATCGGCATCATACGGCAGGCGGGCGCGATGGTAGCGCATCAGGTCGCGCATCAGTCGGATGAAGACGAGGTTGGTCGACAAGCGCAGGGCGTCGCGCACGCGCATGGTGGGGCTGGGAACGCGCGTGAAGTTGCTGAACACGTGCTGGCCGCCGCCGGTGAAGAACGTCTCGCCGGCGCCGGCTGAGTACGTGCGGTCGAGGGCGCGTTCGAGAAGCGCCGCGAGGTCGACGGCCGGTTCAGCGGCGAGCTGCTCGGCCGCCCAGGCGGTGAGCGGGTCGGTGCGCGCGGCCTCGGCCAGGGCCCGCAGGTGACTCGGCTCCCGCCCGCCCAGCTCCTCGCGCAGCAAGGCCACCACCTCGAGGTAATGCGCCAGGGTCCGCAGTTTGGCCGTACTGCCGAGGTCGAGCTTGACGCCGCCGTTGATATCGAACGGTCGATCGAGGTTGT
>CAYYWP010000253.1:0-5935 GCA_964475125.1 uncultured Binatia bacterium (SeqCode) | reverse complement strand
CTCATCCTTCGACGGGCTCAGGACCTGTCCTGAGCTTGTCGAAGGATGAGCGGGGAGTGCTTGTGCCGCAACAACGGGTTCTTAGCTGCACTACGGACGTGATGAGCCCCGGGTCAAGCTTCTCACCTGGAGAGCGGCGCGCCGTCGCCGTCCCGGGGGTACTGCGGCCGCGGTGCTCGTGGTGAGATCATTCCCGCCCGCCCTGAGCCTGTCGCAGCGCGAGCGGCCGCGTATTTCAGCAGCCTGTTGAAGTGACGGCGCTGGGCGAGGTCGGCGCACGCTCAACCGCGCGCCGGCTGCAGGCCAGCCACTTCGGCCAGGATCTCGTACGACCTGAGGCGGGCGGCGTGGTCGTAGATGTGTGCGACGACCATGAGCTCGTCTGCCCGAGTCGCCGCCGTCAAGCGTTCCAGATTGGCGCCCACGGTCGCCGGTGAGCCGACGATCGAATACCGGAGCATGCGCGCGGCCTGCGCCTTCTCCACCGGCGTCCAGTACGCCTCGATGTCGTCGATCGGGGGCTGGAAGGGGCCGGGACGACCGCGCAGCAGATTGGTGAAGCCCTGCTGAACCGTCGTGAACAGGCGCTGGGCCTCGGCATCGGTATCCGCGGCGATGACGTTCACACCCACCATGGCGTGCGGCCGCGACAGCTGGGCCGAGGGTTGGAAGTCGTTGCGGTAGACGGCCAGCGCATCCATCAGGAAATCCGGCGCGAAATGCGATGCGAACGCGTAGGGCAAGCCAAACGCCGCCGCCAGTTGGGCGCCGAACAGGCTCGAGCCCAGGATCCAGAGCGGCACCTCGAGGCCGCCGCCGGGTACGGCTTGGACGAGCTGTCCCGGCCGCACGGGTGCCAGCAAGGCCTGCAACTCCCGCACCTCGCGCGGAAACGAATCGGCGCGCTCGGGGTCCCGCCGCAGCGCGCCCAGGGCGTGCCGATCGGTCCCGGGGGCGCGCCCCAGGCCGAGGTCGATACGGCCGGGAAACAGCGATTCGAGCGTGCCGAACTGCTCGGCAATGGTCAGCGGCGCGTGATTGGGCAGCATGATCCCGCCCGCGCCGACGCGGATGGTCGAGGTGCCGCCGGCCAGATAGCCAATCACCACGGCTGTCGCGGCGCTGGCGATGCCGGTCATGTTGTGATGCTCGGCGACCCAATAGCGCCGGTAGCCCAGGCGCTCGGCATGGCGCGCCAGATCGAGACTGCGGCGCAACGCCTCGCGCGGCGTCGCTCCGGTCGTGACGGGAACGAGATCGAGAACAGACAGGTCCATATCGGCTCGCGTCAATGCAGCGTCGCAGCTTGCCCGATTCGACTCCGCCGGCCCTTCTGACGCAGCCCGACCGCGCAAAGCAAGCCGGCGAGAGCCCATCCGCGTCTTCAACTGCGCGACGAAGAGTGATAGGTGCCGCCGTTCGGGCGGGGCGTCAACGGGCGTAACACGCGGTCACCGCCTCGGTACGGAGACCATGGTATGAGCGAGTTCCCCACCCGCGCGCGCGTCGTGATCATCGGCGCCGGCATCGTCGGCAACAGCATGGCCTACCACCTGGCCAGGCTCGGCTGGCGGGACCTGGTGCTGTTGGACAAGGGGCCGCTGCCCAACCCAGGCGGCTCGACCGGTCACGCCTCGAACTTCCTGTTTCTCACCGACCACTCCAAGGAGATGGCGAAGTTCACCCTCGACAGCGTCGCGCAGTACAAGGAGCTGGGCGTGTTCGTGCAGTGCGGCGGCATCGAGGTGGCCCGCACCCACGAGCGCGCCGAGGAGCTCAAGCGGCGCATCGCCGCGAGCAAGTCGTGGGGCATCGAGAGCGAGATCATCTCGCCGGCCGAGGTGAAACGGCTCGTTCCCTACATCAACGAGAAGATCATCCTCAGCGGCTTCTACACCCCCGCCATCGGTGCCGTGGACTCGCTGCGCGGGGGGACGCTGATGCGCGAGCGGGCGCAGGCGATGGGGGCGCTGCAGGTGTTCGCCAACACCGAGATTCTGGGCGTCGAGGTGAGCAACGGCCGCGTCGCCGGCGTGCGCACGAACCGCGGCGACATCGGCGCGGAGTATGTCGTCGTCTGTTGCGGCGTCTGGAGCCCGCGCATCGCGCGCATGGCCGGCGCCAGCATTCCGCTCACCCCCGCCGTCCACCAGATGATCAGCGTCGGCCCGGTGCCGCTGTTCGCCAACACCGCGGGTGAGATCGAGTATCCGATCATCCGCGACATGGACGTGAACAGCTATGAACGCCAGCACGGCGGCGACATGGAGGTGGGGTCGTACGACCATCGCCCCATCTTGTGGAACCCCGACGACATCCCCTCCAACGCAGAGGCCAAGCTCTCGCCCACCGAGGCGCCGTTCACCAGCGACGATTTCGACCCCTCGCTGGAACGCGCCCTCGAGCTCATCCCCGACATCCTCGCCGACCCTACGGTCGGCATTCGCCACGCCATCAACGGCCTGCTCTCGCTGACGCCCGACGGCTTCCCGCTGCTCGGCGAGACGCACGAGGTGAAGGGCTTGTGGTCGGCGGCCGCGATCTGGATCAAGGAAGCGCCCGGCATCGCCCGCGCCGTCGCCGAGTGGATGACCACCGGGGCGCCGGAGATCGACCCCACCGGCTCCGACATCTCGCGCTTCTACGAGCACCAGAAGACCGCGTTCCACATCAGCGCCCGCGCCGCCGAGGGCTACAACAAGACCTACGGCATCGTGCATCCGCGCGAGCAGTGGGCCAGCAACCGCCAGGTGCGCGTCAGCGCGCTCTTCGAACGGCAGAAGGCGCTCGGCGCGGTCTTCTTCGAGGCGATGGGTTTCGAGCGCCCGCAGTGGTACGAGTCCAACGCACCCCTGCTGGCCGAGTACGGCGAGCGCGTCATGCCGCGCCGGTACGAGTGGGACGCGCGCTGGTGGTCGCCGATCATCAACGCCGAGCATCTGGCGATGCGCGACCGCGTCGGCCTGGTCGACCTCTCGGCCTTCGTGCTCTTCGACGTCACCGGGCCCGGCGCCCTGCCTTACATGCAACAGATGTGCGTCAACCAGATGGACGTCGCGGTCGGGCGCTTGGTGTACACGCAGCTTCTCAACCCGAGCGGCGGCATCAAGTCCGATCTCACCGTCATGCGCCTCGGCCGCGATCACTTCCGCGTCGTCACCGGCGTCTTCGATGGCCCGCGCGACCGCAAGTGGTTCACCGACCACCTCCCCGCCGACGGCTCGGCGCAGCTCGCCGACATCTCTTCCGCCATCATGACCATCGGCGTGTGGGGGCCGCGGGCGCGCGATCTGGTGCAGGCCTGCACCGCGCAGGACATGTCGAGCGCCGCCTTTCCGTTCGGCACGTGCAGGACGATCGACCTCGGCCCGGTGCGCGCCATCGCCTCGCGCATCTCGTACGTCGGCGAGTTGGGTTGGGAGATCCACGCCCCGTGGGAGCAAGGCGCCCGCTTGTGGGATCGGCTGTGGGAGGCGGGACGCGCCTGCGGCGCCGTGCCGGTGGGGATCGGGGTGTACGCCAACACCGCGCGGCTGGAGAAGTCGTACCGGCTCTACGGCAGCGAGCTGGAGCTGGAGTACAACCTGGTCGAAGCAGGTCTGGCCAGGGCGGCGGTGAAGTCGCAGGACTTCATCGGCAAAGCCGCGTATCTCGAGCAGCGCGCCCAAGGTCCGGCGGCGATCCTGTGCTCGCTCACGGTGGAGAACAACACCGCCCGCTCCGGCTTCAAACGCGCCATGCAGGGCCGCGAGCCCATCCTCACCGCCGACGGCGGCCCGATCGAAGACCGGCACGGCCGCCGCTCTTACGTCACCAGCGCCGGCGCGGGTCCGTCGCTCGGCAAGACCATCCTTATGAGCTACCTGCCGCCGGAATACGCCAAGCTCGGCACCGACCTGCTGGTGGAGTATTTCGGCGAGCACTACCCGGTGGTCGTAGCCGCCGTCGGCAGCACGCCGCTGTTCGACCCCACGAACGAACGGATGAAGGCCTGAGAAAAGGACACTCCGTCAGCGCGAAGACCGCGAAGGTCCACTCCTCGTGCCCTTCGCGGTGTGAGAGAAGATGATCAACTCCCTCGTCTGCATCAAGCGCGTCCCCGCCACCGGCGGCAGGATTCCGCTTACCGCCGACGGCCAGGAGATCGACACGCGCTACCTGGGCTTCGCCGTCAGCCCGCATGAGGAATGCGCGGTCGAAGAGGCCGTACGGATCGCGGCGGCGCAGGGCGGCACGGTGACGGTGCTGACCCTCGGGCCCGAGGCGGCCAGCGAGCAGCTCCGCGACGCGCTGGCGATCGGCGCCCATCGGGCCATCCTGCTGGAGACCGACGGGCGTGAATTCGATCCCATCGCCACCGCCGACGCCATCGTCGCCGCCATTCGCGCCGAGAGCGCCGCCTATGACTTGCTGCTCTTCGGCAACGAGGCCGCCGACACCGGTGATTACCAGGTCGGCATCCGCGTCGCCTACGCCCTCGATCTGCCGTGCGTGACCGGCATCAAGGCTCTGGAGATCGCCAACGGCCGTGCCGTCGCCAAACGAGAAGCCGGCGCGGGATGGGAAGTGTTCGCGGTGGCGCTGCCGGCGGTGTTCACGGTCAAGGAAGGCATCAACCTGCCGCGCTACCCCTCGGTGATGGGACGCATGCAGGCCAAGAAGAAGCCCATCCAGCGTCTCCAGGCGGAATGGAAAGCCGGCGCCGTGGAGAAGTTGCGGCTCGCCCTGCCAACCGTGCAGGGCGCGAAGACGGCAGTGCTCGGCCGCGGCAAGGACACGGCGCCCAAGGTCGTCGAGCTGCTGCGCGAATTGCACTTGCTCGAGTGAGCGCGGCGCGATGATCCTCGCACTGGTCGACCACGACCGCGGCACGCTCAACGACATCTCGTTGCAGATGCTCACCCTGGCGCGGCGCGTGGCGGAGCGGGCGGGCACCGCGGTCGAGGCGCTCCTCGTCGGCGCCGAAGCGCGCCCGTTGACCGAGCGGCTGCAGGCCTTCGGCGTCGCCGTCGCTCATCTCGCCCGGCACGACGGCCTGACCGACTACGCGCCCGGCGCCTGGGCGCAGAGCGCCGTCGCGGTGATCGCCGCCGCCGGTCCAGAGGCGGTCCTCGCGCCGGGGACGGAGCGCGGCAACGAAGTGCTGGCGCATGTCGCGGCGCGCTTGTCGCTGCCGCTAGCGGCTAATTGCACGGCGGTGGAGCCCGGCGAGCCGTACCGGCTGACCCGCATGCGCTGGGGCGGCAGCCTGCTCGAAGAAGCTCAGCTGCATGGCACACCGAAACTGCTCACCGTCGCGCCGCACGCCGTCGCCGCCGAGGAGGCGCCGAGCCCGGCGCTGACCGTCAGGGAGCTCGCGCCGGCGTTGACGGAGAAGGACCTGCGCGTCCGCGTCGGCGCGCGGGTCGCGGCCAGTCGCACCACCATCTCGCTGGCCGAGGCGCGGGTGGTGGTAGGCGGCGGCCGAGGCGTCGGCAGCGCCGAGAAGTTCGCCGTGCTGGAGGAGCTCGCGGCGCTGCTCGACGCCGCCGTCGGCTGCTCGCGCGCCGTCACCAGCCTGGGGTGGCGGCCGCACAGCGATCAGATCGGACAGACCGGCGCGCGCATCGCCCCGGATCTCTACATCGCCTGCGGGGTGAGCGGGGCCATCCAGCACATGGTCGGCTGCAAGGGCGCCAAGCACATCCTGGCGATCAACACCGACCCCGAGGCCAACATCGTCACCAGCGCCGACTACGCCGTCATCGGCGACTTGCACGAGGTCGTGCCGGCCATCGTCGCCGAGCTGAAGAAGTCGCGCGCCTGACCGCCGCTCTTCGATCGAGGCGCGCCGGCGCAAGGCCACCGAGCGGCAGCGAGTGTCCTGAGCTCGTCGAAGGGTGAGCGGAACACGTTGCGGCACAAGCACTTCTCGCTCATCCTGAGCCCGTCGAAG
>CAYYWP010000252.1:0-5938 GCA_964475125.1 uncultured Binatia bacterium (SeqCode) | reverse complement strand
CGTCGGTTCGCCACCCTTTTCCGTCTCGACGTCGCCGCGAAACGGAATCGAGAGCAGGACGTCGGCACCGCCACCGCGATCACGGCCCCGCTCGTCGACGAACTCGAACACGTGGCGGCCCGACCCGCCGCTACCGCCACCGCCACCGCCGCCGCTCGCCGCCGCGCTGCCGCGCGGCACGGCGCCCGTGCGCGCGGCGAGCAGATCGTCGGGCAGGCGCGCGATCATGTCGCCGCTGGTGATGGATCCCCCACCAGTCTCCCGTGTCGAACGCGACGGGCGCGAAGCACCAGGCAGCAGATCGCTCTCATCGGAACCGCCGATACCGCCGCGATCCGTCCCGCTGCGCCCGCGGCGCGGCTCCCCGCCCCGCCCCGGCGGCAGGCCGCGGCGGTGCGTCTCGCGCTCACTGCCCCACAGGCCGACGCGACGCACCAGGCGCCCGTCCGGACCGATCAGCCCGGTCGCGTCGCTGGAGGGAGCCGCCGCGCCGGACCCGCCGTCGACCACGTAGCTCAACCCGAAGAGCGCGACGGCCGCGATCAGAACAGCCAGCATGACTGCGTGAACTCGCTCCATCCCCTCGCCTTCTCGCCGCGCGCAGAGTGTCGACCGTCGGCACCCGTGCTGTCAAGGTCCTGCGGCGCCATGAATGACGGCGTCGGCGCCCGATTGCTGCGCGCCAGGATCCGGCCGCCGGCTACTGCGGCGCGGTGAACGCCAGTGGACGATCGCGCCACGCGGAGCGCGCCGCATCGACGGCCGCGGGCGAAAGGCGCTCGGCGCTCCCGGTGTCGCGGAACTCCTTGAGCATGAACCAGGCGAGTGGGTCGCCGCCAGCGCCCTCGACGCGCAGCTCGAGCGGCCGGCCGGGTGTGATCAGGTCAGCCGGCACGAAGAGCAGGTAGACACCGGAATTCCCTGCGGCGCTGGCCTTGGAGAAAAAGACCAGGGTGATCCGCTCACCGTGCCACCAGTGTGTGTCGCGGTCGGCGTGGCTCTCGAAGGTGAGCACTTCGCGGCCATCGACGAAGAGCCGAAACTGGCCCGATTCATCGGACGTCGAGCCGGTGAAGGCGAATACCGTCTCGGCCGCGACCGGCGGTGCCGCCGTCTGCCAGCGCACGCTACTGTGGTTCTCCACCCGAGCCCGCCACGAGCGAGCGCCACCGCGATAGTCGGGATAGTGATCTTCTCGCTGGCCACGGGCCGCGCCGGCGAACCCCTCCAGCAGCTGAACGGCGTCGCTTTCGCGGCCAGCGGCGCCGGGCAGACTTCCGACCGGCAGTTCGGCTACCGACGCGATGTCCTCCATGTCGTGTCCCTGTGCATCGATCAGACGGGCATTGAACCACCAGTCGCCGACGTCCTCGCAACTCTGTACGAGCAGACCATTGTCTCCGGCGCGCAAGTCGACCTCGCGTTGCTTCGGGTTGGCGCCCATCAGCAGGGGCGGCACGGTGAGCGGCTGGCCGTTCAACCAGACCCGCAGCGTGTCGTTGACCGATCCGCCCAACTCGAGGATCGCCTGTCGGGCGCTCGGCACCTGCAGGGTCGTGGCCGCGTAGGCGCACACCAGCTCCGGATTGCCGGGGTTCCGTGCCGTGGCAGCGAAAAGGCGATTGAGGTCGAGGCCGACATGCGCCTCGCGCAGCAGGCGCCATTCCCGCACTCCCTGCTGCGCACTGCCGGCAGGGGGCACCAGACTGACGGGGTCGATTGCGTCGCGCGTCATGCCGCGCAGGTCGTCGTTCGGAAACGGGCCCAGCAGGAGCCAGTCGCTCAGGTAGCGCTTGCGCCCCTTCAGCTCGGCGACGACGAAGGCCAGTTTGCCGCCGGGTCCTCGGACCTCGCGTTTGACGTCGAGGTCGCTGAACTGATCGATGTCGAGGGGATGCAGAGCGGCGAGCACGCGCTGCCCAGGCGGAAGCGCAAACTGGTCCGGCCGCGCGATGACATATCCGGCATCCTTCCGAGCGGCCCAGTCACGCGCTGCAATGGGACGGTAGAATTGGGCGAAGACTTGCGGCTGGTTGGCATCGGTGTAGCTGAGAAGCAGGACGTCGTAATTGGCGCGTTCGCTCTCCATGTAGGCGATCACGTCGCGGTAGCCGAATTGAAAGCCGCCCGGCGTCAAGGCGGCATACGTCGGATAGTCGACGAAGTATGCGCGCAGGTAGCGGCCGACCTGGAATGCGAGCACAACAGCCACGGCGAGCGCGGCGGCGGCTTGTAAGACCGGGGCCCAGCGCCGACGCGGCGCGAGCCAACGCACGGCTCGGAGACTGGCTGCGAACCCGAGGCCGGTCAGCAGGGCGATGATCGGGGCGCCGATGATGCCGCGCGAGGCGCTGGGAATCTCGTTCATCAGGCTGGGGGCCACGGGGTACAGCGCCAACCACCAGAGCAGCAAGGCGCCGAAGCGCTGGCGTTGGAGAACGGCGGCGCCGATGCCGAGCAGGAGAAACGGGGCGTAGATCGGGTACAGCTCGCCGAATCCGCGCACCGAGTGGCGAACGATCGGGTCGCCGTCCTCGAACAAGAAGCTCGCCGAGAAGAAGCGCGCGTAGTTGGCGGCCACCTGTTCGACTTGCGGCTGCCAGGGCTGCTGCAGGTCGACAGAGGACGTGGCGCGAAAGTACTGGGTTCCGCTACCAGCTTGACGACTGAAGAACACCGCCGCCGGGGCCAGCACCGCGGCCGTCACCACCAGCGCCAGCAGCAGTTGAGGCCAGTGCCGCAACAGCGTGCGCGCATAGAGCGCGGCGAATCCGAGCAGAAAGAGCGGCACGAACAGCGCCGCCGGGGCATACGCGTACACGCAGAGGGCACACAGGCCGAGCCCCACCGGCAGGGTGCGCCAACCCTGCGTGAAGCGCGCCAGGCAGATGCACCCGGCGGTGAACAGGCAGGGAAAGGCGATCAGCTCGAAGGCGATGCGACTGAAGTGCAGGTACCAGGGACAGAGGGCGAGAAAGAGCGCTGCCCACAACCCGACCCATGGCCCGTACAGGGCACGGCCCAGGGAGAACAGCGCCCAGACCGTGGCGGTCCCGAACAGCGCCGCCGTCAGGCGGACGCTGAAGGCACTGAGCCCGAATATCTTGACCGGTAGGATCGCGGCGTAGATGAAGGCTGGGTTCTTGTAGCTGACGCCGAACGACCAGACGTACAGCGGCCAGGAGCGGCCGTTCTCGTCGATCCCGTCGCTACCGAGCGCATAGGCGTTGTAGCCGTTCCCGGCCTCGTCGCAGTACAAGCCGGCCGGAACATTTTCGAGTCGCCCGACGCGCAGGCCGAAGGCGACGACGAGGACCGCGACCAGCGCCGCCCGCTGCAAGATCCTATGGCGCATCGGCTCCACCGGCCGCCGCGGTCAGGCACGCCGGGTCCGGTTCGGCGATGCGGTAGAGCGGCATCAACTCCTGCTGCCCGCGGGCGTCGGGCCCGGACCATCGCAGCTGCAGGTTGGGGGCGTGCGGTGAGAGGTCTGCTTCCAGGATCAAGTCGTGGCGCCCCGCCTCCAGCACAAGTGGCGCGTAGCCGTATAGATCGGCTTGTTGCCCGTCGATGCGCAGCCGCGCCGATCCGTAGTAGATGTCGACACCGAAGCGGTACTCACCGCCCCGGTCGATCCTGAACCGGGCGGCGAAGACGAACGAGAGGCGCTTGGCGCGCAGAGAGTCGAGTCGGTCCATCAAGGCGGCGGGCCAGGTGGCGCGGGCGATCAGCGGTACGACGACTTGTTGTCGGCCGCGCACATCCGTCACGCCGTCGCCGAGCACCGTGAAGGTGCCCGCGGCGCCGCGACACCGGGTCGATGCCAAGCGCGCCGCCAGCTCAGGGGGCGCCGCGGTGGCATGCAAGAAGGCGAGATCGGAGCCGCTGTCGAACGGTCCGCGAACGATCGAAAACTCGAGCCCTGGCACGAGCCAGTGCAGATACGCGGCGAGATCCGCCGTCGGCGGCCCGGCGAACAGCAAGAACAGGGTCGGACCTGGCGCGGCGGCCCATGCCTGCAGCGCGCTGTCGACGTCCGACGTCAGCTCGCCCACGCCGCGTTTGCCCATGAGCCAGATGCCATCGTGCGACTTGACCGTATAGGTGAGGCCCGGCGCCACGCCGAGCACACGCTCGCCGGGCCGCAGGTTGTCGCGAATCCAGATGGTCAGGTAGCTGAGGGGATGATGGTAGGCGCGGCGCACCTGCGGTGAGCCCCAGAATTCCCGCAGGTTTTCGGTGTTCCACCACCCTGCCCAGCCGACGGCGGCGACGAGCGCGACGACCGCCAGCGCGCGACCGACGCGTCCCCAGGCGGCAGCCAGCGAGGCGGAGAGCCCGGCGGCACCGAACCCGGCCAGTGCGTAGACGTACGCGACCGCGCCGCCGACGCGTGCGACATCGAAGTTGCCGGTCAGTACCAACGTTCCCGCCACGTGCACGATGGCGCCGATCAGGGTCAGCGCGAACACCGGCCGCCACCCGTGGACGGCGGCACCGGCAACGCCGAGGAGCAGCAGCACGGCGCTCAGCGGATCGATCAGCGGCAGGTTGCGCAGGTTGCGGTGCGGCGACTGGTCGCCGCGGTTGACGAACAGCTCCGCCGCGGCGCGGGCGCGCTTGAAGCGACTCTCCACCATCTGGCTCAACGTCAGGGTGGTATCGTAGTACGCCGTGTAGCCCTTGGCGCGGTACCAGCCGTCGAAATACTCGCGGCGCATCTCACCCGGAAGCCGGGTCACGAACAGCGGCGTCACCATGCTGACGACGAGCGCCAGCGTGATCAGTGGACGGGCCACGCGCGCCGGCCAGCTCACGGCGCGATCGGCCAGCGACCACCACGCCGCGCCGAGCAACACCCACAGCACCAGCGGCCGATAGGCGACATACTCGTGCAGAATGTAGCCGCCGATGAAACCGAGCAGCACATACCCCGAAGGCCGACCGCGGCGCACCGGCCCGGCGAGCAGCGCGAACGCCAGCGCCGTGGTGAACGCATTGTGGTTGTTCGGAATGCGCGACAACACGACGTCCCAGAAGGACACCGCCATCAGCGCACAGCCGATGAGCGCGCCGACCGACCCGACGCTGAGCCGGAGCCAGGCAAAGAGCGGCAACAGTTTGAGCGCGCTGACGATCGCGAACGGCGTCCGAACTGCCAGCTGCGAGGGCCCACCGAGCCAGAGGCCGAGGGCAGCCAGCCAGGTACTGCTGAGATACTCCCAGCGCCAGCGCGGGCGATCCCCGCGCAAGAAGAAATCGCCCAGGCCGCCCACCTGCAAGTCCTCGATCTGACTGATCGTCCCTTCGCCGGGAAAGTCGGCGATATTGCCCAGCCGGTACAGCGCGGCGACGCCGCACAGGAGCAGCGCCGCGGCCACTGGCCAGCCGCTGCACAGGCGCGGCTGCCGGCGCGGCCACATCCCCCACAGCAGATCGCCACCGACGCCGAGGAGAACCACGGCGACCAACCAGGCGCTCCACGCGACGTCGAAGCCGAGCTCCCAGTTCGCCAGCAGCCGGCGTACACCCAAGGCCCACACCAGCACCCCGACCAGCACCAACACCGCCCCGAGCTGTCGTCGCCACGGCGGCGCCGGCTGGGGTAACGGTGGCACCGGCAGGGCGGGATACCGCACGCCGAGCTGTCCCGCAGCGGCCAAGACGAGTGTCAGTGCGATCAGCCACCAACCAGACGCCGGCTGGTCCAGTCCCTGAAACGCGTAGAGCGCACCCGCGGCGGCGAGGGTGGCACCGAGGGCGCACACGGCACGCAGATGGCGAAGCAGTCCGCGCTGACCGAGCCCCACGGGCCCCGCTTCTAGCTGGTCCTACGGTACACGACCAGCGCCCCTCGCCGGCTCGGGCCGCGGCCGCGCCTTGAACCGATCGCGAAACCGACGCTATAGCGTCGCCTGACGATCGTGAACGCGTCCCG
>CAYYWP010000251.1:0-6076 GCA_964475125.1 uncultured Binatia bacterium (SeqCode) | reverse complement strand
GCCTCGGAGAAGCCGCACTGCGTCAGCATCTTTCTCAACGCCGGAAGGGTCAAGTAGAATTCCATGTAGGCGCGCGCCGCGGCGCGCGCCCGGCCCGGGTCGGATTCGAGCAGAACGGCCTGCTCGGCGCAGATCCACTTGTCCGCTCCGAGCAGCGAGCGGGCCCTGACCGTATGCTCCAGCGGCACGAAGTAGGTGTGGATCCCCTGCGTCTCGGCGGCCGCCAGCGCCATCATCTTCGGCAGGATGGCGCCGAGCAGGATCGGCGGATCCGATGCTGGCCGCGGCGCGGCGTAGGGCAACGACCGCATCTTCCGCAAGTATTCGCGCATGTGGCTCACCGGCCGTTCGTAGCGAAGGCCCATGAGCTCGGCATTGAACTTCTTATCGCTCACTCCGAGCCCGAGGATGAAGCGCTCGCCGTAGATCTCGGCCAGCGTCCTGGCGCCGCCGATCATCGCCGACGCCTCGCGCTTGAACACGTTGGCGATGCCGGCGGCGAAGACCAGCCGGTCGGTCTGACTCAGCAGGTAGGAGACGTGCGCGAAGGTCTCGCGGCCGTGCTCCTCGACGTACCAGAGGATCTGGTACCCGAGCTTCTCCAGCTTGCGGGCCAGGCGGCGCGTCTCATCGCCCCGGAGTCCGTCGAGAAAGCAGTAAGCGCCCAGCGTGCGTAGGTCCATGCGGCGCGCTTTACCATCTCGTCCGACGTTCAAGCAACGGACCGGTAGCCGGCAACCGCAGCGGTCGCGGGATCCGCCGAAGAAGCCTGCTGGCGCGACCCGGAAGGCACGGAACCTACGTCTCCGTCCGCGCAGTTTGCCGGCCTACCCGGCGCGGCGTAAGAGCGCGGCGGAGGAGAAGACATGGATCAGCCCGCTCTCGTCGCGCCGATTCTGGCCCTCGTGCTCTGGACACTGGTGATCTGGATCTGGATGTACGCCACTCGCATCCCGGCCATTCAGAGAGCGAAGATCAACCCGCAAGAAGCGGTTCGCACGCGCACGTTGAACCTCCCTGCCGAGGTCATGTGGGTGTCGGACAACTACAACCACCTGATGGAGCAGCCGACCATCTTCTACGCCGCCGCGCTCGCTGCCCAGATCGCCGGGCAGGCGGACGCCGTCAACGTCGGCCTGGCC
This sequence comes from uncultured Binatia bacterium (SeqCode), assembly GCA_964475125.1. Lineage (GTDB taxonomy): Bacteria > Desulfobacterota > Binatia > HRBIN30 > CADEER01 > CAYYWP01. The sequence continues at coordinate 4,934 of CAYYWP010000251.1, read as the reverse complement.
TGGATCTACGTTGGCCTGCGGATCGTGCACTCGCTCATCCAGTGCACCGTCAACATCGTCATGTGGCGCTTCGCCGTGTTCTCCCTCTCCACCATCGCCCTCGGCGCCCTGGCGCTGCGCACCGCGCTGGCCGTGTTCTGAGCCCCGCCGCCACCGGCCGCGGCGCGTGGACTGTACGGGTCGACGATCGACACCGGACGGCAGCGTCTTCAGCCGCCCCTTGCATTGCCCGCGCCGGTCTCGAGTCGGGCGATGAGGCTGGAGGTGTCCCACCGCCCGCCGCCCATCGCCTGCACCTCGGCATAGAATTGATCCACCAAGGCGGTCACCGGCAGGCGAGCACCGTTGTGCCGGCCTTCTTCGAGCACCATCGCCAGGTCTTTGCGCATCCAGTCGACCGCGAAGCCGTGATCGAACTTGCCGTCGATCATGGTCGCGGAGCGGCTCTCCATCTGCCACGACTGCGCCGCGCCGTTGCGGATCACCTCGATCACCGCGTTGGGGTCGAGCCCGGCGCGGCGAGCGAAGTGCAAACCTTCCGCGAGGGCCTGGATCAACCCGCCGATACAGATTTGGTTCACCATCTTGGCGAGCTGGCCGCAGCCGGCGGGTCCGAGCAGCTTGACCGCCCGGGCGTAACAATCGAGCAGCGGTCGCACGCCTGCGAACGCCTGTTCTTCGCCGCCGACCATCACCGTGAGAACGCCCCGCTCCGCGCCCGACTGCCCGCCCGATACCGGCGCGTCGAGGAAACGGAGTCCCCGTGCGCTGGCGGCCGCGGAGAGCTCGCGCGCCAGCCGAGCCGACGCCGTGGTGTGATCGACGAACGTCGCGCCCGGCGGCATGGCGCCGAACGCGCCCTGCGGGCCGACCGTCACCTGGCGCACGTCGTCGTCGTGTCCGACGCAGGCAAAGACGAACGCCGCCCCAGCCGCCGCTTCCGCCGCCGTCGCCGCGGCGCGCCCGCCGTGCTGGGCGGCCCAACGCTCCGCCTTGCCCCTGCTGCGGTTGAAGACGGTCACCCGATGGCCGCCACGCGCCAGGTGGCCGGCCATCGGATATCCCATGACCCCCAGGCCAATGAACGCCACTGATTCGCTCATCCTCAGTCGCCCCCTCGCCGTGGACACCGGTACGACATGCGCACGCTTTCAGCGATCCTGATCGCGGCAGGAGGTCGGTGCAAGCCGATACCGCTGGAAGAACGACCGACAGCTCGGCGACCGGCATCGCCGCGCCCCTCTAACTTTGGTCGGACAAGAACCTCGACGCAGAGACGCAGAGTAGCAGAGGGCACAGAGGCGGCGTGCATGGGCTCGAGCGCCGCCCCATCGACATCGTCGATTGGGTTCGGGGGTCACTCTCTAGACCATCGTGCTCCGCGTTCTCTGCCGGCTCGGCGGCTCTGGGTTGAATTCGTGTTCTCCGCTCACGGCAAACCGGAGGCTGAAAACCCCTCCCCATGCTTCGGCGGGCTCGTTTTTCAGCCTCCTGCCATGGAGAGCGCATTGGCAAACCGGCGCCGCCGCTGCATACTCCGCCCGCCGCGCTCAATCGTTGAAGGACAGCCTATGCGAGATTTTCAGCTTCCCGGTCGCTCGACCGCCCACGGGACGAACGGCATGGCGGCGACCTCGCACCCGCTCGCCACCCTGGCGGCACTCGACATCTTGCGCGCCGGAGGCAACGCCGTGGATGCGGCGGTCGCGGCCTGCGCCGTGCAGTGCGTGGTCGAGCCGATGTCGACCGGGATCGGTGGCGACTGCTTCGCGCTCTATGTCCCGCGTGGCAGGGGTGAGGTGATCGGCCTGAACGGCTCCGGCTGGGCGCCCGCTGCGCTGACCTCCGATTATCTGCTGCAGCGTGGCCTCGACAGGATCGGTACGGAGAACGTGCATTCCGTCACCGTGCCGGGTGCGGTCGACGCGTGGTCCATGCTGCTGTCCGAGCACGGCACGATGGGGCTGGATCGGGTGCTCCAGGCGGCGATTGCACACGCCGAACAGGGTTGGGCGGTGAGCCCGCGCGTGGCCACCGACTGGGGCCGCAACGCCACGCGTCTGGCGGGCGACGAAGGCGCGGCCATGCACTATCTGAAGAACGGACGGGCCCCGCATGTCGGTGAGACCTGGCGCTCGCCGGCGCTGGCGCGCACGCTGCGGACGATCGCCGAGAAGGGTCGCGCGGGCTTCTACGAGGGCTGGGTGGCGGAGGACATCGTTTCTTATCTCACCGCCAAGGGCGGGACGCATGCGCCGGCAGACTTCGCCGAGCAGCGGGCGGAATATGTCACGCCGATCTGCACGGACTACAAAGGCCACACGGTCTATCAGATTCCTCCCAACGGCCAGGGCATCACCACGTTGATGATGCTCAACGTCCTCTCCGGCTTCGACCTGCCGGCGCTCGATCCGCTCGGCGTCGACCGGCTCCACCTGGAGACCGAGGCGGCACGGCTCGCCTTCGCCACCCGCGACCGCTGGGTCGCCGACATGCGTCATGCGGACGTGCCGGTCGCACGGATGCTGTCCGCGGCATTCGCCGATGAGCTGCGGGCGCGGATCGACCCCAGCCGCGCCATGGCGGCGCCCGAGATGACGGGCCCGGCCTATCGCGACACCATCTACCTCACCGTGGTCGACCGCGACCTGAACGCCTGCTCGTTCATCAACTCGCTGTACTTCCCCTTCGGCGCCTGCATCACGGCGCTGCAGAGCGGCGTGACGCTGCAGAATCGCGGCGCCGGCTTCCGGGTCGATCCGACCCATCCCAACAACGTCGCCCCGCGCAAGCGTCCGATGCACACCCTCATCCCGGGCCTGTGCATGCAGGACGGCCGGGTGAAATACAGCTACGGCGTCATGGGCGGCGGCTACCAGCCGGTCGGCCACGCACACGTGCTGACCAACATGATCGACTATGGCATGGACCCGCAGGAGGCGCTCGACTGCCCGCGGGTGTTCCACATGGGCGGCAAGCTCGATGTCGAGCGCGGCCTCGGCGATGCGGTCATGCAGGGTCTGGCCGCCAAAGGCCATGTCGTCGGCCGGCCCGAGATGCCCTGGGGCGGCGGTCAAATCATCGAGGTCGACTGGCGGAACGGCACCCTAGTCGGCGGCTCGGATCCGCGCAAGGACGGTTGCGCGCTCGGTTATTAGTCCTGCAAGAATTCCTTGCAACCACGAAGGCCACGAAGCGCTTGAATGGCAAAGGGTCTCGCAGCGCTGCGACAAGGAAGAGAAGCTCCTAGTCGTGGGGAAGAAGACGATCGAACCATCGCCGCGCTGGGCCGTGATTTTCGTGGACTTCGCGGTGAAAGGTTTTTTCCGATCGGGGTTAACGCACCCGTACGGCCGGAGGCGGGCGATCAGGACCGTTCGGGATAACAACCGGCCTCCCGCGCCCGTTGCCGCGCCAGGCCGTAGATCGTGCAGATCGTCGGCGTCGGAACGCCCACCATGCCGCCCAATTCGATCACCGTGCCGACCAGCGCGTCGAGCTCGACCGGGCGGCCCAGCTCCAGGTCCTGCAGCATGGAGGTCCGGTGGGCGCCGACCGAGCGCGCCCCCTCGATCCGCCGGTCGACGTCGATCGGGAAGCGGACACCGAGCGCCTCTCCGACCGCCTGCGCCTCGACCATCATCTGGCGGATCGTGCCGGCGGTATCGGGATCGCTTGCCAGCCGTTCCAGCGTGGCGTGAGTGAGCAGGCTGACCGGGTTGAACGACAGGTTGCCCCAGAGCTTGAGCCAGATCTCGCTGCGGATGTCCCTGCTCACCGGCGATTTCATCCCCGCGCCCATCAGCGCCTTGGAGAGGGACTGCACGCGCTCGCTGCGGCTGCCGTCGGGCTCGCCAACCGGCATGCGGCCGCGGTAGGCGAGACGGATGACGCCCGGTTCGGCAATGTCGGCGGCCTGCCAGACCACGCAGCCGAGCGCCCGCTCGGGTCCGAGGTGGTGCCACTGCTGGCCGCCGGGATCGGCGGTGTCGAGACGCCGGCCCTGGTAAGGGCCCTCGAGCTTGTGGAAGTACCACCAGGGTATGCCGTTCACCGCCGTCACCACGGCGGTATCGGCACCCAGCAGTGGGTGCATCCGCTCGACGGCCCCCGGCACCGAGTGGGCCTTCAGCGCGACGAAGACGAAGTCCTGCGGCCCGAGCTCGGCGGGATCGTCGGTCGCCCGCGGATGCACCGTGAAGGTCTCCTCCTCGGTGACCAGCGTCAGACCCTTCGCCTGCATCGCGGCGAGATGCGGTCCGCGGGCGATCAGGCTGACCTCGATGCCGCTTCTCGCCAGCATGGCGCCGACCTGGCCGCCGATCGCGCCGGCGCCGTAGACGCAGACCTTCACGAAGCCAGGCCCAGCTTCTCCGCCAGTCCGATGCGCTGCAGCTTGCCGGTGGCACCCTTCGGGATTTCCTCCAGGATGACGATCTTGCGCGGCACCTTGAAGTCGGCAAGGCGCTGGGCGGCGAACGTGCGGATCTCGGACTCGGTCGCCGACGCCCCCTCCACCAGAGTGATCGCCGCCGCGACCTCCTCGCCCAGCTTGTCGTGTGGCATCGCGAAGGTGACGGCCTGTGCCACCGCCGGATGGTCGAGCAACACCTCGTCAACCTCGCGCGGGCTGATTTTCTCGCCACCGCGATTGATGATCTCCTTCAACCGGCCGGTGATGGTGAGATAGCCCTCCGCATCCATGACGCCCAGATCGCCGGTGCGAAACCAGCCGTCGGTGAAGGCCTTGGCGTTAGCCTCGGGATTCTCCAGGTACCCAGCCGTCACGTTGGGGCCGCGGATCACCACCTCACCGGTCGCCCCGGGCGGCAGCAGCGCGCCCGAGTCCTCCGCCATCACGGCCACCTGCGGCCCGGCGGCGATGCCGACGCTGCCCGGCTTGCGCGCCGCCGGCGGCAGCGGGTTGGAGGCCA
>CAYYWP010000250.1:2659-6126 GCA_964475125.1 uncultured Binatia bacterium (SeqCode) | reverse complement strand
GGGGCGCTGAGGGCCGCCGAGATAGGCAGCGAATTTCGGATACAGGACACTAGGCGAAGCCCAAGCGCCACGGACTCCGGACGACGGGGATGTTCCGGTGTCCGGTCTGACCGCGACACCTGCCCTCCGCGTTCATCGGTGTTCCTCCGGGGCGGTAGAGTTTTTCTTCGCCGTAGGGTTTGCTGGCCCGCATGAGCGACGACGGCTCGGCCGGCGCTCGACTGCGCATCGCCTGGGTCTGCGGCTCGCGTATCGTCGGCGGGGCCGAACGGGCGACGCTTGCCGTGCTCGGCGGGTTGCGTGAACGCGGCCACGACATCGCCGTCATCCACCCGCGGCAGAGCGCCGTAGCCCAGGCCGCAACCGCTGCCGGTCTACCCGCCTCTGGGGCGCTGCGCACCGGCCTCCGCTCCGGCTACGGTTACGCCGACATCCGCCGGGTCTTCGCGGGCGCCGACGCGGCGCTGATCAGCGGCATCGAGCAGTGGCTCCCCGCCTTGCTGGCGCGCCGCCCGGACACGGCGCGCGTCGTGCTGGTGCGCCACATGGCGCTGCCCGTCTCCGCCGCGTTGCGCTGGCTGGCGGCGCGCCGCGCCGACGCCATCGTCGCCGTCAGCACCGCCGTGCGCGATCAGCTCCGCGGTCGCGCCGGCGACGCCGATCGCCTGCACGTCATCTACAATCCCGTCCGCCTGCCGATTCGCGCCGCCGTGCCATCGCGCGCCGCGCGGGCTGAAGCGCGCCAGCGCCTCGACGTACCGGGCGACGGCCACTGCGTCGCCTTCCTCGGCGGCTACGTGCGGTCGAAGGGGCTCGCCGATGCCATGCGCGCCGTGCGCGCCGCGAACCATCGCTTCGGCCCGACGCACTTGCTGGTCTGCGGCGCGGCGCGGCGCGCCGGCGAGCCCGCCGCGGCCAAGCAGGAAGCGGCAGAGCTCGGTGTCGCGGCTCGCTGTCATCACCTCGGCGAGGTCGAGGCGGTGGCGGACGTGCTGACCGCCGCCGACGCCGTGATCGCGCCGACGCATCGCGGCCTCAGCGAGGGGCTGCCCCTGGTCGTGCTCGAAGCCATGGCGTGTGGGACCCCGGTGGTCGCCTACGCCGTCGGCGGCATCCCGGAAGCCCTCGGCGCCCCCTGCCCGACCGGTTATCTCGCCCCGCCCGATCAGCCGGAGGCGTTGGCGGCGGCGCTGCTGGCGGCGCTCGGCGATCGCGACGGCGCCAACCGGCACGCGGCCGCGGCGCTGGAGCGCGCTCGGGCGCTGTTCGAACCGGCGCACATCGCGGCACAGTACGAGCGACTGTTGCACGCCGTCTGTCGGGAGCGGCGGTGAGCCGGCGGCGGCGCTTCTGGACGCTCGCCCTCGTCGGCGTTGCGGCGGTCGCCCTGCATGCCGCCGTGATCGCCCACCGCCGCGCCGCGCATCCGGGCGATTTCGACGTCTCGCGCGAATTCGGTCGCCGCTTGCTCGCCGGTGAGCCGCTCTACGCCGGCGGACTGCATTACCCCTACATGCCGAGCGCCGCGCTGTGGTTCTCGCCCTTCGCCCTGGTCGATGCCGATCTCGGCATCGCCATCCGCTACGCGCTGGCGGTCGCGGCCCTGGCCCTCACCCTGGTGCTGCTCTCCCGCCTGCTGCCGCCGCGACTGCGCCGCGATCCCCGCCGGGCGCGCACGGCGGTGGTCATCACCCTCATCCTCGCCGCCCATTACCTGATCCGCGATCTCGACGACGGCGGACCGCATCTGATTCTGCTCGCCGTGATCACCGCCGGTGTGTACGCGTTGCAGCGCGGGCCCACACTCGCCGCCGCCGCCTGCCTCGGCCTGGCCGCCGCCTTGAAGGCCCCGGCGCTGCTCTTTCTGCCCTACCTGCTCTGCAAGCGCGCCTGGCGGCAGGCCGCCTACCTCACTGCCGCCTGCGCGCTCTGGACCGCCGCGCCTGCGGCAGTGATGGGACCCGAACGCTGGTGGACACACCAACGCGCCTGGGGCGAAGCGGTGTACGGCTCGTTGCGTGGCGCGCCGAGTCCGGGCGCGGCCGAGAGCGAAGGGCGGGTGCAGAATCAATCGCTGGCGGTCGCCCTGGCGCGTTGGGGCGCCAGCCGCTCCGCGGTCACGATCCTGTGTGGCGCGCTGGCGCTGGCCGCGGCGTGGAGCATGTGCCGGCGCAGGTACGCGCCGGGTGATCCGACCCTGGCGCTGGAAGCCAGCGCCGTACTCGTCGTCGCGCTCCTGCTGTCGCCGGTGACCTGGACGCAGCACCTGGTGTGGCTCTTGCCCGCGCTCTACCTGATCGCCGCCGAGCACCTCGCCGGCCGGCGCTTGCCGAGGCTCGGTCTCGCCGCGATGGCGGCATACGCGCTCTTCGCCGTGCTGCTGAATCGCGAGGTCCTCGGCCGCGCGGTGTATCTCACCCTGCTCGCCGGCGGCCTGCACACGGTTGCCATGCTGCTGATCCTGCTGGTGCTCATCACCTACCGGCCGACGGCTCGTCGCGGACGGCGGTCCCCATCCCGCCCTGGAGCATGGCGATGATGCGCAGCCATGCCGGCAGCGTGGCCGACAGGCTGTAGCGGGCTTCGACCAGGGCGCGGCCGCGGGCGCCGAAACGCCGGCAGCGCGCCGGATCGCCGAGCAGCGACGCCACGCGCTCGCACCATTCCTCCGCCGTGTCGGCGAAGTAGCCGCTCTCTCCCTCCGCCACGAGCGTGCGGTTGACACCCACCGGCGCGCAGACCACGGGCGCGAAGGCGGCAAAGTACTGCAGGATCTTCACGCCGCACTTGCCGCGCGTCCAGGCATCGCCGACGAGCGGCATGACGCCAACGCGGAAGCGGCGCAGATCGCTCACCTCGTCGGCCGCCGACCAGCGCTTCCATTCCACGTCGGCGGCGGACATCTCCGGCGCCGCATCGCTGACGATCGCGACCCGCGCTTGTGAGCGGCGAGCCGCAGCGCGCAGCGCCGGCAGGACCGGCCGCAGATACATGAGGTTTGGCCGCGTCCCCATCCAGCCGACGATGGGCGCGCCCGCGGCGCTGTCCGCCGTCGCCGGGTACGCGCTCAAGTCCACGGCACTGGGGACGATCTCGACCCGCGGCGCGGCGCAGGCGCGCGCCAGACCGGCGAGGTACTCGTTGCCCGCCACGGTCAGCGCGGCGTGGCGCACCATGCGCGCGAAGCGGCGCCGGCGCGACCGCGAGGCGAGTCGCGCCGCGGCCGAGTCGCGAAACGGCAGCGCATCGTCGAAGTCGAAGGCATGGCGCCGAGCCCAGCGGCGCAGCCACAGCAACTCGAAGGGCGATAGCAAGGCGCGATGCACGACCACCGCATCGAACCGCGCCGCACTGGCCAGGGCGCGCAGCCGCCCCGGCAGCGGCTGACGCAGATCGCCGACGGCGCAATCCACGCCGGCGGCGCGCAGGGCTGGCAGGTACTGGGTGACGCGAAAACGCGTGCTGAC
>CAYYWP010000250.1:0-2559 GCA_964475125.1 uncultured Binatia bacterium (SeqCode) | reverse complement strand
CCGAGGGCATCGCCGCCAAACCCAGACCATGCAGTCACCGACACAGTTGATCGCCCGCCCGCACGGTGCCACCCTCCTCGACGTGCCCGAGCGCGCCAACAGCACCGCGGCTGGCCCGGGCCGGGTCTTGATCGTCAGGCTCTCCTCGCTCGGCGACATCGTGCACGCTCTGCCGGTCGCCTGTGCCCTGCGCCGCGCCTTTCCCGCCGCGCGCCTCACCTGGGTGGTCGAAGAACCCGCCGCGGAGCTCGTCGCCCGGCACCCGGCCGTCGATCGCGTCGTCGTCTTCCCACCCGGCCGTTGGCGCGCGCTCGGCGCCGATTGGCTGCGCCGGTATCGCGCCGCTCGCCGGGCACTGCGCGACGAGCCCTACGATGTCGCGCTCGATTTGCAGGGCCTCGCCCGCAGTGCGGCCATCGCGTTGCAATCGCGCGCGGCGCGCCGCCTCGGCGCACCGCGGCAGCGCGAGGGGGCTGGGTGGATCTCGCAGCGCGTCCCGCTGCCCACCGGCGGTCATGTCGTCGATGAGTACCTCGCCTGCGCCGCCGCGCTCGGCGCCAGCACGACCTCGGTCGAATTCGCCCTCACGGCAGAGGCCGAGGCGCGGGACCGCGTCGCGGCGCGTTTGCGCGGCCGCGACGGACGGGCCTTGATCACCGTCAATCCGAGCAGCGCCCGCGCCGCGAAGAACTGGCCGCACCGTTCGTGGGCCGCCACTGTTGCCGCGCTCTCGGACATGGCCGCGGTCGTACTGATCGGCAACGACGCCTGCCGGAGGCGCCACGCCGCGCTGGCTAAGGACGCGCCCGGATCGGTGCTCGATCTCACCGGGCAGACGACGCTCGGCGAGCTCGTCGCCCTGCTCGACTGCAGCGACCTGCACATCGCCTCCGACACCGGCAGCCTGCACATCGCCGCGGCGCTCGGACGCCCGGTGCTGGGCCTCTACGGGCCGACGGCGCCGACCCGCGCCGGGCCGTACGGTCAACCGGGGAACGTCCTCTATCGCGGCGGCTGCGCGCCGAGCTGCCCGGACATCTGCCCGCGCCGGCGGCGCTGCCTGGCGGCGATCACGGTCGATGACGTGCTGGACAAAGTGCAGCACATTCTGAGACACGAACGAGACCAGGCTCGTCCGGGATAGGTTGTTAGGTTGTTACGTTGTTAGGTTGCTAGTAAGAAATCCGCATCCTCTACGACGGCGCAACCTAACGGTATAACAACCTCAGCTCTGCAGCGCGGCGATCACTGCATCGACGATCGCATCCGCCTTGGCGCGCATCTCGTCGTCGGTCGCATCCTGGATCGGATGGGGGACGAAGACGCGCTTCACCTCCGGCAAGCCCAGGGCGCGCGCCTGCGCGGCGGCGGCATCGACGAACTCGCTCGAGGCGATGGATACCGCCGGGCGCCCCTGGATCTCGAACCATGTCGTGTCGTGCACACTGCACGTCGTACACGACCCTCAGTCGGCCAGGGCTTCGATGACGAAGCCGCACTCCTCCGCGATCTGGCGGCGCAGCGGATCGGGCGCCGGCTTGGTGAACGTCGGCTTGCGATAGCGCTTGAGCTGCGCCTGCGGCAGCCGCTCCGCCAAGCGCTGCGCCAAACGGTCCAGCAACACGTCGCCGCGCGGCTTGGCGATGTCGAGCAGGGCGATGCTGCCGGCCAGCGCAGCCGGGCGCGGCGCCAGGGCGCGGTGGATCGGTACGCGCTCGTCGGTGGGGTCGAGGATCTCCATGCCGAGCGAGTAGCAAGTCCGCCCCCGACGCCGCAAGAGCGCGACCACAGATGCACACCGATCCCCACCCTACCCCACCGATGAACACGGAGCGCTTCGCTTCCGACGCTCTGCCCAGGAGGCGTCGCTCTGTGGTCATCGGTGCGGCGTGGGGATGGGATCGGTGTTCATCCGTGGACTCCGACTTGATCTCTCTCTCTTGACCGCGCCGGCGGCCGCGCGATAACGCCCGAGCCGTATGAGCTCACGCGGCGCGGCAGCGGCGAGGTCGAGATGATCTGGTGGGCCTGGGTGCTGCTCGGCTTGGCGCTGCTGGCGCTCGAGATGGCGACCCCCGGCGGCTTCTACGTCCTGTTCTTCGGCGTCTCGGCACTGCTCGTCGGCGCCCTGACCGGATGGCAGCTCATCGAGCGCCCGGTGGTGCAGTGGGGGCTGTTCTCGGTGCTGTCGATCGCCTCGCTGGCGCTGTTTCGCCGCCGCCTGCAGGCGATGTTCCAGGTCGGGTCGACACGCGAGGCGATCGACAACCTGCGCGGCGAGGTTGCCGTGCTGAGCGCCGACCTCCCGCCGGGGGCGGTCGGCAAGGCCGAGCTGCGCGGCACGGTGTGGACGGTGCGCAACGTCGACAGCCGCCGGCTCGACGCCGGCGCCCGCTGTCGGGTCGAGCGCGCCGAGGGGCTGACGCTGCTGGTGCGCGGCGAGGCCGGCTGACGGGCGTTGGAGGCAAGCCATGGAGGAGCTGATGAGTGGACCGCTGATCGTCGTGCTGGTGCTCGCCGTCCTGGTGGTGTTCGTCATCGCCCGCACCGCCGTCGTCG
>CAYYWP010000249.1:0-6153 GCA_964475125.1 uncultured Binatia bacterium (SeqCode) | reverse complement strand
GCTGACGTGTTGACGTGTTGACGTGCTGACGTGTTGACGTGTTGACGTAGCTTGAGCTCCTGACGTCAGCACGTCCGAACGTCAGCACGTCAGCACGTCCTTACCCGTACACCATCCTGCGTATCTGCCGTTCGCTCAGCGCCGGGGCGGCGAAACGGCGAGCCCGCGCTTCGCTGCCGATGCGGCTGAAGATCTCGGGGTTCTTGTGGCCCTCGGCGCGCAGCTCGCCGTGCCGCCGGACGACGAAGGTCCGCAGGGGCTCGGAGAAATAGTCGAGCACCTCGACCACCAGGCGCTCCGCCTCGGCCCGATCGAGGCGCGTCGTCCGCTCGAGATGCTCGAGGAGCAAATCGAATCCGCTGGCTGACTCCATGAGAACGCAAGAGAGCACTTCACCCCGATAAGGGCAATGAATTTGCCCACAATCGGGCATATTTCCCCGATGTCGGTGAACTTCGAGCGATGTCGCACTCGGCGTGGCAGCCTCCTCCCCATTGAGTTTCGACCATGCGAGCGGCTACTCTCAGAGTCGGCGCGCATGGAATTCACGGTCGAGCAGCTGGCCAAGGCGGCGGGGGTGAACATCGACACCATCCGCTTCTATCAGGCCAAGGGGTTGCTGAGTGCGCCGCGGCGCGAGGGCCGGCGGGCGCGCTACACGGAGCGCCATCTGGAGGTGTTGCAGCGTATTCGGCGTTACCAAGCCGAAGGCCTGTCGCTGGCGGTGGTGAAGCGGCTGCTCGGCGCCGGCGGGCGGGGCTCGAAGACCGCGGCCCTGCTCGAGGCGGTGGCGGCCGAGCGCGGCGAGCCAGCGCTCGGCCGCGCCGAGCTCGCCGAACGGGCGGGCGTGCCGGAAGCGTTGCTCGCCTCGCTCGAGGCGGCGGGATTGCTGGCGCCGATGCGGGTCGGCGGCGCGGCGCGCTACGGCGAGGCCGATGTGCGCATGGCGCGCGCCGGCCTCGAGGTGCTGGGCGCCGGCGTGCCGCTGCCGGAGCTCATGCAGCTGGCGGTCGAGCATGCGCGCCACGTCGAGCATGTCGCCGAGGAGGCGGTGGCGCTGTTCGACCGCGCCGTGCACGCCGACGGCGATGCCGACACCACCCCCGGGCGCGTCAGCGAAGCCTTTCGCCGTCTCGTCCCCGCCGTCACGACCCTGGTGGCGCTGCACTTCCAGCGCACGCTGCTGCAGCGCGCCCTGGCCCGGTTGCGCCAGCAACCCGAGGCGCGCGGCGCCGATGCGGCGGCGCTGGAAGCCGCCGTATCGGCCATCGAATCGGCGCCCCCCTGGCGATGACGCTGCCGGCGCCAGAGGACAAAGCGGCGATGGTCGCGGCGATGTTCGATCGCATCGCGCCGCGCTACGACCTCATGAACCGCCTGCTGACGCTGCGCCTCGACCAGCGCTGGCGGCGGCTGGCGGTGCGGCTTATCGGCGTCGGACGCGGCGACGTGGTCTGCGACCTCGGTTGTGGCACCGGTGACATGTGCGCGCTGGCGCGCGCCGCCGGCGCACGGGTCATCGGCGTCGACTTCGCCGCCCGCATGCTGGCCGCGGCGCGGGCGCGCGGCCGCGCCGACGCCCTGGTGCGCGCCGATGCCAGTGCGCTGCCTTTGCGCGAGCGCGTCGCCACCGTGGTCACCAGCGCCTTCGCGCTGCGCAACTTCACCTCCATCCCGGCCGTGCTGGCCGAGGCGGCGCGCGTGCTGCGCCCAGGCGGGCGGCTGGCCCTGCTGGAGGTGGACGAACCGCGCCAGCGCCTCATGCGCTGGGGACACGCGCTGTATTTCCGCCGCGCCGTGCCGTGGCTCGGCGCCTTGCTCGCCGATCGCGTCGCCTATGACTACCTGCCGCGCTCGACGACCTACCTGCCGCCGGAAGCCGAGCTGCTCGATCTCCTCACCCAGGCGGGCTTTCGGCAGGTTCGCAAGCATCGCCTCACCGGAGGCGTGGCGCAATTGCTGGTCGCCGAGCGCTGAGACCATGGACCTCGCCACCGTCGACACTGCGGCAGGGGCCGCGGCCGGACTCGGCGCCGCGCTGGCGCGCGCCCGCGCGCTCGATCACCCGGTGCTGCTCAGCACGGCGCACCCACTGCCGGCCGTGCCGGACGCCGTGCCGCTGATCGCCGCGGCACGTGCCACGGGCACGGCGACGGCACTGTTCGAGCGGCGCGACGACGGCGTGGCGACGGCGAGCTTCGGCACCGCCTGGTCGACCGAGGCACACGGCGACGGGCGCTTCGCCCGTGTCGCCGAGCAAGCGCGCCGCGTGTTCGCCGAGGCGGTGTGGAACGGCGGCCCGGCACCGCTGGCGATCGGCGCCTTCGCCTTCGCCCCGACCACGCCGGCCGGCGAGTGGAGCGGTTTCCCCGCCGCCCGTCTGCTCGTACCGCGCCTGGCGATCGTGCAGCGCGGCGCGGCGGCGAGCGTGGTGCTGAACGCCATCGTCGAACCGGGCGGCGATCTCGATCACATCGCTCACCGCCTGAGTCGCGCCATGGCGCGCCTGCGCGAGTGGAGCGCTTCCCCGCCGGCGACCGAGATGGGCCGCCGTTACGCCGCCATCGCCGAGCCGGATCCGGCGCGGTGGAAGCGCACCGTCGACACCGCCATCGGCGACATCGCGGCGCGGCGCTTCGACAAGCTGGTCTTGGCGCGCACCTGCCGACTGAGCGCGACTCGCCCCTTCGACTGTGCCCGCACCGTGGCGCACTTGCGCCAGACCTATCCGAGCTGCACGACGTTCTGGCTCCAGGCCGGCGGCGGCGATTTTCTCGGCGCCACGCCCGAGCTCCTGGTGCGGGTGCGTGGACGGGTGGTGGAAACCGCCGCCGTCGCCGGCTCGCGCCCGCGCGGCACGACGACCGAAGCGGATGCCGCGCTGGCGCGCGAGCTGCTCGACAGCGACAAGGAGCGGCGCGAGCACGCCCTCGTCGTCGACGCGCTCGCCGCCGCATTGCGCGGGCTCTGCGACGAGGTGGCGCACGACGCACGCCCGGAGATCTTGCGCCTGCCCAACGTGCAACACCTGACCACCGCGATCCGCGGCCGCCTGCACGCCGGCGCGCACGTCCTCGACGTCGTCGCGCGCCTGCATCCCACCCCCGCCGTCGCCGGATACCCGCGCGCCGCCGCGCTGGCGGCGCTGGCCGAACGCGAGGGGCTCGAGCGCGGCTGGTACGCGGGCCCGCTCGGCTGGTTCGATGCCACGGGCGACGGCGAGTTCGCCGTCGGCATCCGCTCGGCCCTGGTGCGCGACGGCGAGGCGCTGCTCTACGCCGGCTCGGGCATCGTCGCCGGCTCCGACGCCGACGCCGAGCTGGCCGAGACGCGTCTCAAGCTGCAACCGCTGCTGGCCGCGCTGATGGAGATCTGAATGTCGGGCGCCGGTGTTGCGACCGCAACCGCACCGAGCAGCAGCGCGCCGATGTACGCGGCCGTACGCGCCCTCGTCGAGGGCCTGGTGCGCGCCGGCCTGCGCCAGGTGTGCATCGCGCCCGGGGCGCGCTGCGCCCCGCTGGCCCTGGTGATGGCGCACGACCCGCGCCTGCGCGCCTGGTCGCACATCGACGAGCGCTGCGCCGCCTTCTTCGCTCTCGGCCTCGCCAAAGCCGCGCGCGCCCCGGTGGCCGTCGTCTGCACGTCCGGCACCGCCGCCGCCAACTGCTTCCCCGCCGTCATCGAAGCGCGTCACGCCCGCGTGCCGCTGGTCGTCCTGACCGCCGACCGCCCGCCCGAGCTGCGCGATTGCGGTGCGTTTCAAACCATCGATCAGCTCAAGCTCTACGGCGATCAGGTGAAGTGGTTCTGCGAGGTCGGCGATCCCGCCGCCGAGCGCGCCTACTTCCACAGCCTCGGCCGGCGCGCCGTCGCCACGGCGGCGGCCGCACCGCCCGGGCCCGTACACCTCAATCTACCGCTGCGCGAGCCCCTGGCGCCGGCGCATCCCGCCGAGCTGCGGCCCGACGCCGGCGAGGCGGTACCGGCTCCAGCCGGGAGCGGGACGGCCGAGCGCCGCCTCGATGACGCCGCCCTGGCGGCGCTCGCCGAGCGCCTGGACGGGGCGCGGCGCGGCATCATCGTCTGTGGTCCGCTCGACGCCGATGCCGCCACCGCCGCGGCCCTCGGCGCGCTGGCGGCGCGCCGCGGCTGGCCGCTGTTGGCCGACGCCGCGGCGCAACTGCGCCAGGGCGCGCCCGAACACACACCCGTCATCGCCGCCTACGATGCGCTGCTGCGCGACCCCGTCGTCGCCGAGCGCCTGCGGCCCGACGTCGTCCTGCGCATCGGTGCCCTGCCGATCTCGAAAGCCCTGCTGCTCTGGCTGCGCGACCAGGTGCGCTGCCCGCAGATCGTCGTCGATCCCGGCGGCGGCTGGAACGACCCGCTGCACCGCGCCGGCGAGGTGGCAGCGGTCGACGTGGCGCCGTTCTGTACGGCGCTGGCCGCGCGCCGGCCGGCGCCAGAGCGCGACTCCGCCTGGCTGGAGCGCTGGCAGCGAGCCGAGCGGCTCGCGCAGGGCGCGCTGGCCGAACGACTGGCGACCATCGAGCCGCCGTTCGAGGGCACCGTGATGGCGGCGCTCGACGCCCAGCTCCCCGCCGGCAGCACGCTAGTGGTCGGCAACAGCATGGCGACGCGCGACCTCGATACCTTCTGGCCGGGCGGCGGGCCGCCGCGGCGCATCCTCTGCAACCGCGGCGTCAACGGCATCGACGGCTTCGTCTCCACCGCCCTCGGCGCGGCCGCGGCCAGCGCCGGGCCGACCGTCGCGCTCAGCGGCGATCTCGGCTTCCTGCACGATCTGAACGGCCTGTTGGCCGCCGCCCGACACGGCGTGCGGGCGGTCTTCGTGGTCTGCAACAACGACGGCGGCGGCATCTTCTCCTATCTGCCGCAGGCCGACGGCAGCACCGCGTTCGATCGCTTCATCCGTACCCCGCATGGTCTCGACCTACAGGGCGGCGTGCAGATGTACGGCTGCGGCTTCACCCGCGCGCCATCGAACGCGGCGTTTCGCGAGGCGCTGGCGGCCGCGCTCACGGCGGCCCGCACCGAAGTCATCGAGGTGCCGATCGATCTCCAGCGCAGCGTCGCCCTGCACCGCGAATTGTGGACCGCGGCGGGGCGCGCCGCGCGGCAGGCGTGGCGATGAACGGCGCCGCCAGCGCCTCGGTGGCGGGGGCGCGCACCCCGATGCGGCATTGGATCAACCGCGCATGGTACGCGAGGCGCGAATGGGGCGCCGGACCGCCGCTGCTGCTGCTGCATGGATTCACTGGTTGCGCGGCGCTCTGGCAACCGCACGCCGTACGCTGGGCGGCGCGGTTTCGCGTCATCGGCCTCGATCTCCTCGGCCACGGCGACTCCGCGGCGCCCGCCGATCCGGCCCGCTACGCCTTGGCCCACGCACTCGCCGATCTCGCCGCGCTGCTCGACGCGCTCGACGTGTCGTCGTGCGCCCTGCTCGGCTACTCGATGGGTGGTCGACTGGCGCTCGCCTTCGCGCTCGAGCATCCCGAGCGAGTACGCGCCCTGGTGCTCGAAAGTGCTTCGGCCGGGATCGAGGATGCGGGCGAGCGCGCCGCCCGCGCCCGCGACGATGCCGCCCTGGCGGCGCGCATCGAACGCGACGGCGTCGCCGCGTTCGTCGACGACTGGATGGCCCAACCCCTGTTCGCGAGCCAGGCCGGACTCGGCCCCGCGGTGCGGGCCGCGGCCCGCAGCCAGCGCCTGCAGAACTCGGTGCACGGACTGGCCAACGCGCTGCGCGGGCTCGGCGCCGGGGCGCAGCCGTCCTATTGGGATCGGCTCGGGCGCCTGACCCTGCCGACCTTGCTGCTCGCCGGCGAGCGCGATGCCAAGTTTCGCGCCCTCGCCGTGGCCATGCAGGCGCGCCTACCTGCCGCCCATCTCGAAGTGATCCCGGGCGCCGGCCATGCCACCCATCTCGAGAACCCCGGCGCGTTCAGCGCTCGCGTCGAGGCGTTTCTGAGCGCCGCCGGCCGCCAGCCCGGCCGCGAGGCATCCCGACAATAGTCATCCGAGAACAGGCGGCCCAAACCCAGGCCGCAGGAGTCGACCATGCCGATCGAATGGCACACCGCCCGCCGCTACACCGACATTCGCTACGAGGTCGCCGACGGCCTCGCC
>CAYYWP010000248.1:0-6212 GCA_964475125.1 uncultured Binatia bacterium (SeqCode) | reverse complement strand
CACGATCTCGGCCAACAACGACGCCACCATCGGCGAGATCATCGCCGAGGCGATGAACAAGGTCGGCAAGGAAGGCGTGATCACGGTCGAGGAGGCGAAGAGCCTCGACACCACCCTCGAAGTGGTCGAGGGTATGCAGTTCGACCGCGGCTACCTCTCACCCTACTTCGTCACCGATCCGGACAAGATGGAAGCCGTTCTGGAAGACGCCTACCTGCTGATCCATGAGAAGAAGATCAGCGCCATGAAGGACCTCCTGCCCGTGCTCGAGGCGATTGCCCGCACCGGCAAGCCCTTCATCATCGTCGCCGAGGATCTCGAAGGCGAGGCGCTGGCGACGCTGGTGGTCAACAAGATCCGCGGCACGCTGCACTGCGCCGCGGTCAAGGCGCCGGGCTTCGGTGACCGCCGCAAGGCGATGCTCGAAGACATCGCCATCCTGACCGGTGGCCGCGTGATCGCCGAGGAGCTCGGCGTCAAGCTCGAGAACGTGACCCTCGGCGACCTCGGCAAGGCGAAGCGGGTTGTGATCGACAAGGAGAACACGACCATCATCGAGGGCGCCGGCAAGAAGGCCGACATCGAAGGCCGGATCAAGCAGATCCGCGCCCAGGTCGAGGAGACGACCTCCGACTACGATCGCGAGAAGCTGCAAGAGCGGCTGGCGAAGTTGGTCGGCGGCGTGGCGGTGGTGCGCGTCGGCGCCGCCACCGAGGTGGAGATGAAGGAAAAGAAGGCGCGCGTCGAGGATGCGCTGCACGCCACGCGCGCCGCGGTCGAGGAAGGCATCGTGCCCGGTGGTGGCGTGGCGCTGATCCGCGCCTCCAGCGCGCTGGCTGACCTGAAGCTGCCGGCTGAGGAGCAGGTGGGCGTCAACATCGTCCGCCGTGCCATCGAGGATCCCTGCCGCTGGATCGCCTCCAACGCCGGCTGGGAGGGCGCCATCGTCCTCGAGCGGGTGAGGAACGGCAAGGGCGCATTCGGCTTCAACGCCGCCAAAGAGGAGTTCGAAGACCTGATCAAGGCCGGCATCGTCGATCCGACCAAAGTGGTGCGCACCGCGTTGCAGAACGCCGCGTCGGTTGCCGGCCTGCTACTCACCACCGAGGCGCTGATCGCCGAGAAGCCGGAAGAGAAGTCGGCCATGCCGCCGATGCCGCACGGCGGCGGAATGGGCGGGATGGGTGGCATGGGCGGCATGATGTAAGGCGCGCCCCGCGCCCGTAACAACAACGAAGGCCCGCTGCCGAGATCGGCAGCGGGCCTTCGTGTTTTCCAGGTGGCGGCCGCAGTCAACGAGCGCTGCGGCGACGGCTCGGCGGGCAGCGTTCACTCGCAGTCTGTCCGCCAACGGACTGGACCGCCTGTCCAGACGATCAGCGACAGGCGATACGCGATATGCGCCCGTTACGGGTGGCTCGCGGTGGTGCTCAGCGTGAACTGGTTGAAGGTCGCGTTCGCGCCGGCATAGGCGCTGCCGCGGTGGTCAGCGCCGAGGAACATCGGCGTCCCTTCGGCGAAGCGCAACTGTCCGCTGTACTGATTCTGCCCGACCACCTGGCCGTCGATATACAGCGTCGTGTGTCCGTCGCCCCAGGTGGCCTTGATGTCGTGTTCCTCGAGGTTCTGCCAGTTGGTGATGCGGGTACTGATGTCGGCCTCGCGGCCGGTATCGTCGGTGATGATGAAGCGAAGAAACTCGCCGTTCTTCACCAGCTCGAGTCGGTTATTCCATTGGTGTTCCTGGCGAATCTGCACCAGGGCGTTGTCGGTGGCGTCGGCCCCGGCCCACTCCGGCTTGATGCGGAACGAGATCGTCCCGGCATCGCCGTTGGCGTTGCCGGCGTTGGGGAACTCGACGCGGCCGCGCTCCGTGATGACCAGGCCCTCGTCGCTGTCGTCCGGCTTTTTCACGTCCTGCTCTGCACCCTGCTGCTCTCGGATGTCCTCGGGCTTGTCGACCTTGAGGGCGATGTCATCGCCATCCTCGGGCTCGAGCGGCTTCGCCAGATCGCTGTCGCTTGGCGGCAGGGAGCTGAGCGATTCGACGATGTCACCTTTGCGCTGCGCCCGCGGCCCCAGGCGCCCGCCATCAGCGTCGCCGCCGATCGTTGCCCCGCTCCCGGCGCTGCCACGAGCCGAGCTTCCCGACACGCCGAGCGGCGAGCTGCCGCTCCGCCCGCCCGCCGCCGCAAGCGCTGCCGATCCGCTACGCCCGCCAGGGCCGGGTCGATCCGAGCCGCCGTTGGCGTCGCGCCGCCCGCCGGCGAGAGCACCCAGCCGTCCGCGCGGGCCGTCTATGCGGCGGTCGCCTGCACTGCCCGGGCCGTCGGGCTCTCCCTCGCCGATCCGCGCGCCGTCGAGCCTGCCGCCTTCGTCGCGCAATGCGACCTCGGAACCCACATCATCGCTCCTGCCCGAAATGAAGCGCAGCCCAAACAGGGCGACTGCGGCGACGACGACGGCGATGACCCAAATGCCGGAGCGATCCATGGCTCTTCCTTGCGAGCGGTTCTGCCCCTTGATGCTGGCGCTCGATCAGCACCGTGTCAAGCCGTGGCGGGAGTTGGTCGCACTGCGTTTGCCCGTCGCCATACCCGTGCTAGCCTCCGCCAGTGGCGCCTCCGTACGAACGCATTCTGGCGTACGTCGCCGACCCGGCGGCGGACCGTTTCGAGGATCTCGCCCTGGCCGTGTTTCGCCACCAGTTCGAGCACTGCGCCGCATACCGGCAATTCTGTCTGCGCCGCGGGGCGGGGCCGGAGACGGTCGGCGATTGGCAGGCGATCCCGCCGGTGCCGATCGTGGCGTTCAAACATGCCGAGCTGTGCTGCGGCACCCCCGAACGGGTCTTCCTGTCCAGCGGCACCACGGCGGGTCCCGAAGTGCGCTCGCGCCATCTCATGCCCGACGTGCGCCTGTACCACCGCTCGGCTGTGGGCGGACTGCAGCGCTTCGTCTTTCCCGATCAGCCGCGCATGCGCCTGGTGTCGCTCATTCCGTCGCCTGACGAGCAACCGCACTCCTCGCTCTCGCAGATGGTGGCCTGGGCGATGGAGAGCTTCGGCGACGAGCACAGCGCCTACGTCGCCGACGCGCAAGGACTCCGTCTGGAGGGCTTGATCGAGGCGCTGCGCGAGAGCGAGAGCGCGGGTCATCCGCTGGCCTTGTTCACCACCACCGGCGCCCTCATCCGCGCCATCGACGGCTTGCGCGCTGGCGATCTGACCGTACGCCTCCCGCACGGCAGCCGCTTGATGGACACGGGCGGCGACAAGGGCGCGCCCCGCCAACTCTCCCGCGCCGGCCTCCTGCACGCAGTGTGGAACGCGTTCGCCATTCCGGGCTACTTTTTCGTCAACGAGTACGGCATGGCCGAGCTGTCGAGCCAATACTACGACAGCGTCATCGCCGATCGGGTGGGCGGCCGGCACGCCGGGCGCCGCAAGCTCGGTCCCCATTGGGCGCGCATCGCCGTTCTCGATCCGCTGACGCTGGCGCCCACGGCGCCCGGTGAGCCCGGTCTCCTCTGCCATTTCGACCTCGCCAACGCCGGCAGCGCGATGGCGGTGTTGTCGGAAGACCTCGGCGTGCTCGACGGCGACGGCTTCCAATTGCTCGGGCGCGCGCCGGGCGCCGAGCTGCGCGGTTGCTCGCTGCAGACCGCCGCATGGGACGCGGCGTGATGACCGATGCCACACCATCATCCCCCCTCCCGCTGCGTGCCACCTCACCCACGATCGGTGCGGCCGATGACGCCGACGCCGTAGCGGCTCCGCTTCAGATCGAGCCCCCGCTGTCGAACAGTACCCCCGGCGAGCTCACCGATTGCATCGCCACCCTGCGCCGCGCCCAGACGATCCTCGCCCAGCGCCGGCGGGAGTCGATCGTCGAATCGCTCGCCGCTGTCGTCGATGCGTGGCTCGCCCCGGGGTCTTCGTGGATGGCCCGCGCCGAGCGTGGGCTCGCGGCCGCCACCGACTTTTCGCTGCCGATGATCCGGTTCGCCTTACCGACCATGCTGGCGCCGCTGCGCACCCCGGCGTTGGCGCAGCGCCTGGCCGCCGAAGTGGGTGGGCGCCGCGGGCCGCAGCTGATCCTGCACGTCCTGCCGGGCAACCTGCCCGGCCTCGCCGCCATTCCAGCGGCCTTGTCGCTGGCGATCGGGTCGGCAGCGTTACTGAAGGCCGGGCGCGGCGACCGCGTCGTGCCGGCGCTGTTCGCCGAGAGTATCGCCGCGCAGGACGCCGAGCTCGGCCGCTGCCTGGCCGCCTGCTACTGGTCGGGCGGCGATCGCGCCTGTGAGGACATCGCGCTCGCCGCCGCCGATCTGGTGGTGGCCGCCGGCAACGACGCGACCATCGCCGACTTGCGGGCTCGCTGCCGCGGGCGCCTGAGCGGACACGGCCATCGCCTCAGCTTCGCCGTCGTCACCCGTGAGGTGCTCGCCGACCCGGCCGCGGCGGCCCGCGCGGCCGCGAATCTGACCCTCGATACCGCCATGTGGGACCAGCGCGGCTGCCTGTCGCCACAGCTCTGCTTCGTCGAGGGCGACTTCGACTCGGCGATCGACTTCGGGGCTCGCACTATCGCGGCCTTGTCCAACCAGGCTCAGGAGTTGCCGCCAGCGCGGCTTCCGATTGGCGACCGCTTGGCCGTGCGCAAGTTTCGCGACGAGGCCGAGTGGGAGATGTTCGCCGGCGAACGTGTTCGACTATTTGCGCTGGATAACGAAGCTGCCGGCACGGTGCGGATCGAGGCCCGACCGGCGCTGCGGCCGTCGCCGCTCGGGCGCTCACTGCGGATCATGCCGATCGGCGATTTCAGGGACCTGGCAGAGCTCCTCGCGCCGGGGCGCCGGTGGCTCGAGGGGGCGGGGCTGGGGACAGCGGCCGAGCGCTGGGCGGACTGCGCTACTTTGCTCGCCGCCTCTGGCGTCCACCGCGTCGCGCCACTCGGCGAGTTACAGCGGCCGCCGCTCGAGTGGCGACAAGGTGGTCGGCCGCGAGTCGGCGACTGGGTCTCGGAGGGTTCCGATGCGGGCTGAGGAGTTGCGCGAGGCGTTTCTTCGCCATGTCTGCCAGACGTCGGGGACGCCGCTCGGCATCGCGGTGACGCGAGCCGAGGGGGCGTCGCTGTGGGACGCGGAGGGGCGCGAGTTCCTCGATCTGCTCGCCGGCATGGGCGTCGCCAACCTCGGCTACGGCAACGCGGAGGTCCATGCGGCGCTGGTGGCGCAAGCGGCGCGCTACCTGCACGTGATGGTCTACGGCGAGGCCGTACTGGAGCCGCAGGTCAAGTTGGCCCAGCGCTTGGCCGAGATCGCCCCCGGTGACTGCTCCGTGGCGTACTTCACCAGCAGCGGCACCGAGGCGATCGAAGGCGCCATCAAGCTGGCCCGCAAAGCGACGCGTCGGGCTCGGTTGGTCGCTTTCCATGGCGGCTATCACGGCGACACCACGGGGTCGCTGTCGCTGTGCGACAGCGAGACCTACCGCGCGCCCTTCATGCCGCTGCTCGAAGACGTCGAGTTCCTGGCCTTCGACGACGTCGAGGGGCTGGCACGAATCGACGAGCGCGTCGCTGCGGTGGTGGTCGAGCCGATTCAAGGTGAAGGCGGTGTGCGGGTGCCGGGCCGCGACTTCCTGCCCGCCCTGCGCGCGCGCTGCAGCGCCACCGGCGCCCTGCTGGTCTGCGATGAGGTCATGGTCGGCCTCGGGCGCTCGGGCACCTGGTTCGCCTGCCAGCAGTGGGGCGTGACGCCGGACGTCGTCGTCCTCGCCAAGGCCCTGGGCGGCGGCTTGCCGCTCGGCGCTTTTCTGGGCCGCCCGGGGCTGATGGAGACGTTGTCGCACGACCCGCCGCTGGCGCATGTGACGACCTTCGGCGGCCACCCGCTCTCCTGTGCAACCGGGCTGGCAGCGCTCGAGGTGGCCCTGCGCGAGCGGCTGCCGGAGCGCGCCGCGCGGGTCGGCGCCGCGTGGCGGGAGCGGCTGAGTGCGCTGATTGGACCCGCCCTGCGCGAGGTGCGCGGCCGCGGCTTGCTCATCGGCCTCGAGTTTTCCAGCCCGGCGCACACCGAGCGCTTCTGCCGCGCCGCGCTGGCGGAAGGCCTCATCCTCGGCTGGACGCTGCACCGCGATACGGTGGTGCGGATCGCGCCGCCGCTGACCATCAGCGAGGCTGACAGTGAGCGCGCGCTGACCGCCATC
>CAYYWP010000247.1:0-6217 GCA_964475125.1 uncultured Binatia bacterium (SeqCode) | reverse complement strand
CTCGTCGGTCGACACGTGCAGGAAGCGAAAGCGCGCCCGCGCCGCGGCCGCGCAGCCCGCCAAGTAAGCCAGGGCCGCGTCGAGGAGCTCAAAGCTCCCGACCAAGTTGGTGGTGACGAAGGCGCGCGGGCCATCGATCGAGCGGTCGACATGGCTCTCGGCGGCGAAGTTCACCACCCAGGTCGGGCCCTCGTCGCGATAGAGGCGGTCGAGCAACGGGCGGTCGGCGATGTCGCCCTGCACGAAGCCGAAGCGCGGGTGTGTGCGCACGTCCGCCAGGTTCTCGAGGCGGCCGGCGTAGGTCAGCTTATCGAGCACGACGACGCGCGCCGTGGTCGCCGCCAGGGCGTGGCGCACGAAGTTGGAGCCGATGAATCCCGCCCCGCCGGTGACGATGATGGTGTCGACGTCCTCGCTCACCCGCGTCCGCTCCTCACCCCGGCGTCTGATGTGCCGGCCGCAGCAGATCATTGATGGTCTTCACCGGCGTGAAGGTCGTCTCCGGCACCTCGACGAAGACGGTGAGCCAACCCGCCATGGCGCCGTTCCACAGGCCCGGTCGCTCGAGCGCCTTCAGCTCGCGCCCATCGCGCGATCGCCGGGCGATGAACACGGCCGACGGATCGACGAAGGCGTGCAAGTCGTACGGTCGGCCGCCGGGATCGCGCACCGCACAGGCGAGCAGCACGGGGTTGAAGTGCGTCGCGGCGACGAAGACGGCGCGTTGGCCGGGATCGCCGGCATCGACCTGGGCCGCTTCGACGATCTGCGCCGTGCAGCCTCCATCGGGCTGGCGCACCCAGAACGGCGCCCCACCGGGCTCGCCGGTGTTGCGCACCACCCCGCAGACGCGCAGCGGTCGGTCGAGCGCCTGCGCCAGGGCGGCCGGGGCGGCGTCCGCTAGAGCGCTCAACCCGAGGCGCTGGGTGGCAAAGCGGCGCAGCGCCTCCACGGCATGGGCTGGCGCCGCGCTGCCCAGCGCCGCCAGGTGCACGGCGCGTTCGCGCTGCAGCTCGCTCACGTAGCCGAGCAGGATGCGCATCCACGGCACGGCCGCGGCGCGTTGTCGTTCCGTCTGGACGTTGTCGATGGTCTTGATGAAGATCAGATCGGCCTGCAGGTCGTGCAGGTTCTCGATCAGCGCCCCGTGCCCGCTGGGGCGAAAGACCAGCCGCCCGTCGGCGGCGCGAAACGGTTGGTTGGCGGCGTCGACGGCAATCGTGTCGGTGGTCGGCTTCTGCACCGACCAGCCGACCTGGAAGCGTGCCCCGCAGCGGCGCTCGTGCGCGGCGCGGATCTGCTCGAGTCGGGCGCGAAAGGCCGCGACATGTTCGGGCGAGACCGTGAAGTGCAGGCGCGCGACGCCGTCCGCATCGCGCCCGACGGCGGCCGCCTCGCTCAGGTGTTCCTCCAGTGGGGTGCGCGCGCCGTCGGCGGCGCGATGAAACGGCAAGAGGCCCTTCGGCAGCGCGCCGAAGTCGAGCCCTTCGGGCTGCAGAACGCTGTCGATCACGCTGCCGACGTCGCCGGCGGCCCGCACCGCCGCCAGCGACTGACCGCGACGCGCCAGCACCGCGTCGATGGCGGCGGCGAAGGCGAAGTGCTCGACGCGGTCGAAGAACACCAGCGCCTCGCCCGCCTCGCCGTGCTCGCTCTCGGCCCGCGCCGCGAGGGCGGCCCGGGTGAGCACGCCGCTGCCGCGCACGGCGTGCAGGGCGTGAAACATGCGGCTGGCGGCGCCCGAGGCGGGCGTGAACTTCTGCACCCGACCCGCGGCTGCCGCCGCCGCGTGCGCACGCTCGGCGGTCTCGATCTCGGTGGCCGACAATACCCGCACGCCGTCCCCGACCGTACACGGTCGGTCGAGCCGCACGGGCCGTGGCGGCTGGACAAAGAGCCCGATTTGCCGCTGCACCTCGTCGAGCGCAATGCCGAGGGCGTCAACCTGGGCTCGATCAGCGTCAGTGAACATCCGGCTTCACGTCCCGCCCGGCCTCGTCGCTATAGCCGACAGGTGCAGCGAAGAGAATAGATATGGCGGGCGCGCACGGCCGTGTCGGCCGGCGGTCAGCGCAGGCCCTCGGACCTCGCCGTGGGTTCGAAGAGGCGAAGGCCGCGGGCCCGGGTCTGCTGCAGGCGCTCGAGAAACGCCTCGCGCGGCATCAGGCGTGCCCCGAGGCGAGCCATGTGAGGCGTCAGGGTCTGGACATCGATCCAGTCGAGCCCCTGTCGACGCACGTGATCGACCAGATGCAACAGCGCCAGCTTGGAGGCGTTGGGCTCGCGGTAGAACATGCTCTCCGCCGCAAAGGCGCCGTCGATCTCGACGCCGTACACGCCGCCCACCAGTGCCGGTCCGCGCCACGCCTCGACGCTATGTGCCATGCCCAGCTCGTGCAGCCGGCAATACGCGGCCACCACCTCGGGCGTGATCCAGGTCCCGTGTTGTCCGGGGCGCGGGGTCTCGGCGCAGGCGCGGATCACGGCCGGGAAGGCGCCGTCGATCGTGAAACCGAGGGTCGACTGCGCCCGCGCCCGGCAGAGGCTGCGCGGCAGGTGGACGGCGTCGAGGTCGAGCACCGCGCGCTCGGCGGGGCAAAACCACAGCAGCGGCAGCTTCTCCACCGGCCAGGGGAAGATGCCCTGGCGGTAGGCGGCGCGCAGGGATTCCGGCTGAAGGTCGCCGCCAATCGCGACGATGCCTTCGGGACTGGCGGTGCGCGGGTCGGGAAACTGAATCAACGCCATGAGCAGCCGCCGCCATCATGCCCGCGGCGGCGCGCCGCGCGCAAGATCGCCGTCGCGCCCTGTCGCGCCCGCGGCGGGCGGAACATGCGTACCGCCGGACCGACTTGTCGGCTCGGAGGGCTTCAGATAGCGTCGCCGACGATGGATCACCCGCTCGATCGGCGCCCGACCCGCTCGGTTCGTGTCGGCGCCACCCGCATCGGTGCCGACGCCCCGGTGGTGGTGCAGAGCATGTGCGCCACCAAGACGCGCGACATCGATGCCACGGTCGCCCAGTGCGAGCAGTTGCACCGCGCCGGCGCCGGGGTGGTGCGCATCGCGGTCGACAACGAGAAGGACGTGGCCGCGGTGCGCGAGATCCGCCGCCAAACCGCGGCGACGCTCTCGGTCGACCTACAGGAGAACTACCGTCTCGCCGCCTCGGTGGCGCCGCACGTCGACAAGGTCCGTTACAATCCGGGGCACCTGCACCACGTCGAGCGCAGCAAATCCGTCGCCGACAAGGTGGCGTGGCTGGTGTCGGTGGCGCGCGATTGCGACGTCGCCATCCGCATCGGCGTCAACTGCGGCTCGGTGGCACCCGATTTCCTCGCCCGCTACCCCGGCGACCAGCTCGAGGCGCTGGTGCAATCGGCGCTGTGGCACTGCCAGCTGATGAACGACCTGCACTTCGATCGCTTCGTCGTTTCGCTCAAGGACTCCGACCCCGACAAGGTGCTGGCCGCCAACCGCCGCTTCGCCGCTGCCCGCCCCGATGTCCCGATCCATCTCGGCGTCACCGAGGCGGGACTGCCGCCACAGGGAGTGATCAAGACCCGGCTGGCGTTCGAAAAGCTCCTGGCGGCCGGCATCGGCGACACCATCCGCGCTTCGCTGACGCTGCCGAACGAGCGCAAGCACGAGGAGATCGAAGTCGGCCTCGCCATCCTCGACGATGTGCGCCACGGGCGCTTCATCTCCGTGCCCGACTTTGGCCAGGGGCTGAACATCATCTCCTGCCCGAGCTGCTCGCGGGTGGAGAACGACGCCTTCGTGCAGCTCGCCGAACAGGTGCGCGACCTCACCGACTACGCCAAGCGCCATCGGGTGACGATCGCGGTGATGGGCTGCCGGGTGAACGGTCCCGGGGAAACCGACGATGCCGACCTCGGCCTGTGGTGCGGCCCGTCGACCGTGGTGTTGAAGAAGAAGGACGAAAAGGTGGGCGCCTTCAGTTACGTCGAGGTCTTGCCGCGTTTGAAGGCCGAGCTCGACCAGCTGATCGCGGCGCGCCCGTGAGGCCCACCTGCAGGGGTGAAGGGAAGCGGCGCGCCGGCCTAGCCCAAGAATCGCTGCACCATGACGCTGCCGCGCTTGCCCAGAATGATGATCGCCTTCGTCGTGCGGCGCTGTACGATCGAGCTCGGGCACCGACCGACGCCGGCCGAGTTCGCCCGCTGGGCCAATGCCCAGAAGGGCACTGGCCGCCTGTTCGGTCGACCGATCAGCGAGCCGGAGGCGGACGTGATCCTGCGCCACCAAGCGCGCCTGGTCACGGCGCGCAGTGCCGCGGCGCACGAGACGTGGATCGAGGTCGATGAACTCGCCGTACCGAGCGCCAAGGTCGTCGCCCTCACCGCCGTGCGCGCGCGCCGCTCCCTGGCACGCGGCCGGTAGCCGAGCGTGGCGGTCGAGCATCTCGACCCCGCCCTGGTGCGCGAGGTGCAGGCGCGCATCGCCCAGGCGCGGCGCACGGTCAGCGACGCGCACCCGGAATCGCGCCACGCTGCCGACGACCCCAGCTATTGGCAAGCCCTGTTCGAGGACCACGCCGCGGCGGTGCTGGCGGTGTTGCCGCGGGTGCGCCTGGCCGCCGGACGCGCCGTGCGCTACCGCTGCTACGGGCGTCACGGCCGCGACGTGCGCGTGCGACCCTTCGTCACCCGCGCCGGCACCGACGTGAGTGGCATCTTGGCGCTGCTCGATTGGCACCCGCCGCCCGATGCCATCGCCGCACCGATGCCCCACCTCGACCGCGACGTCGAGCTGCTCTACCGCCACTTCACCTTCGAGCCGACAGCGGCGGGAGCGTTCGAATACTGGCTGGCGATGCAGGAGCTGTGGGCCAGCCAGCGCTGGGTGTATTCGAGTGTGCTGGCCGATGCGGCCGAGCTGGCGCAGCTCACCGCCGGCGGTGAGTGGCGCGTCGAGCGCCCCGTCGAACGGGTCGCCCCGGCGATCCTGACCGGCGGCGGCGACGGCGTACACGTCGCCGCCCTGGTGCACTGTGCCCTCGAACGCCACACGGTCACCTATCACCGCGTGCGCGTGGGGCTCGATCACTCCGTGGAGTTCGCCGAATCGCTCCTCGTCGCCAGCGGGCCGCGCGGCGTCTTCAGCTGACCCCGCGGCGAGAGGAATTCTGAGCCACCGATGAACACAGATGGACACCGATCAGGAATCAAGACGGCAGGGTGGTCCGTCTCGATCCGCTGCCGTCGTCGTTCATCCGTGTTCATCTGCGGCGTGTGTCTTCCTACGAGCGCTTCTTGCGCGTCGCCAGCACGACCGCGACGATCACGGCGATGGCTGTGAGGCCGATCCACATCCACGGCGCGGTGTCCGGCGGCGGTGGCTCCGCGGCGGGCGCCGCCGGGACTGCCCCCGCCGGCGCCACCGCGCCGGTGGCCAGGCACAGGCTCGCCGGCTGCGCGGTGACGCTCAGCGCCTTGCCCACCGGATCGCTGAGACCGAGGCGGTCGAGCTTGACGGCGCAGCACTCGGAGCCGGCGGTGAGCTCGAAGTCGCAGCAGTAGAGCGCGCCGTCGCGCACCGGATCGACGTTGTCGAGCGCGAACACCAGGGCTCGATAGGTGTTGGGCTGGTTGGCCGGCGCGTTGCCGTGCAGCGGCTTTTTCGATTCGGGGACGGCCTGACAACTGTCGGCCTTCAGGCGCGCGCAGCTCCCATCCCAGACGAGATCGTTCTGGGTCCCCGCCACCTTCTCGCCGCCGGAGTTGATGCCGACGCACACCCGCACCGCACCGCCGTCGCTCTTGGTCGCCTCCATGGTGATGTCGGCGGCCCGCGCCGCCCCCACCGCGGTGAGGCAGAGTCCGAGGGTGAGAACGGATGTCGCATGCCAATGCCTCGCCATGAAAGGCTCCTCTCTGCTGTGAGAACTCTCGTGTCTTCGCCGACGGATCAATCGCACGCAACGCTTTCTCGGATGCTTCGGTCTGGGCCTGCCGCCCATCCCGACTGGGTTCGGATCAGCGATCGGCCGCGCGGCGCCGGCGCGCCGCCAGCCGCGCCGCGGCGGCGGCGGCCAAGCCCAGCAGCGGCCAGGGGCTGGCGCCGGGGGCAATCTGGCACCCGAGCCAACCGCGCGCCTTCGTCGGCGTCAGGGTTGGCACGGCTATGGTCGGACTGGACGCCGGCACGGCGATGGTCGGCGCCGGCGTGTCGACCGCACGCGTCGCCGCATCGA
>CAYYWP010000246.1:0-6388 GCA_964475125.1 uncultured Binatia bacterium (SeqCode) | reverse complement strand
TCCTCGATGAACTTGCGCCGCGGCTCGACTTCGTCCCCCATCAGGGTGGAGAAGATCTCGTCCGCTTCGTAGGCATCCTCGACCCGCACCTGCAGCAGGGTGCGCGTCTCCGGGTTCATGGTCGTCGCCCAGAGCTGCTCTGGGTTCATCTCGCCGAGGCCCTTGTAACGCTGGATGTCGACCCCCTTGCGGGCCTGGGCGAGGATGGCGGCCAAGGCCGCGCCCAGGCTGGGCGCGCTGGCGATCTGAGCCCCGTTGGCGACTTGGAACGGCGCCGCGCCGGCGCCGCGCAGCTCGCCGGCCAGGCGCTGCAGCTCGCTGAACTCGGGGCTGGCGCAGAAGGCCGCGTCGACGATCATCTCCTGCGCGCCGCCGTTCTGCCGGCAGCGCAGGACCAAACGCATGCCGCCGTGCTCGCTGTCCTCGACCGGCTCGACGCTGAGCGGCGCCAGCTCCGGCGCCGCCGCCAGCAGGCGTTCGCGCAGCCGTTCGACCAGCGGCCCGACGGCAGCCCGATCGGCCAGGGTCGCCGGACTCAGCCCACTTTCGAACGCCAGCCCGGCGACCAGGTCGCGGTTCTTGCGCTGGCGCGCGACGATGTCGAGCACGCGCTCGAAGCGGGTGTGCTGCTTGATCAGCTGGCGCAGCGGCTCGCCGCGGCTCGCCGTCCCATCGCGGCTGCGCAGCTCGACGTCCTCGGTGCCGAGGTCGAGCAAGTAGTCCTCCAGGGCGTGATCGTCCTTGAGGTACTGCTCGTTCTTGCCTTTCTTCAGCCGGTAGAGCGGCGGTTGGGCGATGTAGATGTAGCCGTGCTCGATCAGCTCGGGGAAGTGGCGGAAGAAGAACGTCAGCAGCAGCGTGCGGATGTGCGAGCCGTCGACGTCGGCATCGGTCATGACGATCACCGTGTGGTAGCGCAGCTTGCCGAGGTCCTTGTCCTCGGGCTTGCCGACACCGGTGCCGAGCGCGGTGATCAGCACGCGGATCTCCTGTGAGGAGAGCATCTTGTCGAAGCGCGCCCGCTCGACGTTGAGGATCTTGCCGCGCAGCGGCAGCACGGCCTGGTTGCGCCGGTCGCGCCCCTGTTTGGCCGAGCCGCCGGCCGAATCGCCCTCGACGATGTAGAGCTCTGAGAGAGCCGGATCGCGCTCCTGGCAGTCGGCGAGCTTGCCCGGCAGGGCGGCGGAATCGAGCGCGCCCTTGCGCCTCGCCAGCTCCTTCGCCTTGCGCGTCGCTTCGCGCACGCGCGCCGCGTCGAGCCCCTTGAGGACGATCGCCTTCGCCTCGCCCGGATGCTCGGCGAGATACTCGCCCAGCTTTTCGTTCACCAGCGCCTCGACGTAGCCGCGCACGTCGCTGTTGCCCAGCTTGGTCTTGGTCTGGCCCTCGAATTGCGGCTGCGGGAGCTTGACGCTGACGACTGCCGTCAGCCCCTCGCGCGTATCGTCGCCCTGCAACACCTCGCCGCCCTTCAGCATGCCGGCGGCGGTGGCGTAGGTGTTGAGCGTGCGGGTCAGCGCGCCCTTGAAGCCACTCAAGTGCGTCCCGCCCTCGATGGTGTTGATGTTGTTGGCGAAGGAGAAGATCGCCTCGGCGTAGCCCTCGTTCCACTGCAACGCCGCCTCGATCTCGATGCCCTCGCGGCTGCCGGTCAGAGAGATCACCGTCGGGTGAATCGGCGTCTTGGCGCGGTTGAGGTGGCGGACGAACTCCTCGATCCCGCCCTTGTACTCGAACGCATGACTCTTGCGGCTGACCTGCTCTTCGATGGCGATGCGGACGCCGCGGTTGAGGAAGGCGATCTCGCGCAAGCGCTGCGACAGCGTGTCGAAGCTGAACTCGGTGCGCTCGAAGATCTCGGCATCGGGTTTGAAGGACACCTTGGTGCCGGTCTGGGCGCTGGTGCCGATCTCCGCCAGCGGCGCCAGCGGCTTGCCGCGCTCGTAGCGCTGCGCGTACACGCGTCCGCCGCGCTTGATCTCCACCGCCAGCGTCGCCGATAGCGCGTTGACCACCGACACGCCGACGCCGTGCAGGCCGCCCGAGACTTTGTACGCCCCGGAGTCGAACTTGCCGCCGGCATGCAGCTTGGTCAGCACCACCTCGGCCGCCGAGATGCCCTCCTTGGGATGGATCTCGACTGGAATTCCTCGCCCGTCGTCCTCGACGGTCACCGAGCCATCGATGTGCAGGGTGACCGCGATGTGGGTGCAATAACCCGCCATCGCCTCGTCGATCGAGTTGTCCACCACCTCGAACACCAGGTGGTGGAGGCCGCGTTCACTGGTGTCGCCGATGTACATGCTCGGGCGCTTGCGCACCGCCTCGAGCCCCTCCAGGACAGTGATCTTCTCCGCCCCGTAGTCGTCCCCGTTGCTTGCGTTCTGCCCGTCCACTTTCGCCTCTGAAGTCACAATACTAATCCGCCGTTTTGTAATCCTGCAAAGTGTACCATTTCCGGGGACCGAAAGGAAGCCGAAGAGAGAAAAACAAATCCCTTTTCTGACCGATACTTACTGTCAGCGGGCCGTGGCGTTGAAGGGTTTGAGGCGGGGTCTCTCGCAGACCCCCCGCTCGATGTGATCCGGGGCTCGGTTTTAGAGCCGCATCGGCATCACGATATAACAATAATCTGCGTCTCCGTCGGGACGGATGACGCCCGGGCTCACCTCGTCGATCAGGCTGAGCTCGACCCGCCGATCGCCGGGCACCACCGACAGCACGTCGAGCAGGTAGCGAGCGTTGAAGCCGATGCTGATCGACTGCCCCTCGTACTCGATCTCGAGCTCTTCCGCAGCTTCGCCGACATCAGGATTGATCGTCGTGAGCTCGAGCTTGGCGGCGTCGAGCTGCAACTTCACCCCGCGCGTACGCTCACTCGACACGATCGAGACGCGGCGCAGCGCTGCATGCAGCGCCCCGGCATCGAGTAGCGCCTGGCGATCGGACTTGGCCGGTATCACCTGGTGGTAATCGGGAAACTCTCCCTCGACCAGTCGCATCGACATCTGCACCCGCCCGCGCACCGCATGCGCCAGGCCGCCACTCACCATGATCTCGACCGGCTCGTCCCCACCCTCGAGAACTTTCCGCAGCTCCATCACCGCCTTGCGCGGGATCGTCACCCCTTTCGGTAACTGTGCCCGATCGACCGCGCGAGTGATCATCGCCAGGCGGTGACCATCGGTCGCCACCATGCGTAGGCGTGCGTCGCCGGCGCTCTCGACGTGGATGCCGTTGAGGTTGGCGCGCGTCTCGTCCGCCGAGACGGCAAACAGGGTGTACTCCAGCATCTCGTTGAGCACCTCGGCGGGCAGCCGAATGCCGATCTCCTCAGCCGGCGGCTCCGGCATGGCCGGAAACTCGCGCGCATCGAGCCCCACCAGGCGAAAGCGCGAGCGGCCCGCCGACACCTCGATCCAGTTGTTGTCCTGCTGGCGGATGCGCACCTCGCCATCGCCGAATTCGCGCACCATCTCGTACAGCTTGCGAGCGTTGGCGGTCAGCGCCCCTTTCTTCTTCACCGCCGCCGTGCACTGGCGGCGCACGCCGATTTCCTGGTCGGTGGCTGCGAGGACCACGCCGTCCCCCCCGCTCTGCACCAGGACGTTGCCCAGAATCGGGATGGTCGTGCGACGCTCGACGATTCCCTGCGTGAGGTACAACCCCGCCAGCAGCTCACTGCGCTCGATCGTGAATTCCATGGCTCACCGCTCGCGCCTCGGCGCGCTCCTATTCCTATCTTGGTAAATACAGGAATGTAGTAGGAGGTAGTAGGGAGCGTGGATATGTGAAAACGCCTGTCGCGCTAGGGGGAGCTGCGATCGAGGCTGTGGAAGGATCAGCTGAGAAGCTGGCTGGACCGCTTGCCACCGCTCTGCCGCTCACATCCCCTCCACCGCGACTCCACAGCCTGTTGGCTGCGCTGACCGCGCGCCGCCAGGTGCCCGCTCGATGAGCCATTTATGGCACTTCAGCCGGGTCGTTCCAAGAGGCGCTGGAGGCGTTCGACGGTGGCGCGGAAAGTGGCGTCATCGCGCACGCGGCGCTCGATCACCTGTGCGGCGTGGATGACGGTGGAGTGATCACGGCCGCCGAAGCGGTCGCCGATGACCGGGAAGGAGGCGTTGGTATAGCGCCGGCACAGGTACATCGCCACCTGGCGCGGCAGCGCGACGGTCCGGGTGCGTTTCTTGGAGCGCAGATCGGTCGGGCGGATGTGAAAGAACTCGCAGACGGCCTTCTGGATGGATTCGATCGTGACCGCGCGGTCGCTGCGATCACGCAGCACGCTGTGCAGCACCTCGCGGGCGAAGTCGACCGTGATCGGGCACTTATTGAGCGAGGCGAACGCCCCGAGGCGCGTCAGCGAGCCCTCGAGCTCGCGGACGTTGGAGTCCATGTTGCTGGCGAGAAAGATCGCGACCTCCTGCGGCAGCTCGATGCCTTCGATCTCGGCTTTCTTCTCCAGAATGGCGACCCGCGTCTCGATGTCCGGCGGCTGGATATCGGCAATCAATCCCCACTCGAAGCGGTTCCGCAGCCGCTCCTCGAGCTCCGGGATCTCTTTCGGGAACTTGTCCGAGGTCAGCACGATCTGGTGGTGGCTGTCGTAGAGGGAGTTGAAGGTGTGGAAGAATTCCTCCTGTGTGCGCTCGCGGCCGGCGAGGAACTGCACGTCGTCGACGATCAACACGTCGATGCGCCGAAAGCGCGCCTTGAACTCGTCCATGCGGTCCTTGCGCAGCGCCGCGATGAGCTCGTTCATGAAGGACTCTGAGGAGAGGTAGACGACACGGGCCTCTTCCTCGCGGTCCAAGATCTGGTGCCCGATGGCGTTGACCAGGTGCGTCTTGCCGAGGCCGACGCCGCCGTAGATGAAGAGCGGGTTGTAGTGCACCCCCGGCTGATTGGCGACGGCTTTGGAGGCGGCGTGAGCGAACTGATTGCTGGCGCCGACGACGAAGTTGTCGAAGGTGTACTTCGGCAGCAGCGCCGAGTGGCGCGCCGCGCTTCGCGCGGCTTTCGGCGGCGGCGGCGGTGAGGGGAAGAGCTCCTGCTGGGCGGCGCTCACTGGCGTGATCACCACACTGCGCAGCGCGCCGGCGCTGATGCGCGCCAGCGCGTGTTGCAAGGCCGCGCCGCAGCGGCTGCGGGCGACGTCGGCCACGAGCCGATTCGGCGCCTCCAAGATCAACGCGTCGCCGCGCAGCCCGACCGGCCGTAGGCGTCCCAGCACCTCGCGCAGATCGGTCGCGCTCAGCTCTGCCTCGACCGCCTCGCGGACGGCCCGCCAGGTGTTTTCCATGGAGCGCGTTGTCAACAGGGTGAAGCGGCAGAAAATCGCATGGAAAATCAGGATTTTTCTCGCCAGAACCAGCTGCTTTCCACAGGACTATCCACAGCTGATCTGGCGCGGCTTTGGCGATGACGATGCGAACGGGAGACGCCCGCGTCGCGAGGCGGCGGGGGCTGCCCCGTTTAACGCGTTCGGGCGAGCGGAGCAAGAAAAAAAATGCGCCGTGGTCGTTTGACCGCCGCCGGTGTGACGAGGTAGCCGCGCTGCGTATGCGGGGCGAAACGTCGCAGAAGCTTTTTGCCGAAGCGGTAACGCACATCCCAGGTGGCGTGAACAGTCCGGTGCGCGCGTGGCGCTCGGTCGGCGGCGAACCGCGCTTCCTGTGCCGGGCGAGCGGCTGTACGGTCACCGACGCGGACGGGAACTCCTACCTCGACTACGTCGGCTCGTGGGGGCCGATGATCGTCGGTCATGCCCACCATCAGGTGCTGCGCGCGATTCACGCGGCGATGAAAGAGGGCACCAGCTTCGGCGCTCCGACGCCGCGCGAGGTCGAGCTGGCGCACCGCCTGGTCGCGGCGCTGCCGGCGGTGGAGCAGGTGCGGCTGGTCTCATCCGGCACCGAGGCCACGATGACGGCACTGCGGCTGGCGCGCGCCTTCACCGGGCGGCCGAAAGTGTTGAAGTTCGATGGCTGCTACCACGGCCATGCCGATGCGTTGCTGGTGCGCGCCGGCTCCGGGGCGATGACCCTGGGCGTGCCCGACAGTGCCGGCGTGCCGCAGGCGGTGGCGGAGCTGACGGTGGTGGCGCGCTTCAACGACCTGGCGCACGTCGAGGCGCAGTTTGCGGCCGCCGCCGGCGAGATCGCGGCGGTCATCGTCGAGCCGGTGGTCGGCAACATGGGTCTGGTCCGGCCCGCCCCCGGCTTCTTGGACGGCCTGCGGCGATTGACGACCGCCGACGGATCCCTGCTGATCTTCGATGAGGTGATGACCGGCTTCCGGCTCGCCCGGGGCGGCGTGCAGAATCCACTCGGGATCCGGCCGGACTTGACCTGCCTCGGCAAGGTGATCGGCGGCGGGTTGC
>CAYYWP010000245.1:0-6433 GCA_964475125.1 uncultured Binatia bacterium (SeqCode) | reverse complement strand
TCAGGACAGGTCCTGAGCCCGTCGAAGGATGAGCGCGGCCTTTTTCAACGGACTGTTAGGAGCGCGGGTCGTCCTTGAGGTGGCGGGCGATCTCGCGGGCGATGGTCTGGCGATCCAGGTCGGCCTGCGCATGCTCTGAGCGCCGTTGGCGGTGGTAGAGTTCCATCGACACCAGGCGCGCCAGCAGCACCGCCGGATACATCTGTCCGATCACCGCTTCGAGCGTCGCCAGCGAGCGGACTACGGGGTAGACGGGCTCGATGTCGCCGTAGCCGACCGTGCTGAGCGTCACGAAGCTGAAGTAGACGAACTCCGACGCCACGGCGGTGTACGGATGAATCGGCGCCGGCGTGACGGTGAACGCGTCGGGCACGACAAACGCCAGGGCGGTGTACAAGAAGGCGAACATCAGGCCGAGCAGCAGATACACCGCGATCGCACCACAGATGCGGCCGACCGTGATGGGACCGTCGCGGAACACCTGCACGAGCACCAACCCGGCCAGCAACCCGGTGGCGACGAACGACGCCAGCGCGTCCGGCACGCGCCACTGCGGGGCGCCGGAGAGCCAGTTGCTCCAATGGATGACTTGCGTCAGCACCACCACGGCGCCGAAGCACGCCGCGGCCGCGGTCGAGCGCGCCACGGCGCCGACGCCGGAAAGCAGCAACAGCGTGAAGACGGCGCCGACCATGAGGTGGTCGACGACGTTGAGCTGGCGCAGTGGGCCGGCGATGAAGATGGTGACGGTGATGAAGCCGAGCAAGATCGCCAGGCTGCGATCCTCCAGCCAGAAGCGCGTCAAGCGCCGCGCCGGGCGGGCCATCGGGCGAGCCATCGGCCGGGGCCTAGGGCGCGGGTTGCGGCGGGCGGGCGTCCAGCACCACGACCTTGCTGCTCATCGCCGCGTAGAGCTTCTGCCCGTCGGGTGCGACCACGACGTCGCGCACGAACGGCACACTGAGCTGCGAGCGCAATTGTCCGGTCGCCGCGTCGATCGCCATCACCCACCCGGATTCGACGCTGCTGACGTAGATCGTCGCCCCATCGGGAGCGACGGCGGCTTCGAACGGCGCCCACGGCAGGTGCATCGCCCCGCCCAGGCGCGACTGCGCCAGGTCGACCGCCAACACACTCGGCCCGTCGAGGCTGACGATGTAGGCGCTCTGTCCGTTGGGAGAGAGCACGAGGCGCACGGGATAGCCGACGACCTTCATCTCTTTGGTGAACTTCTGGCTGGCGACGTCGAAGCGCTGCAGGACACCGGCCGCACAACCGCGCCGACACCCCAGGGCGTACACGGCGCGACCGTCGGGCGAGATGGCGACGTCGTACAACGGCACGGTCGACTTGACGCGCCGGGCGGTTCGGCTGGTGAGGTCGACGATGGCCAGGGAGCGGACGCGCGGGTCGACGAGATACAGCGTGCGGCTGTCCGGTGCGACCGCCATATGGGTATAGGCCGTACGGTCGTTGGGCTCGAACAGGGTGAGCGGCGTATCGAGCTGGCCACTGGCCGTGTCGTAGACCAGGATCTGGTTGGAGCCGCGGCCGCTGATGTAGACCCGTGAGCCATCCGGCGCCGCCGCGACGGCCAAGGCGGGAAAGTCCAGGTCCACGGCCTTCAGCGCGTCGAGGTCGGCGGGATCGATGACCGTCAACTTGTTGTTGGCAGCGTAGAGGCGGCGGCCGTCGGGGGCGAGGACCAGCTTGGGCGCCGTCGTCCCGACCAATAGCGACTGCTTGTTGGCCGCGGCCGAGGACGATCCGCTCCGCCCCGCGCATCCCGCCAGCAGCGCCAGCAGACATCCGACGGCGACCGTCGCGCAGCGGCGCACCGGCGGATCGGTGCACCCGACCGCGTGCGGTGTCACACCGTCCCCGCCAGCGGCCATTTCGTGTCGCACTCGCCTCACCGCCGCCACCGTATAGCCGGCCCCAGCCGCGGCGTCGAACCGCACGCCCGCGGAGGCGCAGCGCGGCGTGTGCTTGCGTCGATGTGGAGGCCGCGCTAAGCGCAGGGGCGACGGTCGACGCTGCGGTGGCAGCGGTGGAGTGGTGAGGCGGACGGTGCAGGCGACGCGATCGGGCGCGTGCCAGACGGCGCGCGGCGCACGCTGAGGCGGCGGTCATGCCAGGCTTTGCCCTGCGCAACCCGCATCTGATCGTCGTCGGCGCCCTGATCGTCGTCCTGCTCGGGGTGGTGTCGCTCGGACGCATGCCGGTCGACGTCTTTCCCGCCATCGATCAAC
Source organism: uncultured Binatia bacterium (SeqCode) (assembly GCA_964475125.1). GTDB lineage: Bacteria > Desulfobacterota > Binatia > HRBIN30 > CADEER01 > CAYYWP01. The sequence goes on along the minus strand of CAYYWP010000245.1, from coordinate 4,181 downwards.
CGGCGGTGGTGGTGGCGACCTTCTATCCCGGCATGCCGCCGACCCAGGTCGAGCGCGATATCACCACGCGCTACGAGCGCTTCTTCACCCTCGCCAGCGGCATCAAGAACATCACCTCGCGCTCGCTGCCCGGCGTCAGCCTGATCACCGTGGCGTTTCAGCCCGGCGTCGATCCGGCCGCCGGCGCCTCGACCCTGGTCAGCTTGGCGCTCGCCAACCTGCGCCACATGCCGCCAGGGACCTTGCCGCCGATGGTGCTGCAGGCCGGCGCCGGCGCGCTGCCGGTGGTGCTGGTCGCCTTTTCCGGCGAAGGGTTGTCGGAGACCGAGTTGCGCGACCAGGCCCAGTACAACGTGCGCAACTGGCTCGCCACCGTACCCGGCGCTTCGGTGCCGCCGCCGTTCGGCGGCAAGCTGCGCCAGATCATGGCCTACGTCGACCGCCAGCGGCTCGAGGCGCGCGGCTTGACGCTCATGGACGTCGTCGACGCCCTCAACACCACCAACCTGATCGTGCCCGCCGGCGACATGAAGATCGGCGACATCGACTACTTCGTGCAGAGCAACGCCATGATCGCCGACCCGCGCCACCTCGACGAGGTGCCACTGAAGGTCGTGGGCGAGGACCAGGTACCGATCCGCATCGGCGACGTCGCGCGCAGCGAGGATGCGGCCCAGATTCAGTACAACATCGTGCGCATCAACGGCCAACGCTCGGTCTACCTGCCCATCCTGCGCCAGAGCGGCGCCAACACCATCTCCGTCGTCGATGGCGTCAAGGCGCTGATCGCGCGCACCCTGCCCGGCGTACCCGAGGGCCTGCGCCTGCAGGCGCTGTTCGATCAATCGGCCTACATCCGCGACGCGCTGCGCAGCCTGGCCCGCGAGGCGATCACCGCCTCGCTGCTCGCCACGCTGACGATCCTCCTCTTCCTCGGCAGCCTGCGCGCGGCAGCGGCGGTCTTCCTGGCCATCGTCCTGTCGCTGCTCGCCGCCTCCGTCGGCCTGGCGGCGTTCGGGGGCACGATCAACATCATGACCCTCGGCGGGGCGGCTCTGGTCATCGGCCGGCTGGTCGACGACACGGTCGTCGTGGTGGAGAACGTCGACCGCCATCTGCAGCTCGGCAAGCCGCCGGCGGATGCGGCGCTGGACGGCGCCACCGAGGTCACCTTCGCCGTCCTCGCCTCGACGCTCACCACGGTCATCGTCTTCCTGCCGGTGCTCTTTCTCGGCGGCGTGGCCAAGTCGCTGTTCAGCGCCCTGGCCCTGACCGTGGTGCTGGCGATGCTGGCGTCGTGGATCGTCGCCATGACGGTGACGCCGAACTACTGCGCGCGCTTCCTCGGCGCCGCCGGCGAGAAGGCTCCGCACGGGCCCTTGGCCGTCACCGTGCGCGCCACGCAGCGCCTGGCCGCGGCCTATGAGCGCCTGCTGGCGCGCGTGCTGGATCGCAAGCTGGTGGTCATCGGCGCCGTCGCCGTCCTGCTGGTGTTGACCGGGTTCGGCGCCCGCGGGCTGGGCACCTCGTTCTTCCCGCGCACCGACGCCGGGCAGTTCATCATCAACTTCCGCGCCCCGGTGGGCTCGCGCATCGAGGTCACCGAGGCGCTGGCGGCGCGCATCGAACAGGTCGTGCGCGAGGTCATCCCGGCCGCCGACCTCGGCCTGATCGTCTCCAACCTCGGGCTCGCCAGCGGCTTCTCGGCGGTGTACTCCCCCAACGGCGCCAGCGACTCCGGACAGGTGATGGTCAGCCTCTCCGAGCCACACCAGCGCTCGACCTTCGCCTACATGGATGAGCTGCGCGCGGCGGTGGCGGCACGCGTCCCCGAGGTGCAGACGCTCTTTCAGTCGGCCGGCGTGATCGACAGCGTGCTCGACTTCGGCTCCGCCGCGCCGATCGACATCCAGCTCAGCGGCCCCGAGTACGGCGAGTTGAGCGACACCGCGCACCGCATCATCGCCGCCGTGCGCGAGCTGCCCGAGGTCGCGCAGGTCATGCTGCGCCAGGAGGCGCGCTATCCGACCCTGCAGGTCGCCGTCGACCGGGTGAAGGCCGCGCGCCTCGGCCTGACGCTGGAGGACGCCGTGAACAACATCATCACCGCCCTGACCTCGAACGCGATGATCGCGCCGTCGATCTGGATCGATCCGAAGACCGGCAACGACTATTTCCTCACCGCCCAGTACGCCGAGCCCGACATCCGCTCGCTCGATACGCTGCAGAACGTGCCGGTGGGCCGCCAGGACGACGGTAACTCGGTGCTGCTGCGCACGGTGGCGACGGTGAGCGAGACCCAGCAGCCGGCCGAGGCGGCGCACTACGACATCCAGCGCGTCATGGACGTGCTCATCGTCCCGCGCACCGGGAACCTCGGCGGCACGCAGGCGGCCATCGAGCGCGCCATCGCACCGCTGGCGTTGCCGCCGCACGTCACCGTCACCTTGCGCGGGGCGGTGGCGGCGATGCAGGCGGCCTTCGCCGACTTCGGCCCCGGCATCCTGCTCGCGGTGGTGCTCCTCTACCTGGTGATGGTGGCCCAGTTCCGCTCCTTCCTCGACCCGGTCATCGTCTTGTTCTCGGTCCCCGCCGGCCTGATCGGCGTGGTGGCAACCCTGCTGGTGACCGGAACGACCGTCAACATCGAATCGCTCATGGGGGTCATCGCCATGATCGGCATCGCCGCCTCGAACGCCATCCTGCTGGTCGACTTCGCCAACGAACGGCGCCGCCAGGGGCTGGCGCCGCGCCAGGCGATCGTCACCGCCGCCGGCGCGCGCATGCGGCCGATCCTCATGACCTCGCTCGCCACCATCGTCGGCTTCATCCCGATCGCGCTCAACGGGCACGAGGCCTCGGCGCCGCTGGCGCGCGCCGCCGGCGGCGGGTTGGCGTGCTCGACGCTCTTGACGCTGTTCCTGGTGCCGTCGGTCTACGACCTCATCTACGGTCGCCAGCGAAAGGAGACGCCGTGATGCGCCGGCTCGCGTTCGCCCTCGGCATCGCGCTGCTGCTCGGCGGCTGCGAGCGCCACTCCACCGGAACGGCCCCGGCGCCACAACGCGTGGTCGTCGTCGAGCCGCAGCGGCGCGACATGGTGCGCTCGATCACGCTGCCCGGCGACCTCATCGGCATCAACGAGACCGCGCTGCACGCCAAGGTCAGCGGCTACCTGCAACGCATCGACGTCGACAAGGGCGACCGGGTGCGCAAGGGGCAGGTGCTGGCGGTCTTGGAAGTACCGGAGCTGGCGCAGCAACTGCAGCGGGCGCGCGCCGAGCGCACGGTCAAGCAGCTCACCGCCGAGCGCGTGGAGCGCGTCTGGCGCGAAGATGCGCGCATCATCGCGCGCGAGGACGTCGACGTGGCGGCCGGCGCGCTGCGCGCCGCCGCGGCCGAGGTGGAGCGCTTGGAGGCGCTGCTCAATTACACCAACATCGTCGCCCCGTTCGACGGCGTGGTGACGGCGCGCTACGTCGACCCGGGGGCACTGATGCCGGCCGTCGGCCAGATCGGCACGGTGTTGTCGGGCGGCTCGGCACTCGCCCGCGGGCCGGCGCCGCTGGTGACGGTGGCCGACATCGACACCCTGCGCGTCTATGTCTACGTGCCCGAGCCGGACACCGCCGCCATCGCCGTCGGACAGGCGGCGACGTTGCGGCTGGCGCAGTTTCCCGACCGCCCGTTCCGCGGCACGGTGACGCGCTTCGCCAAGGCGCTCGATCTGAGTACGCGCACGATGCTCACCGAGGTCGACCTCCCCAACCCCGATCACGCGCTCTATCCGGGGATGTCGGCCGACGTGGCGATCGAGCTCGAACGCCATCCCGGCGCATTGACCGTGCCGGTGACCGCCGTGGGGCAGGCGGCGACCGGCGCCTACGTCTTCGCCGTGCGCGACGGCCGCCTGGCGCAGCAGCCGGTGCACACGGGGCTCCGCGACGAGGGCACGATCGAGATCACCAGTGGGCTGCGCGACGGCGAGCCGATCGCGCGCTATCTCTCCGGCCAGCTCAGCACCGGCGCGGCGGTCGAAGCGGTGGCCGGCGATGCTGCGCCGACGCCTGCACGCTAGCTCGGCGGCACCATGCTGATCCGCGCCTGGCCGGTACTCGCGACGTGCGCGCTGCTTGCCGGTGCGGTGCGCGCCGAGCCGCCCGTGGCGCTCGAGCCCGGCG
>CAYYWP010000244.1:0-6452 GCA_964475125.1 uncultured Binatia bacterium (SeqCode) | reverse complement strand
GCCGCCGCGGCTTGCGGCGGCGGGCTGGCCGCCGGGGCGGGGGTCGCCGCCGGGGCCGTCTCTTCCTTCTTCGAGCAGCCTGCCAGCATCATCGCCACCAGCCCCGCTCCACACACCAAACCACTACGCAACGTCATCAATTCAATACCTCCGCTGTGCCACAGACTGTGACCCGACCCCTTTATTCGGCAAATTACAAACCACCCGGCTCGGAAACCACAGATGAACACGGATCCCCGCCGACACCCCGCCGATGAACACGGAGGGAATCACCCCTCCGTCCGGCGCACGATGGGCTCGGATCTCCTCTGCAGGAGTTGGGCTCTGTGTTCATCTGTGTTCATCTGTGGTTCCTGACTTAGGCGTGGAGGGATGGGGAACCAGGGAAACCGCAGCGCCCCGCTTACCAGAGGCCGGACCGGAGGGTCAAGAAACCATCCCCGCCGGCGGCGCCGAAGGCGCCCCCGGCGAGGCGGCAAGAGATATTTGCAACAGATCTTGCCCTTTTCCGCTTGACAACTGGAGGGGGTTAAAGTAACTGGAGGCAGCCTTCGACCAGCCGGCGGGCCGGCCGGTCGGGGCGGTTGTGCGAATGGCGACACGTGAGGTAGGCGGAACACGGGTGAGAGGCGGAAGATGAGAAGGCGTTGGAAACTTCTCCGCCACGAAAGGAGACGGGTGATGAGCAAGGCACTGAGGATGCGCTGTGTGTGGGGCCTCGGCAGCGTGCTGGCTGGCGTCTTGGCGCTGGCCTCGGTCGCGCGGGCAGAGGTGTCGACCGACGTCAGCGGATCGGTGCTGGTGTGGCCCAAGGTCGCGTACGATGGCAGGTTGCAGCTGCTCGGACCGGGAGTGAACGACGAGTCAGTCCTGAACCGCGACACCATCATCCAAGTCTCCAACACCAGCAACAACATGGTGCACGCGCACTGCTTCTACGTGAACGGCGGGCCGGATGCGCTCGGCACACCGCTCTGGCAGGTGACCGATTTCACCATCTGGCTCACCCGCCGCCAGCCGACCTACTGGGTGGCCAGCTCCGGGCGACAGGTGAATCCGGCCGATGGCTTCGGCAGCCCGCAGTCCGGTCTCGACCCCGGCCTGATTCCGCCCGTGCCGCCCGGTTTCACCGGCGAGCTCAAGTGCGTGCAGATCGACGCCTCGGGCACGCCGTTCGGCGGCAACAATCTGAAGGGCGAAGCGGTGATCCGCTCCTTCTCCGGCGACGTGAGCAAGTACAACGCTCTCGCCATCCTCGCCAATCCGGATCTCGCCGGCGATTTCCCGCCCAACGAGCTGCTGCTCAACAACACGCCCGCGAACGATGGCGAGTACAACGCCTGCCCCAACGTGCTGCTGCTCGACCACTTCGTCGACGGCACGCCGAACCCGGTCATCAGTGATCTCAACCCGGCCGCCTGCGATGATGAAGAGTGCCCGATGCGTACCTACCTCACGGTCATTCCCTGTACGCAGGACTTCGAGAACGCCCAGCCGGCGTTCGTCACCATGCAGTTTGCCATCGTCAACGAGTTCGAGCAGGCGTTCTCGGCCAGCACCTCGGTGCAGTGCTGGCGCTCGACGCGCCTGGCCGACATCGACGCGCCGACCGGGCAGTGCACGATAGGCGGCGGCCCCTGTGTCAGTGACGCGCAGTGCATCGCAGGCGATCGCGGCTTCTGCAACAAGAACAGCGTCTTTTCGACTGCGGTGCTCGGCACCGGCTCGGCCTACACGCGCATCAGCCCGGTCGATCCATTCGGCGGCGTGCTCGCGGTCGCCGAGGAGTACGCGTACAACAACATCGACGTTGATACGGATGCGGTGGCCCAGGGGAACGGTCCGCCCGAACCCCAGGAAACCCGCGTCGCACGCGCCGCCTGGAACCTGCAGCAACTCGGCAACCGGTTCAACCCAGACGCGCATCTTACGGACGAGATCACGATTCCCCTCCTGGGGTTCTGATCGGCAGCGGGTAGCGAGCCATGGTGTTCTCCAGCGGTGAGGAAAGGAGACTAGTGATGAGCACGAAGATGGGGATCTGGCGGGGGGCGCTCGCAGCGGCCGCGGTGCTGATGGCGGTGGGAACGGCGGGCGCACGCGTCATCGATCCGACCGGCGTGTCGACGACCGACCCGGCCGCCATCGTCCTCTATCCGAAGCTGAAGGTCGATCCGAACTCCTGTCAGGGGCGCGGCACGAACCTGACCAAGCTGTGCACGCTGACGGATACGCCTTGCGTGAGCGATGCGGACTGCCGGCCGCAGTGCCTGGAGGCACCCGGCGATCCTTGTGACCCCGGCGACATGAATTGCACTTGCAACCTCGATCAGGTGGCGTGCGAAGAAGACGACGACTGCCTGGGCACCGGCTTCGACACGGTGGTGCAGTTGACCAACACGGCGGAGTTCCTGACCAAAGTGCACTGCTTCTACACCAACGCCAACGGTCATTGCAGCAACGACTTCACGCGCATCTGCAACGAGGCGGACTTCCGCGAGGTGTGCGCGCCGGGTGGGTTGTGCATCCCGGGCTGGCAGGAGACCGACTTCCGCCTCACCCTGACCAAGCGGCAGCCGATCTCGTGGTCGGTGAACAAGGGCCTGCCGTTCCTTCCGCTCGCCGGTGGCGGCGGTCAGGGCAACCCGCCGCAGGCCAACGAGGGCAGCATCCCGCCGGTGCTCGAGACGCCGTTCAAGGGCGAGCTCCTGTGCATCCAAGTGGATGTGACCACCGAGCAGCCGACGGATCGCAACGACCTCAAGGGCGAGGCCTCGATCATCACCTCGGACTTCGCGAACATCGACGACGCGCGTTACAATGCGATCGGCATCAAGGCGATCGAGGGCCGGCGCAGCGATGACGGCGTGTTGAACATCGGCGGCCCCGACGCCGAGTACGGCGTGATCAACAACAACGGCGAGCCGCCCTTCATCGGCTGCCCGAATGTGCTGACGTTGAATCACTTCTTCGAGGGCGCCGAGATCGAGACGCACGGGGGAGCGGTTTCCGGCCCGGTGCATTCGGATCTCACCATCGTCCCCTGCGAGCGCGACTACCTGACGCAGACCGCCAACGCCCCCGGGGCGGTGGTCCAGTTCCTGATCTACAACGAGTTCGAGCAGCGCTTCTCCACCTCGACCAGCATCTTCTGCTTCGAGCACACCCGCCTGGTCGACATCGACACCCGCCCCGGTCCCGCCGGCGACAGCAGCTCGATCTTCAGCGCCGGCGTGCAGGGCACGACTACCGGCATGTCGATTCTGCGCTCGGTGCAGGGTCCGGACTCCGATGGCTATGACGCCAACGGCATCCTGGCGCTGCTCAGCGAGCATTGGGCGGCCGGTGAGTGCGAGGGCGGGACGGCGACCCAAGGCGGCAAGAAACCCTATGGGCCGCTGGTTCAGCTTTGCGGATCGGACGCAGACTGCAGTTTCAACGGCCCTGGCTCGCCGGCGGGAACCTGCGTCAACCCGCACGTCCAGACGACGCTGTCGAACGTGCAGTTCCAGGGCTCGCGCCGCCAGGGCGATCGGATCATCATCCCGCTGCCCTGAAGCAGCCTAGCTGACTTGTGACCAGGCCCGGGGGAGCCCACTCCCCCGGGCCTTTTTCTTTGCTCGGGCCGTGGTTCCATCTGATCGATGGATCGAACCGCGGCGCGGCGCACGGGGGCGCGTGCCGGCGCACCCCTTCCAAGCTTGATCGGACAAGAGAAGTTCAACGCGCAGAGGCGCGGAGGTCGCAGAGAACGCGGAACACGAGGGTCTAGCAGGATGCTGAAAAGCCCGTCGCTTACCCTTCGACAAGCTCAGGACTTGTCCTGAGCCCGTCGAAGGATGAGCGCGGCCTTTTTCAACCGGCTGCTACTAGAGAGCGAACCCCAAACCCAGTTGACGATGACGATGAGTCAGCGCTCGAACCCCTGCACGCTGCCTCTGGGTCCTCTGCGTCCTGCGTTGAGGTTGTTGTCAGTTCAAGCCTAGTACGCTTCGAAGCCGCTGGTGATCGGAGCGCCGAAGCCGGCGAGGCTGAACTGCGCTTGTAGCTGTACTTCGTTGGGGTTGTGGGTCTGGCTGAACCCGATGTTGAGGGCCCAACAATCGCACGACGACAGCAACCGCACGCCGGCGTGGTTGCCGAGGAAGCCGGCGGCGGCGATGTCGTAGCGCATGCCGTAGAGGACGGCGAACCGATCGGTGATCGGCAGGGTCACCGAGGTGACGATCTGCTGCAGGATGCTGTCGGTGATGAAGCGGTACTCGGCGTGGAAGCTGGCGCGCGTCCACAGGCGCGGCCCTGTCTTGGCATCGCGAAAGGGCTCGGTGAGGCGGATGCCGAGCGCGGTGGAGGAGATGTTGCCCTTGCTGGTGTCGTAGGTGGTGAAGGTGCGCACCGAGGTGGTCGGGTTGGGGTTGATGCGCAGGGCGACGTCGATGTCGGAGAAGTGGTCGCCGCGATCGCCGGGGTCGGTCGGCTGGCCGGTCACCGGGTTGAGGTTCGAGGTCGGCGGGATGGAGCGCAGCACGTCGGCGCTCTGCGCCACCGAGAGGCGCGCCAGCTCGAACACCTCGCCGCCCTGGCCGTCGGCGCCGGCGGCCTTGCGCGCCAGCAGGCGGGTGGCGACTCCGTAGGTGAACAGGTTGCGCTGGTTGATGCGGTCGATGCCGTCGAACACCGGCAGCTCGTTCTGGTTGATCTTCGGGATGTAGAGAAACTCGAGCTGCGGCTCGATGACGTGCTTGATCTTGTCGAGGCCGAAGTGCGGGAAGTCGAAGACCCGGCCGAGCTGCGTGCCCACCACCGAGTGCAGCTCGAACAGCTCGCGACTGCTGCCGCTCGGCAGATCGATCTCCGCCCCATCGACGAGGTTCTGGCCGGTGAAACCGCCGGCCATCTGGTTCTCGCTCAGACCATAGGCGGTCTCGCGCGCCGCGACGCGCACGGCGCCGAAGAACGAGCGCCCGAGCGGCAGGGCGAGCTCGAGCGAGGGTTTGAGGTCGGCGCGTACGCCGGCCAGACCGAGCGAGCGCTGGAAATTGGTGAAGCTGCTGGTGACGTCGGCCATCAGTCCGAAGCCGAGCTGCCGCTGGGCGTTGAGGCGGAGGTCGGGCAGGCGCTGGATGACCAGTGATTCATCTTGGAACTGGATGACGCAAGGGGGCTTTTCACAGATCGTTTGATCCTCGGCTAGCTTCTCGACCGTCGGCCCCACCAGGTCCTGGTAGTACGTCGCCGCCCCCTGCAGCATCACCCGATCCCAGCGCTCTAGCAGGCCGGCCTGCGAGGTGGTGAACGGCAGGGTGCGCAGGGCGATGTCCTGCGGCTGGTCGCGGGCGAAGGTGTTCATCTCGCGCAGGAAGAGGTCGTCGCCGACCAAGAGGATGTCGGCGTAGGCGAGCGGTCCCTCGGCGTCGCCGAGGCGCTGCGCGTGGTGGCCGATCACGCCCCAGCGGTTGCGCGGGGTGTTCGTGTCGGCGCCCGGCGGCGCGATGACGTCGCTGGTCTCGGCGAACTCGTTGAAGTAGCCAGCCTGAACCTCGCCGTCGGTCTCGGCGTCGAAGGCGTAGCGGTACTCGCCGATCAGGCCGAAGCGCAGCGAGGTTTCGATGTCGACGCTGACGGTGGCGTCCTGGTGCTTGCTGATCGCCCAGTACAGCGGTTGCACGAGCTGGAAGCCGCGGCGGTTGGAGATGCCGACGCGCGGAATGAGGATGCCGCTCTGGCGCTCGCGCACGGCCGGGAAGGCGGCGCGCGGCAGCCACAGCACGGGTACGTCGAGGACGTTGAAGGTGCCGCCCTTGAGGTAGCCGTAGCCGTCGAGCTCGACGTCGAGCTGCTCGCCGGCGATGCTCCAGTCGGGCGCGCCCTCGGCGCAGTCGCAGGTGGTGAAGCGGCCGTGCTCGATGTGGTAGCGATGCCCGGCGCCCTTCTCGATGCGCTCGCCGCTGATCGAGAAGCCGAGCTGGCGCGCGTCGACGGTGGCGTCGTGCAGCTCTCCCGTCTCGTCGTCGAGATCGAGGAAGATCCCCGCCGCGCGCACCTCGGCGTCGGGGCTGGTCAGCACCGCGTCGCCCAGCGCGCGCGCTTCGCCGGTGCGGCGGTTGAAGTCCACCTCGTCGGCGCTGAGCGTCGTCTCGCCGCGCCGAATCCGCACCGCGCCGCTCGCCGAGACGCTGTCGCCCTTCTGGTCGTAGGTGAGGGTGTCGGAGTCGATGGTGATCGGCTCATCCGCCTGCTCGGCGGAGAACTGGGCCACGGCCGGGGCGCTCGCCGCCAGGCCGATCGCGAACAACGCGGCAGCGAGCAGGGAGCGGCCCTGCGACGGGCTACCACCGGGCCCAGGCGGGCGAGCCGTAGCCGCGGGGCCGGTGCCCGGCGGGGGCGCGGCGCGGGGCCCCGCGGGGGGGGGCGGGGGGTGTTGGGTGCGTCGGTAACGACCCCCAGCCGGG
>CAYYWP010000243.1:0-6511 GCA_964475125.1 uncultured Binatia bacterium (SeqCode) | reverse complement strand
CCCTGCGAAAGGCCGCTTGAGAATACGTTGCCGAACTTGTGAACCAGAGTACTAAGTCTGCGAAAAGAAAATGGGCAGGGAGTGAATTGAACACTCGACACAGGGATTTTCAGTCCCTTGCTCTACCGACTGAGCTACCTGCCCGTGTCTGATGGGCGAACCTGGCGTAGTTAGCGGGCGGGCTCCACAGGGTCAAGCGGGTAGCGGGCGCCGAGGGGGGATCACGTGCCGGCGGTCGCGAGGCGGCGCTCGACGAAGTCGATGACGTCGGCTTCGAGCGTGACGCCATCGAGGGCGTTGATTTCCTGTACGCCGGTCGGGCTGGTGACGTTGATTTCGGTGAGCCAGTCGCCGATGACGTCGAGGCCGACGAACCACAGGCCATCGGCGCGCAGGCGCGGGGCGAGGCGGGCGCAGATGGCGCGGTCGCGCGCGCTCAGCGGAGCCTTGGCAACGGTGCCGCCGACGTGGATGTTGCCGCGCGTTTCATCCTCGCGCGGGATGCGCAACACGGCGCCCAACGGCTCGCCGTCGAGGACGATGATGCGCTTGTCGCCGCCGCGCACCTCGGGCAGGTAGCGCTGGGCCATGATCAGGCGGCGGCCGTCCTGCGTGGCGCTCTCGAGAATGGCGTTGAGGTTGCGGTCGGTGCGGTGCAGGTGGAAGACGCCGGCACCACCCGCACCGTCGAGCGGCTTGACGATCATTTCGCCGCCGAGGTCGCCCATGAAGGCCTTCAGCCGCGCGATATCGGCCGTGACCAGGCTGTCGGGGATGCAGTCGGGGAAATTGAGGGCGTAGAGCTTCTCGTTCGCTTCGCGCAGGCCGCGCGGGTCGTTGAGGACCCAGGTGCGAGTCGGGTCGACCAGCGAGAGCACGTGGGTGGCGAAGAAAAACGCCATGTCGAACGGCGGGTCCTTGCGCATGAACACGACGTCGAACCAGTCGAGCCGCTCGATGCGCTCTTCGTAGAGGCGGTAGTGGGCGGGTTCGGCGGCGCTCGGCCGCATCACCTCGGCGCGCCGCGCCCGACCGCGGGGCACGCCGCGCTCGACGTACAGGTCGTCGACGCCGAGGTAGTACACCTCGTGTCCGCGCCGCCCCGATTCCAGCATGAAGACGAAGGTAGTGTCCTTGTCAGGCGCGATCCGGATGAGCGGATCCATGACGAAGGCGAAGCGCCGCGACGGCATGCGCGGACGATAGGGGGCGGCGGGCGGCGATGGCAAGGGGCGGCGGAGCGGGGTCGTACGGTGCGGGTCGAGCCATCAGCCGTCCGCCGCGAGCCGTTCCGCTCGCCCTTCGACGGGCTCAGGGTGAGCGGAACGGGTGGCGGCGGACGGCTGCGGTGACGGCATGGCTGACGACCTGCTGCGTTGCGGTCCGCTCGCCCTTCGACGGGCTCAGGGTGAGCGGAACGGGTGGCGGCGCAGGACTCGGGCGACGGCGTGGCTGACGGCCTGCTGCGTTGCGGTCCGCTCGCCCGTCGGCCGGCTCGGGGTGAGCGGAACGGGTGGCGGCGGATGGCTACGGTGACGGCGTGGCTGACGGCCTGCTGCGTTGCGGTCCGCTCGCCCTTCGACCGGCTCAGGGTGAGCGGAACGGGTGGCGGCGGACGGCGGCGGTGACGGCGTGGCTGACGGCTTACTGCGCCGGGTTCCGCTCGCCCTTCGACGGGCTCGGGGTGAGCGGAACGGGTGGCGGCGCAGGACTCGGGCGACGGCGTGACTGGGGGCCTGCTGCGCGCGCCCCATCCGCACCGGTGATTGGCTGGCGGCCGACTCTGCACGCCCGTCCGCTCGGTGCTCTCAGCGGCCTCCGTGGCTCCGTGTTGAAGTCTTTTTCCCCCGACCGACGCCAATCTCAGGCGTCGCCGTGCGCGAGGTCGCCCCAGCGCGCTTGGCAGAGCGCGCAGGCCGCCACGGCGGCGGTCTCGGCGCGCAAGATTCGGGGCCCGAGTCGCAGCGGGTGAAAGCCGGCGGCGTGCGCCGCCTCGAGCTCGGCGGGGCTGAAGCCGCCTTCGGCGCCGATCGCCAGCAGCACGGAACGCGGCGCAGTGAGGGGGAGCGCCGTCAGCGGAATCGCCGCGCCGCGTTCGGCGAGCAGCAGGCGAGCCTCGGCGGGCAGCGACAACACGGCGGCGAAGTCGAGCGGTGCGGCGACGGCCGGGATGACGGCCCGGCCGCACTGTTTGGCGGCGCTGCGCGCGATCTCCCGCCAGCGCGCCTGGCGCGCCGGTGACGGCCGCGCCACGGTGAAGGCGCTGGTGAAGGGCTGGATGCAGGTGGCGCCGAGCTCGGTGGCCTTCTCGACGACCCAGTCGAACTTGTCCGCCTTGAGCGCGCCGATCGCGAGGGTGAGCGCGAGCGGCGATTCGGCCTCGCGCGGGGGGCGCGCGGCGGTGAGGCGCACCTCGCAGCGCCCGCGCCGCACGGCGACGACTTCGCCGATCCAGCTCGCTCCGGCTCCGTCGAAGAGCGCCACAGGGGCGCCGGGCGCGAGTCGGCGCACGCGCGCGTGCTGCGCCTCGTCGTCGCTCAGCCTCACCAGCTCGCCGACGGCGGCGGGGGCGGGAATGAAAAAGCGCGGCAAGTGCTCGTTCACGATACGCGCCGGCTGGCGAGGGCCATCCAGCCCTCATCGATCCAGTCGCGCTCGGCCGTCAGACCGGCGCCGCGCCAGGCGGCGCGCACGCCGTCGGCCTCGGCGGCGAGAATCCCGGCGCCGATGGCGGTGCCACCGATGGTGAGCGCCGCGGCGAGCGTGGGCGCGTACTCGATCAACTGCGCCGCAAAGAGGTTGGCCAGCGCAATGTCGAACGGTCCAGCGGCAGCGCCGAGATCGGGGGCGAAGCGGAGGGCGTCGCGCACGCCGTTGGCGATCGCGTTCTGCTCCGCCACGGCGCAGGCTTGCGGGTCGGTGTCGATCGCCCAGACCGAGGCGGCACCGAGCTTGGCGGCGGCGATGGCGAGGATGCCCGAACCGGTGCCGAGGTCGAGCACGCGGGCGGCTGGATGGGAGGCGAGCGCCGGCTCGAGCAGCTCCAGGCAACCGCGCGTGCTGGCGTGGTGGCCGGTGCCGAAGGCCATGCCGGGATCGAGGACGATGGGAATGCGATCGCTCGGGACGTCGTCCACCCACGGCGCGTGGACGAAGAGCCGCTGGCCGACGCGCAGCGGGGGAAAGTGCGCACGCCAGTTCTCGGCCCAGGCCTCGTCGCCGACCGCGGCCACCTCTATGACCGGTCGGGCGCGGTGCGGAAAGAGCTCGTGGAGCCGGTCGCAGTAACGGTGCACGGCGGCGAGGGGGGCGGACTCGGCGTAGTGCGCGGTCAGACGCGTCGCCCCATCCAGTTCCTCGATGTGCAGGCCGGGAGCGCCGCAGTCGAGCAGGAAGCTGGCCACGCCCTCTGCCAGCTCGGCAGTAGCCGTGACGCTCACCGCCGTCCAGGTGCGACCCATGCCCGCCTGTTAACCGCAAAGCGACCGCAAACGCCACAGCTGAACGCCGATGAACAGCGCCGGGAACCGGCGGCATACGCCGCGTCGCACGGCGATGCTCGAGGGCGAGGTGGCGCCCGGCGCCGGCGTGTGGGATGCCGGTGCGGCGCTGTCAGGAACCGCCCCCCTTTTCGCCGCGCCGGCGAAGCTGGTAGCTGGATGGTGGACATGCCGTTCTTGCGCATCGGGCACCGCGGCGCGGCCGGCACGCGGCCGGAGTTGACGATCCCGGCCTTCGCCCGGGCCTTGGAGCTCGGGGTCGACATGATCGAGCTTGACGTGCAGCTGACGCGCGATCGGCAGCTCGTCGTCCTCCACGATCGCCAGCTCGGTCGCACGGTGCGCGGCGACGGGCCGGTGCGCGAGCGCAGCTTGGCCGAGCTGATGGGACTCGACGCCGGGAGCTGGTTCGATGCGCGCTGGGCCGGTGCCTGCGTGCCCTCGCTCGAGCAGGTGGTGGAGCTCACCGCCGGTCGGGCCGAGCTCAACGTCGAGATCAAGAGCCCGCCGAGCGACTGGGAAGAGACCGCGCAGGTGCTGCTGGCGCTGCTCACTCGGCACGGCCGGGTCGGGACGACGATCATCTCGGGATTCGAGCTCGGAGCGCTACAGGCGGTGCGCGCGCGCTCGGCCGCGGCGCAGATCGCTGTGCTCTGGCAAGACGCCGACTTGGAGCCCATGTGGCGCGCCGCCGCGGCAGTCGGCGCGGTGGCCGTGCACCCGCATTGGGGTCTGGTCGACGAGGCCGTGGTGGCAGAGGCGCGGCAGCGCGCGCACCGGGTGGTGGCCTGGACCGTGAACGACCCCGATGCGATGGCGGAACTGGCGCGGCTCGGCGTCGACGGCCTGATCAGCGATTTTCCCGAGCGCTTGCGCACGGTCGGCCGGTCGGCTTGACACCGGCGGGCGATCGAATAAAAGACATCATTTAGTCTGCGTTTTGGAGCCCCAGCCCGGGGGGCCATGCCGGACCGCACGGTCGACGCGAACCGAGGAGGGAGTCAGGCAGTAGATGGCAGGTGTCCGAGTCAAGGAGAACGAGCCCATCGAGGTCGCGATTCGCCGCTTCAAGAAGCAGTGCGAGAAGGCCGGCATCCTGTCAGAGCTGCGCAAGCGCGAACATTTCGAGAAGCCCAGCGTTCGCCGCAAGAAGAAAATGCTGGCGGCGAAGAAGCGTTACCTGCGGCGCCTGGCGCGGGCCTCGGGGTAACCGGCCCGTGCGGCTAGCGGGAGCCAAGAGGCGGCTGGGATGAACGGCATCGACGCTGCACTGGTGGTCCTGCTCCTGCTCTGCGGGCTGCGCGGGTTCTGGCGTGGGGTGTTTCGCGAGAGCTTCGGCTTCCTGGCGGTGATCGCCGGCTTGTGGGCGGCGCTGCGCTGGGCGGATAGCGCGGCGGCTTGGTTGTCCGCCCGGTTGCCGGTGGCGGACCTCAACGCGATCGCGCTCGTCGGTGCGGGCTTCGTGATCATCTTCATCGTCGTCAGCACGCTCTTGAGCTTGATCGGGCTGGCGTGCGATCAGGTCTTCGGTCGCGGCGGCCTGCGCCTGGCAAGCCGCTGCGTCGGCGCGGCCTTTGCGGTCGGCAAGGGGGCCGCGGTGTTGGCGGTGGTGCTGCTCTTCCTGCAGCTCTTTCCGATCGTCCGCGACCTCGACCGTCAGATCCTCGACTCGCGCCTCGGCCATCCGCTGGTGTCGACGGCCGAAGCCGCGCTACGCGCCGGCTGGTGTACCGGCGCACCGCCCGCCGCGGACCGGCCCGCCTGACGTGACGATGGCGCGGATTCCCGACGAGACGCTGCAGGCCATTCGGGATCGTATCAGCATCGTCGAGGTGATCTCCGCCTACGTCAGTCTCAAGCGCCAGGGCCGCAACTACGTCGGCCTCTGTCCCTTTCACGGCGAGAAGACGCCGTCGTTCACGGTCAACGAGGAGCGCGGCCTCTTCCACTGTTTCGGCTGCGCCACCAGCGGCACGGTCTTCACCTTCGTGATGAAGATGGAGCGGCTCGACTTCCTCGATGCCGTCACCCAGCTGGCCAAGCGCGCCGGCGTGGCCTTGCCCGAGCGCGACGCGAGCGATCCGGCGGCGGCGCGGCGTGAGCCGCTGTACGCCGCCAATGTCCAGGCGGAGCGCTTCTTCCGCGCCGCCCTCGCCGGGGCCGAAGGGGCCGCGGCGCGCCACTATCTGCGCCAACGCGGGGTGAGCGATGCCACCGTCGCCGCCTATGGGCTGGGCTTCGCACCCGGCCATGGCACGGCGCTGGCCGCGGAGCTGTCGCGCCAGCGCGTGCCGAGTGCGGTGGCGTTGCAGGCCGGTCTGCTGGCCCGGCGCGACGACGGCCGCATCTACGACCGCTTTCGCGCCCGCATCATGTTTCCCATTCGCGATCGCCGCGGTCGTACGATCGCCTTCGGCGGACGGACCCTCGGCGCCGATCAGCCCAAGTACCTCAACTCGCCCGAGACGCCGCTGTTCCGCAAGGGAGAAGGGCTGTACGGCGTGGCGGAGGCGCGCGAGGCGATTCACAGCGCGGCGCGCGCGGTGCTGGTGGAGGGCTACCTCGATGCCCTCATCCTCGCCCAGGAGGGCATCCCCTACACCGTCGCGACGCTCGGCACGGCGTTGACCGCCGCGCAGCTGCGCGTGGTGCGGCCGCTGGGCGGCGATCAGCTGGCGGTGTTCTTCTTCTTCGACGGCGATCGCGCCGGCCGCCAGGCCGCGGTGCGCGCCTTTTCCATCTGCGCCGAAGCCGGGGTGTGGGGGCGGGCGGCGTTTCTCCCCGAGGGCTTCGACCCCGACAGCTACACCCGCCAGCACGGCGGCGCGGCGACGCTGGCGCTGCTGGAGGCGGCGCCGTCGCTGGAAGATTTCTACTTCGATACGCTGCTGCCACCCGGGGCGGCGCTGCCGGCGCGCATGCGCGTTGCCGAAGAGGTCAAGCGCATCCTGGCCCGCGTCGCCGATGACGTGCAGTGTGCGGTGCTGTCGCGGCACGCCGCGACGCGGTTG
>CAYYWP010000242.1:0-6513 GCA_964475125.1 uncultured Binatia bacterium (SeqCode) | reverse complement strand
GTTTTACCCCACAGGATCCTGAATCCTGCGCGTCTGCCAGTTCCGCCACTTTCGCGTGCAGTGGAGCGCTGTCGGCGCCGTGAGGGTTCCAGCAGATAGCGGCGGGGTCAGGTGGCGTCAAGACGCGTCGCCGATCGGACGCCCCGGCGGCCGCCGACTGCGGCGCGGGCGCGGCGCGGAGCCTAGAGGGCGTGGCAGACGGCGTCGCGGGTCAGCCCGCCTTTGTCGATCAGGTAGCGCGTCGAGGCTTCGCATTTGGCGAGCAGGTCGTCGACGTCGATGCCGACCATCTCGCCCTTGCGCTTCACCACCCGGCCGTCGACGAGGACGGTGTCGACGTTGCGCGGCTGGGCGCAGAAGATGAGCTGGGTGACGAAGTTGTTGAGCGGTTTGAAGTTGAGGCTGTGCGGGTCGATGAGGACGACGTCGGCGCGCTTGCCTTTCTCGAGCGAGCCGATCTCACGCTCCATCCCCAAGGCCTTGGCGCCGCCGAGGGTGGCCATCTCCATGATGTCGTCGACGGTGACGCAGTCTCCCGTCAGCCACTGCAGGCGCTGCACGCCGACCGAGGCACGCATGAGGGCGAAGTAGTCATTGTTGTCGTTGGCCGCCGCGCCGTCGATGCCGAGGGCCACGTCGATGCCGAGCTTGCGCATCTCGACCACCCGGCAGATGCCGCTGGCGACGCGCATGTTGGAGAGGACGTTGTAGCTGATCTTGGTGCCGGTGCGGGCGAGCATGGGCAGGTCGCCTTCGATGAAGTGGATGGCATGCGCCAGCAGCAAGTCGGGGCCGAGGGCGCCGATGCGATCGAGGACCTCGACGGCGTTCTTGGGGCCCTGGGCTCGGTTCTCGCCGAGATGGATGTGAATCGGCAGCCCCCACTTGCGCACGCACTCCATCTCTTCCTGCACCCGTTCCATGGGCTGGAAGTTGGGGCCGCCGAGGCCGGCCCACAGGGTGACGCGCCCGGCTTCGCGGCCGCCGCCGAAGTGCCGCGCCCGCATGGTCTCGATGTTCTTGAGGTCGACGTCGAAGCACTCGTTGATGAGCGAGGGGCCGTAAGCGAAGGCGACGCGCGCGCCGCTGTCGCGGATGCCTTCGAGGGTGGCTTCGCCGTGCTCGAGGGTGTGCAGGTTGTACGACCAGTCGACGGTGGTGGTGACGCCGGACTCCAGGCACTCGGCGAGATTCAACCGCGCGCCCCAGTAGAGGTCCTCGGGACGAAAGTGCGGCGTGGTCGGCAGAATGCATCCCGCCAACCACTGCAGCAGGTCGGTGTTGGGCGAGAAGCCGCGCAGCAGACACTGAAAGAGGTGGTGGTGGCAACTGATGAGGCCGGGGATGGCGACCTTGCCGCGGCCGTCGATCACCTCCGCGCCGGCCGGCACCGACGCCAGAGGAGGCCCGACGTGTACGAGGCGCCCGTTCTCGACGTGGATGTCGCCAGATCCGATGAGCTCCCGGGCGGGGTTCATCGTCACGATGCCGCAGCCGCGAATCACCAATCCTGCCATGCTGCACCTCGCTGGAGTCGTAGAGAAGTTCCGGCTTCGCGCCGTTTGCGCGCTCTTATGTCATGAGAGCGCGCCCCGCTGCCAGAGCATCCCAACCGGTCGCCGACGGGCCTCGATCCGGAGCGCTCTTGGCGCCGGGCTGTTCGGCAGGCCGCTGGCCTCGAGCCGAGAAAAGACCTCAGCGCAGAGACCACAGAGTACGTGGAGGGCGCAGAGGTAGCAGAGGTAGCGTGCATCAGTTCGAGCGCCGACTCATTATCCTCGTCGAGGGGGTTTCGGATTCATTCTCCAGATCCTCGCGCTCGGCGTTCTCCGCGACCTCCACGCCTCGGTGTCGAATGTCTTTTCGACTGGGGTGAGCGGTGCCGAACCGCTCACTCAGCCCGCAGCGGCCTTGCCGGCGCGGTGCCAACGACTATACAGGGCTGGCTGGGAGATGGCGGCGGTGCAAATGGCGATGGAGCCGAGTATCCAACTGACCGCGGTCGAGGCACGCCTGCTCGGCGTCCTGGTCGAGAAGGCGCTGACCACGCCGGAGCAGTATCCGCTGACGCTCAATGCCGTGGTCAACGGCGCCAATCAGAAGTCCAATCGCGATCCGGTGCTGGCGCTCTCCGACGACGAGGTCAGCGAAGGTCTCGACGGCCTGATCGACCAGGCGCTGGCGCGCAAGGTCTTTCCCGGCAACAGCCGGGTCGACAAGTACTGCCACACGGGCACCTCGAGATTGAAGATCGAGATCGGCCAACTGGCCGTCCTCGCCGAGTTGCTGATGCGCGGCCCACAGAGCAGCGCCGAGCTGCGCGCGCGCGCGGCGCGCATGATCGCGCTCGACCCGCCCGAGCAGTTGACGGCGATGCTCGATGTCTTGATTGCCCGCGGCATGGTCGAGCGCGTGCCGCCCGGGCGCGGCTCGCGCGTCGAGCGCTACGTGCAGCTATTCTGCCCGGGGCTGCACTCGCTCGACGCCGCTTCGCCGGCCGCCGCCGCCGCCCCGCCCGAGGACCCGCACGCTCCCACCCGCGCCGCGCTCGCCGATCGTCTCCAGTCGCTCGAAGCGGAGGTCGCGCGCTTGCGCCACCAGCTCACTCAGCTGGCCGACAAGCTCGGCGAACCGCTCGACGACTGAGCGCGTCACTCCACGCGCACGAGACCGTCGGCGATGCGTCTCCGGGCGCGGCTTCGCCCGGCCGGAAAAGGGGTCGGCACGGGGGCGGGGCTCTACATCGCCGATAGCCGGAATGGAACGCTCGGCATCGTCGATCTGCTGAATTCGGCGAATGCGACGCCGCAGGTCAGCGGCATCAGCCAGGTGCTGGTAATCGCGCTGCCCGCGGCCCGCTAACCGCCGGTTGAAAAAACGTGTTCCGCTCATCCTTCGACGGGCTCAGGACATGCCCTTCGACACGCTCAGGACATGCCCTGAGCCCGTCGAAGGGTGGAAGGAAGGCGTTCCTCAACGGACTAACAGCCAGGAGGGGGCCACCCGCCGCCCCGATTCCTCAGGCGTGCTATGCACGGCGCGATGGGCGACGGCTCGCAGATCATCTTCATCCATATCCCCAAGACCGCCGGCGCCACGTTCGTGTCGATCGCCCGGCGGCAGATTCCGCCTGCGGCGGTGCTCGACCTGCCGGGCTCGCTGGCGGAGGCGCGGGCCGCGCTGGCCCAGTGCCCTGAGGCGGCACGCCATGGGCTCCGGTTCCTTCACGGGCACGTGCCGTTCGGTCTCCACACCAGTCTGCCGGGCGCGTCGCGCTACGTGACCTTCCTGCGCCATCCGGTCGAACGGATGGTCTCGGCGTACTACTACGCCATCCGCCGCCCGGAATGGCGCGCGTATCACGACATCCACCGGCGGCGGCTGTCGCTCGAGGCCTTCGTCGACAGCGACGTCGCGGCCGATCTCAACAACGGGCAGACGCGCTTTCTGGCTGGGTCGGATGCTCCCGTGACGGGACGCGCCGCGCTCGAGCAGGGGCTGCATACCCTGCATGCGGAGGTCGCCTTCGTCGGGCTCACCGAGCGCTTCGACGAATCACTGCTGCTCTGCCGGCGGCTGCTGGGCTGGCGGCGACCGTTCTACCGCCGGCACAACCTCAATCGCCACCGTCCGGCACTGGCCGCCGTCCCGCACCGCGCCGTCGCCGTCATCGAGCGGCGCAACGCGCTGGATCTGGAGCTCTATGCCGCGGCGCAGCGGCGCTTCGCCGAGGCGTGCGCCGCCGCGCCGGCGCTGGCCGAGGAGCTGCACCGGTTTCGGGTCGTCAATCGGATCTACGACCGCGTCGGCCGGGCGGCAGCGCTGATCCCTGACATCGCGCGCGCGGGACTGGCGGCCGTGCGGCAGGCGCGGCGACCGCGTCCCGACGGCGGCCGCGAGAGGTGAGCCAACGCTTCGCGGGTGGAGAGGGATTGGCCGGCGGAGATGTTGCCCGGACGGCGGTGTCTGGGCGGCAGCCGCGCTGGTCGCGTCGGCCGTGGCGCTGGTGGTGTGGGTGCGCCTGCTGCCGCTGTCGCTCGCCGGCGTCGATGAGGCCACCAGGGCCGAGATGACCTATCGCGCCGCGGATGGACGCGAGTACGTGTACCTGGGCGATTACGACAGCTACGCCTGGCTGCGCTCCGCCGCCAACCTGCTGCGTACGGGGACGACGTGCGATGCCGTGGTCGGCGGCCGCTGCCGCGACACCTACACCGACGCTCCCGCCGGCCGTGTCGACATCTACCGCGGTACGCCGCACGTCGCGGCCATCGCCGCGCTGCATCGCCTGCTCACCACGTGGTGGCCGCAGCGGCCGCTGGCGGCCACCGCGTTCTTGATCCCCGTGCTCCTCGGCGCGCTGGGCGTGTTGCCCGCCTTCGCTCTCGCTCGCCGCCTGGGGGGAAACATCGGCGGCTGGTGCGCCGCGGTGCTGATCGGCCTCAACCCGCTGTTCCTCGGTCGCAGCCTGGGCGCCGACAACGACGTCTGGAACGTCGTCCTGCCACTCTATCTGATCTGGGCCGCGTGGGCGGGGCTGGGCGCCCGCCGGCCGGCTGGCCAGATCGCCGGGGCCGTCGCCGCCGCCGCGTGTGCGGCCCTCAACGCGGCGGTGTGGCGCGGCTGGCGGTTCGCCTACGGTGTGGTGCTGGCAGCCCTGCTGGTGCAGATGCTGAGCGCGGCGCTGCGCCAGGCCCGGCAAACGCGCGACCTGCGGGTCTGGCGGGCGCCGGCCGTGCGCAGCGCGGCGCTAGTCGCCGCCGTGTTCTATGTCGCCACCGGCATCCTGGTGGCAGCGAGTGGGCGGGATCCGTTGTACCTGCGCTTGCCGGTGGCCCTCTTCGAAGGCATTGGCGACCACCTGCGCGGCCGTGTGCCGCACGCCGAGTCCAGCGGCTCGGCGCTGGTCGAGTGGCCGAATGCGCTCGAGATGGTGGCGGAGTACCGTCCGCCAACCCTGGCCGGCATCGCGCAACTGATCGGGGGGCAAGTCTTCTGCTTCGCCGGCTGGCTCGGTGTGCTGCTGCTGTTGCTGCCGCGGCGCGCCTGGCGCGCCTGGCACTTCGCCGTCCTGCTCGGCGGCACCGCTCTCTATCGCTACCTGTTGGCGGCTGGCGACTTGTCGCCCGCGCTGCTGCTCGCCTGGCTGGCTGTGCCGCTGGTGGCGGCCTGGTCGATGCGGGTGGCGGCGGACGAAGCGGCCGACGACGCCATCGCCGGGATTGCGCTGGCGATTTGGCTCATGGCCGGGCTGTATTTCTCCCATGTGGCGGTGCGCATGGTCTTGCTCCTGGTCGTGCCGCTGGGCCTGGCGGTCGGCGTCATGCTCGGTCGCCTGTACGAGCGGCTGCGCGAGTACGCCGCGGCCGTACTGCCGGGCGCGCCGCGCCTCGCCGCCACGCTACCGCTGGCGCTGATCGCGGCGTTGGTCGCGGTGCCGATCCAGCGCGGCGTGGCGCAGGCGCAGCGCTATCTCCCGGCGATGAGCGACGCCTGGTGGGAGACGCTGGCGACCCTGCGCACGCAGAGCCCGGCCGATGCGATCGTCACCACCTCATGGGACTACGGCTACTGGGTGAAGTACGTGGCCGAGCGCCGCACCAGCGCCGACGGCGGCTCGCTGCTCACCCGCATCCCGCTGTGGACGGCGCAGGCCCTGATGGCGCCGAACGAGAGCGAGAGTGTCGGCCTGCTGCGCATGCTGGCCTGCGGTTCGGACCCCAGGGGAGCCGCCACCGGCGCCTGCGGCGCGCTGCTGGCCTTCGGGCTCGATGTGCCGGCCGCGTACGAGGCGGTGCGGCAGATCGCGCGGCTCGACGGCGCCGCGGTGCCGGCCTACCTGGGCGATCTCGGCCTGCCGGCCGATGCGCACGCCCGCGTGCTCGCCGCCAGCCACTGCGTGCCGCCCCCGACCTATCTGATCCTCAGCACGCAGATGATCGATCGGGATGGCTGGCGTCCGTTCGGGAGCTGGCGGCCCGGCCAGTCAGTCGCGCAGGCGATGGCCAGCGCCGGTGCGTGGCGCAACCGCGCCTGGCTGCCTTGTGACCCGGACGACGGGGCCGGCCGGATGCGGTGTCCGATCGATGGTGTCGTCGACGGCGCGGGCACGCGGCTCGAAGCCGTGAGCGTGGACGTCCGCCAGCCGGCGGCGAGCCGCTTGCGCGTGCGTCCCGGGCCGAGCGCGACCACCGCAGCGGCAGCGTACGAGGCGGAACCGGCGTTGCTCGTGCTGGCGCGAGCCGACCGGTTGGAGGAGGTGGAATTCTTCTCTCCGCTGCAGACTGACCTTGCCGTCCTGGCCGATGTTCCCGGCCGCCGTGTGCTGCTCGGCCCGCCAGCGCTGTTGCGCTCGACCTTCGTGCACCTCGTGTATCTCGACGGGCGCTACGCGCGCCACTTCGAGAAGCTCGGTGATCGATCATCGCCGACCGGCGAGCGGGTGCTGACGTATCGCATCGAGTGGGATCGCCCGCGCTAACAGCCCGTTGAAAAACGTGTTCCGCCCACCCT
>CAYYWP010000241.1:0-6616 GCA_964475125.1 uncultured Binatia bacterium (SeqCode) | reverse complement strand
CGCTTCGCCGTGGTCGGGTTGTTCTCGGCCGGGATGAGCGAGTACGACAGCGCCCTGGCGTTCATCGGCCTGGCCGAGGCGCAGCGCTTCTTCGGCCTCGGAGAGGCCGTCACCGGGATCGAGGTGCGGGCCACCGATCTGACGCGGTCCGACGAGGTGGCGCGCGCCATCCCCGAGGGGCTCGATTTCCCGTACCAGGTGCGCACCTGGCGCGACCTCAACCGCAACCTCTTCGCCGCCATCCGGCTGGAGAAAACGGTCTACTTCGTCGTCCTCCTGCTCATCGTCCTGGTGGCGGCGTTCAACATCCTCGCCACCCTGGTGATGGTGGTGATGGAGAAGCGCCGCGACATCGCCGTGCTCAAGGCGGTGGGCGCGACGCGCCTCGGGATCGGGGCGATCTTCGTCGCCAAAGGCATGGTGATCGGCGCCGTCGGCACGGTGATCGGCAGCGTCGCCGGGCTCGCCCTCTGCGAGCTGCTGCGCCGCTACGAGTTCATCCAGTTGCCGGCCGGGGTCTTCTACGTCACCACCCTGCCGGTGAAGATCTACCCGCAGTACTTCGTCGCCGTGGTCGCGGTATCGCTGCTGCTGTGCCTGCTGGCGGCGCTCTATCCGGCCCGCCAGGCCTCACGCCTGCTGCCGGTGGAAGCCATCCGCTATGAGTGAGGCGCCGCTCATCCGCGCCCGCGGCCTGTGCAAGGCCTACGACGGTGGCGGTCTGCTGCGGGTCGAAGTCCTGCGCGACCTCGACCTCGACGTCGCCGCCGCCGAGGCGGTGGTCATCGTCGGGCAGTCGGGCGTCGGCAAGAGCACCTTGCTGCATGTGCTCGGCGCCCTCGATCGCCCGAGCGCCGGCGAGGTGCTGTTCGACGGCCAGGCGCTCGGCCAACTGAGCGACCGCGAGCTCGCCGAGTTCCGCAACCGCCAGATCGGTTTCGTCTTTCAATTCCACTACTTGCTGCCCGACTTCGACGCCCTGGAGAACGTCATGATGCCGGGTCTGATCGGCGGCCTGGCGTGGGAGGAGGCGGCGGCGCGGGCCCGCGCGGCGCTCGCCCAGGTCGGCCTGGCGGCGCGCCTGACGCACAAGCCCGGCGAGCTCTCGGGCGGCGAGCAGCAGCGCGTGGCGGTGGCGCGGGCCGTCGTCCTGGGGCCGCGCGCCGTGTTCGCCGATGAGCCGACCGGCAACCTCGATCCGGCGACGGCGGGCGACGTGCATCAGTTGCTGCTCGGCCTCAAGCGCGAGCGCGGCATGGCGCTGGTCATGGTGACGCACAACGAGCAGCTCGCCCAGCTCGCCGACCGCACCCTGCGGCTGCGCGACGGGCGCCTCGAGTGAAGCCCGCACGGGCGCCGCGCAGCGGGTTTACTGCGCCGCACGCGTCTGTTACGTCTCGCGCGTTTTGCCGTACTGCAAAAGCCACGGCGCGCGAGCGCTGATAGTCGGTCTGGCGGTCGTGGGACTCGCGCTCCACCCGGTGCCGGGCACGGCACAGGAGGGGGGCGGGCAGCCGTCGGAAGGCGAGACCATCGTGCGGGTGGTGGTCGCCGGCAACCAGCGGGTGGAGGAAGAGGCCATCCGCGCCAAGCTGAAGGTGACGCCGGGCAGCGCCTACGACCCGGCGCTGGTCGACGAGGACATTCGCGCCATCTACAAGCTCGGCTTCTTCAACGACGTGCGCGCCACCTTCGACGATCAGCCCAGCGGTTGGGTCCTGACCTACGACGTGCGCGAGCGGCCGTTCATCCGCCAGGTGCAGATCGAGGGCAACGACAAGATCGACAGCGAGGAGATCGAGGGGATGATTCGGGTGCGGCCGAACACCATCCTCGACCCGCAAAAGGCCCGCCAGGGCATCCAGGAGGTCAAGAACGCGTACGAGAAGAAAGGCTATCTCGACGCCGAGATCCGCTACGAGACCACGCCGGTGGGGGAGAATGCGGTCGACGTCACCTACATCATCGACGAGCACGAGCGGGTGCGCGTGCACGAGATCGTCTTCGAAGGCAACCGCGAGATCGACAGCGACATGCTGCGCCGGATCATGGAGACGAAGGAAAAGTCGCTGCTCAGCTTCATCACCACCGCCGGCAACCTCGACCGCGAGGTGCTGAAGACCGACGTCGAACGCCTGACCGGGTACTACTACGAGAACGGCTACATCGACGTGCGCATCGCCGAGCCCGAGATCGCGCGCGACGACGAGGGCATCAAGATCACGATCAAGATCGACGAGGGCGCGGTCTACCACTTCGGCACCGTCGGCAGCGCCGGGGAGCTCGATGCCGACCTGGAGGCGGCGGCGCAGCGCGAGTTCAAGGCCCAGGAAGGCGAGGTGTTCAAGCCCAGTCTGCTGCGCGAAGACATCAACACCCTGACCCAGGTCTACGGCGACCTCGGCTACGCCTTCGTCAACGTCGCGCCCGACACCAAGATCAACGCCGCCGACCACACCGTCGACGTCACCTACACCGTCACGCGCGGCCCCGAGGTGACCATCGACCGCATCGAGATCAGCGGCAACACCAAGACGCGCGACAAGGTCATCCGCCGCGAGCTCGAGCTGCAGGAGCAGCAGAAGTTCTCCGGCACCCAGCTGCGGCGCAGTCAGGACCGCCTGCGCCGCCTGGGCTACTTCGAGGACGTCAACATCACCACCCGCAAGGCCGAGTCCGAGGACAAGCTGGACGTCATCGTCGACGTGCGCGAGGGCAACACCGGCTCGTTCTCCGCCGGCGCCGGCGTGAGCTCGGGCGAATCCTTCCTCTTCAACGTGCGCCTCTCCGAAGCCAATCTCTTCGGCCGCGGCCAGGCGGTGGTGTTGAACGCCGACTTCGGCCAAGTGCGGCGCAATCTCAGCCTCAGCTTCACCGAACCGTACTTCCTCGATACCGAGCTGCTCGTCGGTGTCGACCTGTTCAACTGGGAGCTGTTCTTCGAC
Organism: uncultured Binatia bacterium (SeqCode); assembly: GCA_964475125.1. Lineage (GTDB taxonomy): Bacteria > Desulfobacterota > Binatia > HRBIN30 > CADEER01 > CAYYWP01. Next base: position 3,671 of record CAYYWP010000241.1, on the reverse strand, counting down.
GAGTTCGCGCGCGGCAGCACCGGCGCCAGCATCCGCTTCCTCTACCCCTTCCCCGCCCTCGGGCTCGACGTGCTGCGCCTCGGGCCGCTCGGCGAGGCCTCGCTGCTCGACACCAAGCTCGGCTTGGAATACCGCATCGAGAACGCCGACATCTTCGACGTCACCCGCGGCTCGCCGTCCGTCATCCAAGCCGAGCAGGGGTCGCAGGTCATCAGCTCGGTCGCCCCGCGCATTTTTCGCGACACCCGCAACAGCCTGCTCGACCCCACCGCCGGCGGCTACCAGGACTTCAGCGTCGAGTTCGCCGGCGTCGGCGTCGGCACCAGCTTCGTCAACGCCCAGTCGCGGGCGCGCTGGTATCTGCCGCTCTGGCGCATTCCCAAGATCGGTCAGCTCACCGTCTCGACGGGGTGGAACTTCTCCTTCGGCTACGGCTTCGGCGGCAACATCGAGCTGCCGCTCTTCGAGCGCTATTTCCCCGGCGGCATCAACTCGCTGCGCGGCTTCGAGGTGCGCACGCTCGGACCCGCCGTCGACGTGTTCCAGCAGCAGGACGGCACCGAGGGCAACTGCACCCTCACTCCCGACGAATGCGCCCGCTTTTTCCGTCACGATCCGATCGGCGGCAGCCAGCAACTGATCTTTCAGAACGATCTCATCTTCCCCATCATCGAGGGCCTGGGCCTCAAGGGCGTGGTGTTCCTCGATGCCGGCAACTCGTTCCTCGCCGCCAAGGGCATCCAGTTCAACGAGATGCGCGTCTCGGTCGGCGGTGGCGTGCGTTGGCTGTCGCCGATGGGCCCGCTGCGCGTCGAGCTCGGCTTCCCCCTCAATGCGCAGCGCGGCGACGAGGTCCAGACGATCCAGTTTTCCTTTGGCTCACCACCATGAGAAAGAACGACAAGGAGGACCCTTCCATGATACGACGTTTACCCCGCGCGCTGGCGCTGGCGTGCTTGTGCGTCGCGGTGACGGGGGCCGGCGCGGCCGAGCTCAAGATCGGCTACGTGGACCTGCAACGCGCCCTGAACGAGTCCGAGGCGGGCAAGGCCGCTAAGGAGCGCTTCAAGGTCCAGGTCGACCGCCTGCAGGTCGACCTGAAGAAGAAGAAGGACGCGCTCGACGGCATGAAGGACCAGCTGGAGAAGAAGGCGGCGGTGATGAAGGAGGACGAGGCGCGCAACCTGGAGAAGGACTACCAGAAGAAGCTGCGCGAGTTCGAGCGCGCCTACAAGGACTCGCAGGGCGAGCTGCAGCAGAAGGACAACGAGCTGACCGTCGAGCTGATCAAGGAGCTGCAGGCCGTGATCGAGGACTTCGGGCGCGAGAACGGCTACAGCATGATCCTCGAGCAATCGAGCAGCAGCGTGCTGTACGGTGCCAGCGCGCTCGATCTCACCGAGCAGATCATCGCCAAGTACAACGCCAAGAAGAAATAAGCCCACGGCGATGGCGGGGGCGCAGATTCACCCGACGGCGGTCGTCGCGCCGGGGGCTGAGCTGGCGGACGGCGTGGTGGTCGGGCCCTATGCCGTGATCGGGGCGCGCGTGCGCCTTGGCCCCGGCACCGAGGTGAGCGCGCATGCGGTGATCGACGGGCGCACGACCCTCGGCGCCCGCAACCGCATCTTTTCCTTCGCCGCCGTCGGCACCGTGCCGCAGGACCTCAAGTACCGCGGCGAGGACAGCGAGCTGATCATCGGTGACGACAATCGCATTCGCGAGTTCTGCACCCTGCAGCCCGGCACGACGGGCGGCGGCATGGTGACGCGCGTCGGCCACGGCAACCTGCTGATGAACTACACCCACATCGCCCACGACTGTCAGCTCGGCGACCGCGTCATCGTCGCCAACGCCACCCAGCTCGGCGGCCACGTGACGGTGGAGGACGGGGTGGTGATCGGCGCGCTGTGCGGCATCCATCAGTTCGTGCGCCTCGGCGACGGGGCGCTGATCGGCGCCGGCTCGATGGTCTCGCAAGACGTGCCGCCGTTCTGCAACGCCACCGGCGACCGCGCCACGCTGCACGGGCTGAACAGCGTCGGCCTGAAGCGCCGCGGCCTGGCGCCGGCGGCGGTGCGGGCGTTGAAGCGCGCCTACGGGCTGATGTTTCAATCCGGCTTGCGCGCCGTCGAGGCGGCGGCGCGCATTCGCGCCGAGCTCGCCGACAGCCCCGAGGTGGAGCGCTTCGTCAGCTTCATCATCGCCTCGCAGCGCGGCGTCTGCCGCGAGGCGCGCCGCGGGCGCGCCCGGCCCGAGGCCGATGATCCCGAGTCGTGACCGCGGTCGCCGTGCATCGGTGTTCATCTCAGTCCGAAAAAACCCTTCACCACGAAGAACACGAAGAACACGAAGCCCGCGAAGAGGACCGCGCAGCGCAGTGGCGCTTGGATCATTCGCAACCCCATCGTTGTGAGCTTCTCTCCCTTCCTCTTACGGCCGAGAGACCCATGCCATTCGGACTCTTCGCGGCCTGCGTGGTTTCAAAGCCTTTCCGATTCGGGTTAATCTCTGGCTCCGGATCCGAGGTCTCGAGGCACAGCGGCTGCGATGGAGCACATCGGGCTGATCGCCGGCAACGGCAGCTTTCCCATCCTCTTCGCGCGCACGGCGCGCGCCGCCGGCGTGGCGGTGGTCGCGGTGGCGCACGAGGGCGAGACGGACCCGGCGTTGGCGGCCGAGGTCGCCCACTGCACCTGGATCCAGGTCGGCCAGCTCGAGCGCCTGATCGGCGCCTTGCGCGCCGCCGGCGTGCGCCGCGCCGTGATGGCGGGCGGCATCCGCAAGGCGGCGCTGATGGAGCGCTTCGCGCCCGATGCGCGGGCGCTGCGCTTCCTCGCCCGCCTCAGCCATTGGGGCGATGACGCGCTGCTGCGCGGCGTCGCCGAGGAGCTGGAGGGCGAGGGCATCGCGGTGGTCCCGTCGACCCTCTTTCTCGGTGCGCTGTTGACCGGCCCCGGGGTGCTGACGCCGCGCCAACCGAGCCCGCCGGAGTGGGAGGACGTGCGCCACGGCCTGGCGGTGGCCAAGGGGATCGGCGCCTGGGACATCGGCCAGACGGTGGTGGTCAAGTCGCGCATCGTGCTCGCCGTCGAGGCCCTGGAGGGCACCGATGAGACCCTGCGCCGCGGCGGCGGGCTCGGGCGCGGCGGCGCCGTGGCGGTCAAGGTGAGCAAGCCGCAGCAAGACCTGCGTTTCGACGTACCGGCGGTCGGTCCGGAGACCATCGCCGTCTGCCGCGACGCCGGCATCGCGGTGCTGGCGCTGGAGAGCGGCAAGACCCTGTTGCTCGAGCGCGCCGCGCTGCTCGACGCCGCCGCGGCGGCCGAGGTGGCCGTGGTCGGAGTGGACGGCGATGGCGCGTGAGCCGGTGCGCGCCGCCGTCGTCGGGGTGGGCTACCTCGGCGCCCTGCACGCCGAGAAATATGCCAACCTGCCCGGCGTCGAGCTGGTGGGGGTCGTCGATAGCGACGGGGCGCGGGCGGCCTCGATCGGCCGGCGCGTCGGGGCGCCGGCCCTGGCCGGCCTCGAGGATCTCTACGGCCGGATCGACTGCGCCAGCATCGCGGTGCCGACCCCGGCGCACTACCCCGTGGCGGCGGCGCTGCTGGCCGACGGCATCGACGTGCTGGTGGAGAAACCGATCACCGCCAGCCTCGGCGAGGGGCGGC
>CAYYWP010000240.1:0-6638 GCA_964475125.1 uncultured Binatia bacterium (SeqCode) | reverse complement strand
GGACGAGACTCGAAACACTTGAAACTACGTCCCCTCTCTACGTCTACTACGTCCCCTCTCTACGTCCCCTCTCTACGTCCCCTCCAGCTTGTTGAGGCCGTTGAGTGCGGCGACGCGATAGCACTCGGCCAGGGTGGGATAGTTGAACACGGCGTCGACGAAGTAGTCGGCCGTGCCGTTGAAGGCGATCACCGCCTGGCCGATGTGGATGAGCTCGGTCGCTCCGGTGCCGATGGCGTGCACACCGAGCACAGCCCGAGTGTGCGGATTGATGAGCAGCTTGAGCATGCCGATCTCGTCACCCAGCAGTTGACCGCGCGCGATCTCGCGATACTGCGCGACGCCGGCCTCGTACGGGATGCCCTCGCGCGTCAGCTCCTCCTCGGTCTTGCCCACCATCGAGATCTCCGGAATGGCATAGATTCCGTAGGGCAGGAGCTGCGCCATGGCGTCGCACGGCGCGCCGAAGATGCGGCAGGCCGCCACCCGTCCTTGCTCCATGCTGGTCGGCGCCAGGGCCGGAAAGCCGATGACGTCACCGACGGCGAACACGTGCGGCACCGCGGTGCGGTAGTCGCCGTCGACCTCGAGGCGCCCGCGCCGGTCCACCTGCAGCCCGACGGCGTCGAGGTTGAGCCCATCGGTGGCCCCCTGACGACCCACACAGTACATGAGGCAATCGGCCACCAACGTCTTGCCGCTCTCCAGTGTGACCTCGGCCACCTCGCCGTCGACGGTGCGCGCCCCCTTGGGCGCCGCCATCTTCTTGATCGCCACCACGTGCTCGCCGAGGCGCAGCGTCATCCCGCCCTGGCGCAAGTGGTATTGCAGCGCCTCGATGATCTCGCCGTCGACGAACTCGAGCAGCCGCGCGCGCCCTTCGATCAAGGTCACGCGCACGCCCAGGGCCGAGAACATCGACGCGTACTCGGTGCCGATGACCCCGCCGCCGACGATGATCAACGAGTGCGGCACGCCCGGCAGGCGGAAGAGCTCGTCGGTAGTGATGATGCTCTGATCGTCGAACGGGATCTCGGCCGGTCGGCTCGGCATCGTGCCGACGGCGATGATGACGTGATCCGCCGTCACCGTCTCGCTGGCGTGCTCGCCTTCGACCTCGACGGTGTGCGGATCGGTGAAGCGGGCGCGGCCGTTGATGACGGTCACGCCGTTGCGCTCGAGCTGCTCGCGCACGATCTCGATCTGGGTGCGGATGACCGCCTGATAGTGCAGGCGCAACTCGCGCAGCGTCGCGTCGCGGCCGGCGACGCGGAAGTCCTTCACCCGCGGCGCCGCCGAGCCGGCGCCGCCGACCATCAGGATCACCTCGCGCAGCGTCTTGGACGGGATCGTCCCGGTATGCAGCGCGACCCCGCCGACCGTGGCGCGTTGCTCGACGACGCCCACGCGCTTGCCGAGCTTCGCGGCTTGAATGGCCGCCTTCTGCCCACCCGGCCCGCTGCCGATGACACAGAGCTCGAAGTGGCGCATGGCGGCGTTCCCCTTAGCCGGAATCCGGCGCGGTTTCCACGCCGCCGCCCGCGCTCGCCGGGCGTTGTCTTACGGGTCCGAATTTGCGAGCCCTCGACGCATGGCTCCTCGGCGCAGGTCACCGGCGGACGCGTCCCTGGCGGCGACCCTGCTGTGGCAGGGCGTAGCCCCGGCGGCCATCGGCACGCTCACCGGCCTCAGCGTCGCACTGCTGTCGGGCGCCGTGGAGCAGTGGAGCCTGCGGCACCTCGCGGCCTTGCCGGGGCTGCTGCCGGCGCTCTTTTCGCCGCTGGCGCTGATCGGCGCCTGGCTGGCGACGCGCTTCGTCACCGGGGCGGAGTCGCCATCGACCTCGGAGCTGTACATCATCACCTACCATCGCGACGGCGCGCGCATCCCGTTGCGACAGTTGCCCGGCCGCCTGCTCGCCGCGGTGGCGACCGTGGGCGGCGGCGGGGCGCAGGGATTCGAGTCACCCTCCGCCCTGATCGGCGCGGCCTGGAGCCAGGTCGTCTCCGGCGCCGGCCTCTCCGAATACACTCGGCGCACGCTGCTCGCCGCCGGGGCCAGCGCCGGCATCGCGGCGGTGTTCTCCTCGCCGGCGGTGGGCGCGCTGTACGGCATCGAGGTGCCGTTCAAGCGCGACATCGACGCGCCGCGCCTGGCCCCCTGCGTCATCGCCGCGCTCTGCGCCTACCTGGTGCGCGACGCGTTGATCGGAGCCAGCCGCCTCGTCCACCCGGTCGGCGCACCCGAGATCGACGGGTGGTTCGGCGCCGGCTGCGTCGCGGTCGCGATCGGCTGCGGAGCCGGCGCCCGCCTGTTCGCCGCCGCCGAGGACCTGCTGCGCCGTCTCGGTCGCCGGCAGGCGCGCTGGCAGCGCGCCGTCATCGGCGGAATGTCCCTGCTGGGGCTCGCCATCGCCGGCCACGCGCTCTGCGGGGCGTGGATCACGTTCGGGCCGGGCTACATCGCCGCCGACTGGGTCGGCGCGGCGCCGCGCCCCCTCGCCGTGCTCGCCGCCGCGCTGCTCATCCGCGCCGCCGCCAATCTGGTCTGCGTCTACGGCGGCGGCGGCGGCGGCGTCTTCACCTCGCTGGCCTGCAACGGCATCTTCATCGGGCAGTTCGTCGCCGAAGCGATCGGGCGCGGCCAGACGCGGCTCTTCGCCCTCCTCGGTGCCGCCTGCTTCCTCGGCGCCGGCTACCGGCTGCCGATCGCCTGCATGCTCTACCTCGCCGAAGAGAGCGGCAGCGTGGCCATCTCCATCGCCGGCCTCGGCGCCATCGCCATCGGCCAATTGCTGATGGGCGAGGCCTCGGTGTCGGACGCCCAGGTCGAGCAGCGCCAGGGGGCGACGTGACCCGATGGCGCGCGGCCGACCCGACGCCGCCGCGCTCGACCGGTGCCGAGGTTCGCCCGATATATCCTACGGGATATTTCGCTCGCCGCCGGCCCTTGCATGCGAGGTATCCGATGCCATATCTCGGGGGCGGTCGATCCAGGGAGCGGGCGATGAGACGAACGAGGCGGTACGCCACGGCCGGTGCGATGATCGCCGCCTTGGTCGCCGTGGCGCCGCCGGACGAGCTGGCAGCGGCGCGCCGCGACGTCGTGGTCTTTGCCGCGGCGAGCCTCAAGAACGCGCTCGACGAGATCGAGGCGCGGTGGCGAGGCGAAACCGGCCAACGGGCGACGATCTCCTACGCCGCGAGCCCGGCCCTGGCCCGTCAGATCGAGAGCGGCGCGCCGGCCGACGTGTTCATGTCGGCCGATCTCGAGTGGATGGACTACCTGGCGCAGCGCCGGCTCATCCGGGCGGATTCGCGTACGAACCTGCTCCGCAACCGGCTGGTCTTGATCGCACCCGCGGCCTCGACGGTGCAGACCGCAATCGCCCCGGGGTTCCCCCTCGCCGCGCTCCTCGGTGAGGGCCGATTGGCGATGGCGAATACCAGCGCGGTGCCGGCTGGCAAATACGGCCAGGCGGCGCTCGAAACGCTCGGGGTCTGGGATTCCGTGGCGCCGCGGATCGCCCAGACCGAGCACGTGCGCGCGGCGTTGCTCCTGGTCTCGCGCGGCGAGGCGCCGCTCGGCATCGTCTACCAGAGCGATGCGGTTGCCGACCCCGGCGTGCGCGTCGTCGGGGTCTTCCCCGACAACACGCATCCGCCGATCGTCTACCCGATGGCGCTGACGGCGAGCGCCGCCCACGCCGACGCCGCGGCGTTTCTCGCCTATCTCACGTCGCCGGCGGCACGCGCGATCTTCCAGGCCCAGGGCTTCATCGTCTTGCCATAGATGGGGTGGTTCACGTTGGGTCCCGAGGAGTGGACCGCCGTCCGCTTGAGCCTGCGCGTCTCGTTTTGGGCGATGGTGACGAGCCTGCCGTTCGGCATCGCCGTCGCCATGCTGCTGGCGCGCGGGCGATTCTGGGGCAAGGCGTTGCTCAACGGCATCGTGCATCTGCCCTTGGTCCTCCCCCCCGTGGTCACCGGCTACTTGTTGCTCCTCACCCTCGGGCGCCAGCAGCCGCTGGGGCGTTTTTTCGCCGACCACCTCGGCATCGTCTTTTCCTTCCGCTGGACCGGCGCGGCGCTGGCCTGCGGCATCATGGGATTTCCGTTGATGGTGCGGGCGATTCGCCTCTCCATCGACGCGGTCGACTACAAGCTGGAAGAAGCCGCCGGCACGCTCGGCGCCAGTCCGCCGTGGGTCTTCCTGACCGTCACCCTGCCGCTGATCCTGCCCGGCGTCATCGCCGGCATGATCCTCTCGTTCGCCAAGGCGATGGGAGAGTTCGGCGCCACCATCACCTTCGTTTCCAACATCCCGGGCGAGACGCAGACGCTGCCCTCGGCGATCTACACCCTCACGCAGGTTCCGGGCGGTGACGCCGGAGCGCTGCAGTTGACTCTCATCTCGGTCGCCATCTCGATGGCGGCGCTGCTCGCCTCGGAGCTGATGGCCCGCCAGGTAGGCCGGCGGGTCAACGTGGAATGATCGAGGTCGACGTCCAGCATCGCTTCGGCCGCTTCGAGTTGGCCGCCCGCTTCACCAGCGAGGGATCGCTCACCGCGCTGTTCGGGCGCTCCGGCTCCGGCAAGTCGTCGTTGGTGAACATCATCGGCGGGCTCATTCGGCCGCAGCGCGGACGCGTCGTCGTCGCGGGCCGGACGTTGGTCGACACCGAGGGCGGGATTTTCGTCCCCAAGCATCAGCGGCATGTCGGGTTCGTGTTCCAGGAGGGACGCCTCTTTCCACATCTGACCGTGCGTCAGAACCTGCTCTACGGCCGCTGGTTCCTGCCCAGCCGTAGTCGGCGGGTGCGTCTCGACGACGTGGTGGAGCTGCTCGGCCTCGGGCATCACCTCGACCGGCGGCCGGGCCGCCTCTCCGGGGGCGAGAAGCAGCGCGTCGCCGTCGGCCGGGCGCTGCTCTCGAGCCCGCAACTCCTGCTGATGGACGAGCCGCTCGCCTCCCTGGACGAAGCGCGCAAGGCCGACATCCTGCCCTACCTCGAACGGCTGCGCGATGAGGCCAAGGTGCCGATCATCTACGTCAGTCATTCGCTGGCCGAGGTGGCGCGCCTGGCGTCGACGTTGGTCGTCATGTCGGAAGGCCGGGTGGCCGCATCCGGGGCGACTGCCGAGATCATGGCGCGCCTGGACCTCTTGACGCTGACCGGCCGGGCCGAGGCGGGAGCCGTGCTCGACGCCAAGGTGGTGGCACACGACGAGGTGTTTGCGCTGACCACGCTGCGCAGCCCGGCCGGCGAGCTGCGCGTGCCCCTGCTCGACCTCTCGATCGGCACTCCGATTCACCTCCGGGTGCGGGCGCGCGACGTGCTGCTCGCCGTCCGTCCGCCCGAGGGCCTGAGCGCCCTGAACGTCTTCCGCGGCGTGCTGGTAGAGATCGGTCCGCAGCACGGGCCGGTGGTCGAGGTCCGCATCGACTGCAACGGTGAAGCGTTGCTGGCGCGCCTGACCAGGCGCTCGGCCGAGAACCTCGGGTTAGCGCCCGGGCTGCCGGTCTACGCGGTGATCAAGAGCGTCGCGCTCGACCGCCGCAGCCTCACCCTCCCGGCGCACCGCTTCGAGAGTGCCGACACCGAAGCAGACCAGTGAGCAAGGGTAGCCTCGATATGACAACCACCTCAACGCAGAGACGGTAGAGTACGCCGAGGGCACAGCGGCGGCATGCATGAGCTCGCGTGCGGCCCCCGCGCTCCGCGCGCTCTGCGGGCTCCGCGCCTCTGGGTTGAATTTCTTCTCTCCGATCAAGGTGAGCCGCCGTTGAAAAGCGCGTCCATCGCATCGGGAGTGACTCGTCGGGGCGGTGGGCGCGCCGCGGAGCGGCGCGCTCCAAGACGCCGGCACTACCGGGGATGCGCGCGGCGCTTGACCACGGACCGCTGAGATCGCTCGCGGCTCGCCACGGCGTCCGTCGCCCTTGACGGCGCGGCGGCGAGGGCCCGTGCCAGGGCCAGAAGATGGCGGGCCGCGGTGCGCACGGCGGCACCCTCCATCGCCCGGTAGCGGCGCACGACCTCGCGGCCGAAGGCAGTCAGCTCCGCCTTGCCGCCGCCGCTGCCGCCGTGGTGGGTGGCGACGAGCGGCTTGCGGAAGATCTGATTGAGCTCGTCGACCAGCAGCCAGGCGCGGCGGTAGGACATGTTCATCGACCGTCCCGCCGCCGCGATCGAGCCATACGTCCCGATCAGCTCCAGGAGCTTGATCTTGCCGGGGCCGAGTCGAACGTGATCGCCGAGCTCGACGCGCAAGGTGAGGGCCGCGCTCCGCCGACCGCGTCGTGCGGCGATCGCGCCGCCTCTGGCTCCGGCCGCTGGCATCAGACGGTGGACCCAACGCGCGTCCCGCGTCGATTCCGCTACGGCTCGGCGTTGCCAAAGGTATCGCAGTCGCGCAGGTCGCCGCTCTCGACGCCGCGGTGCAGCCAGCGTACGCGCATCTCCGAGGAGCCGTGCGTCCAGCTCTCGGGCACGGTGTACCCCTGGGCGCGGCGCTGCAGTTGATCGTCGCCGATCGCGCTGGCGGCGGCCAGGCCTTCCTCAATGTCCCCGGCCTCGAGCAGGTTGGAGGCGTGATGGGCCCAGACGCCGGCCAAGCAGTCGGCCTGCAGCTCCA
>CAYYWP010000239.1:0-6644 GCA_964475125.1 uncultured Binatia bacterium (SeqCode) | reverse complement strand
GACCTTCCCCTGCGCGGCGAGCTCGGTGAGGTCGCGGCCGTAGCGCTCGAGCGCCTGGTAGGTTCCCTCCGGATTCGGACCGGTGACGCGCTGGCTGCCGCGCACCTTCTGCAGCGCGGCCATCAGCTTCTCGCGCGCCAGGCCGAGCTCGCGCAACAGGCGGCCGCTGGCACCGGTGTCGGCGGCGATGGCGAGCACGAGGTGCTCGATGCTGACGTAGTCGTCCTTGAGCGCCGCCGCTTCGTCCTCGGCCTTGGTCAAGACCTGGCTGAGGCGCGGCGTGACGTACACCTGATCGGGGCGCGCCGCCGGTCCGCTGACCTTGGGCAGCCGCTCCACTTCCTGACGCAGGCGGGACTGCAGTGCGGCGGGATCGACGCCGGCGGCCCCGAGCAGGGCCGTGGCGATACCCTCGCGCTGTTCCAGCAGGGCGAGAAACAGGTGCTCGACGTCGACGCCCTGATTGCCGGCGCGGGTGGCCAAGCCCTGCGCTTCGCGCAGCGCCTCCTGCGAGCGTTCGGTCAAGCGGTTCAGGTTCATCACGGCCGTCCTTCGGGGCGAGATTGCCGCGGCGCGGCGAGGCCGATGGTAAGCACGATCGACTGCCGCGCAACCGGAGAGGGGGAGAGGAAAGAGGGACAGTCCCCCTGCAGAAGGGGGACTGTCCCTCTCTTGTCTCTTGAGACGGAGACGAAAGAGGGACAGTCCCCTTTTCAAGGGGGACTGTCCCTTTCTTGCCCGCCGAGCGCGGCCTTTCTCAAGCGGCTGGCAAGCTGCTAGATCGCGAACTGGGCGGCTCAATCGATGCAGAAGGAGCGGTAGACATGGTCGACACGGAGAAGGATCGGCTCGGCAACAAGCTGCGCGACAAGGAGCGCGCCCAGGAGGACGAGTACTTCGCGCGCCGCGACCGCGAGCTGATCGAGAAGGCGCGCCAGGAGCGGCGCGAAGAGGCGACGCGTCAACACAGCGGCGCGCCGCTCTGCCCGCGCTGTGGAACCGCGCTGGTCGAACGCGCCCTGCACGGCGCCACGGTCGATGAGTGCGCGCGTTGCGGCGGCCTGTGGCTGGACAAGGGCGAGCTGGAACACATCGCACGCCGCGAACAGGAAGGGTGGCTGGGCCGGTTGCTGCGCGCCCGCAGCTGAGCGGCGCGGCCGCACTGGCGGCCTTGGTCCTTGCCGGTGCCGCCGCCGCGCAGGTGCCACACTTCGCCGTCGCCAGCGCCGCCGGCAGCGCGCTCGGCTGCCTGCGCGAGCGCGCCGCCGATGGGATCGCAATCCTCGCCTGCCGCGAGCGCTGCGCGCCGATTCCCTGGCAGCTCGACGAACGCGATGCGGGCGGCCGCTGGGCCCTCGGCCAGGGGCCCGATGCCAACCCGGACGTGCCGCTCGCCGTCGTCGACGACAACGATGAGGTGGTGTGGATGGCTGCCGACGCCGGCCGCCGCGCCCAACCCGACGAGCTGCCGGCGGCCTCGTGCGCCATCGAGATCGAGCAGCGCGTGGGCGTCGACACCGCGTGGATCTATGGCGTCGCGCTCGCCGCGCCGGCGCCGCGCGCCTCGCAGGCGTATGTCGCCTACGACCCCGACGCCGATCGCATCACCGGCGAGGCCTATGCGATCGGGTTCGCGGCCGCCACGCCGCGTTTCTTCGCCGCGCGCGACCCCGATGGCCAGCTCGGCCCCAACCTGCTCGACCGCCTCAAGGTGCGCGCCTCGGCCCGCCTGCTCGGCCTGATCCCGCTCGGGCGCGATGAGGACGACATCCTGTACGATTTCGGCGCCTGGCATGCCGGTCCGGTGCGAGTGCTGCGCCGCGAGTATCAGTGGGTGCGCCTGACGCCGTGGCTGCGCACGCCGATCTTCGAGACCGAGACCATCGCCACGCGCGATGCGCTCACCCTGCCGGTGCGCCTGCGCCTGAACTTTCCGCCGACGCGCTTCTTCGCCGCCATCGAAGTGCAGGCGGCGCTCGACTTTCGCGACTTGCGCGGCTGGGGCGTGCGCACCGCGGCGACGGCGCCGGCCATCGTCGGCAGCGGCGCGGTGCGCATCGACCAGATGCCCGGCGACTGGCTGCTGCTCGACGGACCGTCGGCGACCTTGGCACTCGGGCTGGTGCGGGGCCCCTCGCTGGCCTCGACGCACACTGCGTTCCTGTACCGCGAGGGCGATGGCGAGGAACCCCCCGAGGCCGCACCCGGCGAGTGGCCGGCGGTCGGATACCGGCTGACCGAGTGGTCGGAGGTCGATCGCGGCGACCACTGGTTCGCCGCCGAGACATACGCCCTGCCGCCGGGCAGCGATCTCGACGCCTTCCTGGCCGCACGCCGCACGGCGGTAGAGATCAGCGTCTCGAGTCTAGCTAGCAGCCCGTCGAAAAAGGCCGCGCTCATGCTTCGACGGGCTCATCCTTCGACAGGCTCAGGAGAGCGGGAACTGCTTGTGCCACAAAGCGTTCCGCTCACCCTGAGCCCGTCGAAGGGTGGGCGGAACGCGTTTTTCAACAGCCAGCTGGCGCCCGCCACGGATCCAGAACGTTGAACGTCATGACGAGAGGAGGAGACCTCATGCGCAGAGCGAGAGATGGCAACACCTCCACCCTGTCCTTGACCAATCCCGCCGGCCTCTACGACCCTTCCGCCAACGGCTACTCCCACCTCGCCGAAGTCGCCCCGGGGGCGCGCCTGGTCTTCGTCGCCGGACAAGGTGGTGAAAACACCGCCGGCGAACTTCGGCCGGACTTTCGGTCGCAGGTGCGGCAGGCGCTCACCAACCTGCGCACCGCGCTGAAAGCCGCGGGCGCGGGCACGAGGGACGTGGCGAAGCTCACCGTCCTCGTGGTCGATCACACCGAGGCCCGCTTGCGCATCTTCGGTTCCGAGCTCGAGCGGGCCTTCGGCAGCGGCCCGAAACCGACGTGCACGCTGATCCCGGTCCCCCGCCTGGCGCTCGACGGCATGCTCTTCGAAGTCGAGGCGATCGCCGTCCTCGACGGGGCCAGGCCTCCTTCTGGCGCCTGACCGTCGGTTGAAGAACGCGTTCCGCCTATCCTTCGACGAGCTCCGGACATGCCGTGAGCTCGTTGAAGGATGAGCGCGGCTTTTCTCGACGGGCTGCTCGTCTAGACGCTGGCAGCCTGCTGTTTAGTAGCGAGCTGGACTCAATTGGCGGTCGCTGATCTAATCCCTACACAGGGGCGCTGGGTCAGACACCATGGCTGCACGCGACGATCGCCAAGGAGGGTGTGGATCATGACCGTCTCTTCTCGTATCGCATGCGGCCTACTTGTCGCCATCCACAGCGCGCTGCCTGTCGTCGGTCAGGCGACTGAGCAGGATGGGTTTGAAGTCTGTGCCTGCGTCGAGGAAATCCCAGGCGTAGGCGGCTGTTCATTCATTGGCGCCCCAGTTACGTTGGAGCCGCTTGGCCTACAAGCGGTCAGTCCACGCGCGTGTTTCTCTCATGTTCCGCCCGGCGACTACCTCGTGCGCACCGTATGCGGTTCCAATCCATATGGTTGCCCGCGGCCGACCCGTCTCACGGTAGTCGACTCGGATATCCAGGTCTTCGTCCGAGCCGTTTCGCCTTGCGCTGGCCACTGCACCTATAGCGGTTCCATTCGGATCGCCGATCTGATTCGCTGCGTGGCAATCAGCCAAGAGTACGCTGATCTGTCCGCCTGTTGGGCATGTGACCGGAACTACGACGATGCCGTTTCGGTGGACGAGCTCGTGCTCGCGGTGGCAGCCGCGCTCAACAGCTGTACCGATACGCTGCCTTTTCACTGATGCGCGAGCCGCTGCGCGCCCGTTGCAGGGACTCAGCGCGATGACGCCGAACCCTTCGACGGCAATCGCACACTGCCACCCTTTCGCGAGATCGAGATCTGTGGCCGCGCCACACCGCCCGTGTCGCTGGTATGACGACTGATCCCCGCCCCCCTCCCCTTCGACGGCATGCTCTTCGAAGTTCGAGGCGATTGCCGTTCTCGACCGGGCCAGGCCAACGTCTGACGCCTGACCGTCGGTTGAAAAACGCGTTCCGCCTATCCTTCGACGAGCTCCGGACAGGCGTGAGCTCGTTGAAGGATGAGCGCGGCCTTTCTCGACGGGCGGATTCGATGACACCCGGAATGTAGCCTCTTCCCCCCTTTGCTTCCCTTTTGCGCTCGGCATGGCGCATGCAGGGGTTGGGAGATGGTATGGCGAACCGGGGCAGGTGCAGGCGTTGGATGGTTGCCGCCTGTCTGGGAGCGTGCGTGTTCTCGGCTGGTCGAGCCGTCCCGAGCTGGGGGTTGGAGCAGACCTTGGTCGCGCGCGGCAGCACCTGGCGCTACCGCGACGGGGGCCAGGCGCCGGGGTCTGGGTGGACCGCTGCCAATTACGATGACAGCGGCTGGCCGAGCGGGGCCGCGCAGCTCGGTTATGGCGACGGCGACGAGGTCACGGTCGTCAGCTACGGTGGCAACGCCAACGCCAAGGCGATCACGACCTACTTCCGCCTCGCTTTCACCGTGCAGGGGGCCGCGGCGATGCGGCGTCTGGAGACGCGGTTGCTCTGCGACGACGGCGCGGTCGTCTACCTGAACGGCAGCGAGCTGCGGCGCGACAACCTCCCGGCTGGCGTCATCGGGCCGACGACCGTGGCCACGACGGCGGTCGGGGGCACGGCCGAGACGACCTTTGTCAGCGCTCACACGGACGCGGCGCAGTTGCGCGAGGGCCTCAACGTGCTGGCGGTCGAGGTGCATCAGGTCAGCGCCACCAGCTCCGACATCGGCTTCGATCTCGAGCTCATCGTCTCGGATGCGCCGGCGCGCCTCACCCGCGGGCCCTATCTGCAGCTCGGCACGCCGAGCGGGATGGTCGTGCGCTGGCGCACGGATGTGCCGACCAGTAGCCGCGTCTGGTACGGCCCCCAGCCCGAGGCGCTGGGATCGACGGCTGGCAGCGCTGCGCTGACCACGGAACACGTCGTGGCACTGGACGGCCTGGCCTCGGATACGGCGTACGCCTACGCCGTCGGCAGCGATGCCGCGGTGTTCGCTGGCGGCGATGCGGCGCACCGCTTTCGCACCAGCGTGGCCAGCGGCGTGCGCCGCGCCACTCGCATCTGGGCAGTGGGGGATACCGGCACCGGCAGCGCCAGCGCCGGCGCCGTGCGCGACGCCTACCTCGATTTCGCCGCCGGCGCGGCGCCGGATCTGTGGTTGATGCTCGGCGACAACGCCTACCCGAACGGCACCGACGCCGAGTATCAGCGCGGCCTGTTCGACGTCTACCAGGCGTTGCTGACGCGCACCGTCCTGTGGCCGACGCTCGGCAACCACGATGGCGTCAGCGCCAACTCGGCGCTGCAGACCGGGCCGTACTACGACCACTTCACCTTGCCGGCGGCCGGACAGGCGGGCGGCGTCGCCTCCGGCACCGAGGCCTACTATTCCTTCGACATCGGCCGCATCCACATCGTCTGCCTGGACTCCAGCGAGACCGATCGCGCGCCGGGCAGCGCCATGCTCACCTGGCTGGCCAGCGACCTGGCCGCCGCCGACGCCGACTGGGCGATCGCCTTCTGGCATCACCCGCCGTACAGCAAGGGCTCGCACGACTCCGATCGCGAGGCTGAGCTGATCGAGATGCGCCAGAACGTCCTGCCCGTGCTCGAGGGTGGTGGCGTCGACCTGGTGCTGAGCGGCCACAGTCACGCCTACGAACGCAGCCTGCTGCTCGACGGGCACTACGGCGGGTCATCGACCCTGCAGCCGGCGATGGTTCGCGATGCCGGCGACGGACAGGTCGAGGGAGACGGGCCGTACGCCAAGCCATCCACCGGACTGCGCCCGCACAGCGGCACGGTGTACGTCGTCGCCGGCAGTGGCGCCCAGGTGAGTGGAGGGAGCCTCGACCATCCGGTGATGACCGCCTCGCTCAACGCCCTCGGCTCGCTCGTGCTCGACGTCGTCGGCGACACGCTGTCCGGCCGCTTTCTCGGTGCCACGGCAGTGGTGCGCGACCGCTTCACGCTGACCAAGGGGGTGGTGCCGGTCGAGGCCGTCGCCGGCGCCGTGCGGTACTATCGCGGTGATCGTCCGGTGCACGAGGTCGCCATCACCGCGTCCGCCGCCAGCGATGGCAGCGGGGCGTTCTCCGTCCTCGTCCCGCACGGCGCGCCGGTCGCCCTGGCGCCGCGCAAGAGCGGCGCGCCGGGAGCGGTCAGCGCGCTCGACGCCGCCTACGTCCTGCAGTTCGTCGCCGGGCTGCGCCCATTGGATGCGATGCAGATCGCCGCCTGCGACGTGACCGCCAACGGCAACCTGAGCGCCCTCGACGCGAGTAACATCCTGCGCCACATCGTCGGCTTGGAGGCGCGGCTGCCGGTGGCCGACCGCTGCGCCTCGGACTTCGCCTTCGCGCCGGCGCCGAGCGCGCCGTTCGACGGCCGCGCCGTGCCCTTCGCGGCCAACGGCGCCGGCGGCTGCCAGCCGGGGGCCATCGAGTTGGAGCCGGTGACGTCCGCGCCGGGCGGGCTGCAGTTCCTCGCCGCCGCCTTCGGCGACTGCACCGGCAACTGGCAGCCCGCGGCGGCGGCGCCGAGCGCGTCGGCGCGGTCAACGCCGGCGGCGCGGGTGCACGTCGGG
>CAYYWP010000238.1:0-6646 GCA_964475125.1 uncultured Binatia bacterium (SeqCode) | reverse complement strand
CCGACCGACACCCCGACGGTTACGCCAACCAACACCCCAACTCAGACCCCAACGGAGACGCCGACCGAAACCCCCACCGATACCCCAACGGCAACTCCAACCGACACCCCGACCGAGACCCCAACGGCGACGCCGACCGAGACGCCGACAAGCACCCCGACCTCGACGCCGACCAACACCCCGACGCCGGGAACACCGCTGTTGACGATCGAGAAGAAGGGCCCGGCGAGCTTCGCCCCCGGGGCAACGTTGGTCTACACGATCACTTTCAAGAACATCGGGAGCGGTCCGGCCACCAGCGTCCTATTGACCGAAACGGTCCCTGCGCACACGCGCTTCAACGCTACGGCGAGCAGCCCGGGATGGTCGTGCCCGAACAACAGCCCTCCACTGACGACCTGCACGCACACCTGGCCCGACATGCCACCGAACGCCAGCGGCACACTGACGTTCGCCGTCACGGTCGACAACCCGGCCGGCACGACCGCCATTCGCAATGAGGTGTTGATCACCGACCAGGAAGGCGACGTGGCGGACTCCTCAGCATCATCGCACATGCCCGCACCGGCACCGCCGGTCAGCCCGTGGGGCCTGGGTGCGGTGTTGATCCTGCTCGGGCTGATCGCGGCGCGCCGCCTCGGTTCCGTGCGTCGCTGACGGTGGGTAACAGACCCGCCAGCTGAACACCGAGCGCGGCGTTCCACCCGGCGCGCCGGCCGCGTCAGGGCGACCCCGGCGAGCGCCGATCCGGGCGAATCACCCGAGACGGCCAGTGCTGGCGGCTTTCGCGCCGCGACTACCAGTCCAACCGATCCTCGAGTGGCCTCGCGCCGGAGACCGTGACGAGCGCACGGCGTTCTGTGTATGCTGCCGCAGAACGCTTGCACGCGCCGCAAGAACCGTGAAGAAAAGGCTCTTGGGCCCACGCTATGAATGAGTCGAACGCCGCCTCGCACACGCCGCTCGGGACCGCGACGCCAGCGACAGCGCCGCCGGCTCCAAAGTATGATTTCTTCAAGGTTGTCCAGGACTACCTCGATCGCGCCGCCGAGCTCATCAACCTCCCCGAGTACGTGCGCCTCATCCTGAGCCAGTCGAAGAACGAGATCATCGTTCACTTCCCCGTGCGCATGGACAACGGCGAGGTGCGGCTCTTCAAGGGCTATCGGGTCCAACACTCGAACCTGCTCGGCCCCTTCAAGGGCGGCTTGCGCTACCACGAGAGCGTCACGCTCGACGATCTCAAGGCGCTGGCCGCCATGATGACCTGGAAATGCGCCCTGCTACGCATTCCTTTCGGCGGCGGCAAGGGCGGGATCAAGTTCGACCCCCACACGGTGTCGAGACCGGAGCTGCAGCGCATTACGCGCCGTTTCGTCCACGCCCTCGGCAGCAACATCGGCCCCGATTACGACATTCCGGCGCCGGACGTCGGCACCAACGCGCAGATCATGGCGTGGGCGATGGACACCTACATGAACACGGTCGGCCACGTCAGCAAGCAGAGCGTCAAGGGAGTCGTGACCGGCAAACCCGTCGCCTCAGGCGGCACGTTCGGGCGCGACAAGGCCACCGGTCAGGGCGTGGTGCACTGCATCACCGAATGGGCCCGCGAGCGCGGCTTCGACCTCGAAGGCGCGACGATGGCGATTCAAGGCTTCGGTAACGTCGGCTCGTTTACCGGCGTGCTGCTGTCACGGCTCGGCGTGTCGCTCGTCGCCGTCGGCGATCACACCGGGTATCTTCACAACCCGGAAGGCTTCAACCCGCACAAGCTGCAGGATTACGTGCAGGAGACCGGATCGATTGCCGGCTACCCGAACGGCCGCCCCATCTCGCGTCAGGAGTTCTTTTCGACCCCGGCCGACATCTTCGTCCCGGCGGCGTTGGAGAACCAAATCGGCAGTGAAGAGGCCAGCGCGCTGGCCGTGAAGGTCGTGGCCGAGGGCGCCAATGGCCCGTGCAGCCCGGAGGGCGAACGGATTCTGCTCGAGCGCGGCATCGATCTGCTGCCCGACATCTTCGCCAACGCGGGTGGCGTCACGGTGAGCTACTACGAGTGGGTGCAGAACAAGCGCTCCGAGCAGTGGACGCTCGAGGAGGTCGACGAGCGTCTCGAGACGGCCATGAAGCGCACCTACCGCGACGTCAGCCGGTTCGCGCGCACGCACAAGTGCGACTTGCGCATCGCCGCCTACGCGCTGGCGTTGCGCCAGCTGGAAGAGGTCTACCGGCAGCGCGAGATCTTCCCCTGACGCCCGCGGCCGGGTGTCTCGGCTGAGACGGCCGGTGCCGGGGCCCTATGGGCTGGCTCTGTGTTGATCGGCGCGGTGGCGGGTGGGGCTCGGTGTTCATCGGTGGTCTTTCGGCCGAGCGCCTGCCCGGGGGCTAGTTGATTCCCGACCGTCCAGACGGTAGGGAACGGACATCCTCCCCAGATCCAAGGAACGAAGCGCATCATGTTGACAGACAAGATCCTGGACGCCGCCGAGGCGGTGGTGGTGCGGCAGGGCATCGCCCACCTCACCCTCGACGCCGTCGCCGCCGAGGCCGGGGTCAGCAAAGGTGGCCTGCTGCATCACTTTCCGGCCAAGGACCGGCTGGTCGAAGCGCTGGTGACGCGCTGTGCCGAGAACTGGCGGGAGCTTTTCATGACGGCGTACGCCCGCACCCCGGTGGGGCCGGGGCGTATGGCGCGGGCGCTGGTGGATGCCTGCCTGTCGGACGGCGACGTCTGGACCGAGCAACTGCGGCGCAGCTCGTCGGCCGTGTTCGTCGCCCTGGCCCAGAACCCCTCACTGATCGAGCCCATGCGCGCGGTCTACAGCGATCTACATCGGCTCGTCGCCGAGGATGCGCTGCCACCGGGCGTCGGCGAGACCGTCGTCCTGGTCCTCGACGGGCTGTGGCTCAACTTCGTCCTCCAGCTCATCCCGGTCGACCAAGCCCTCATGGCCCGGATGCGTACCGCGCTCGACAACCTGCCGGCGACCGCCACACCCCGATCGTCTGTGCGCGCCGCCAAGGTCGTCCCCCTGCGACGTGCTCGACGGGTGCGCCCATGAGCCGCCGCGGTTGGGTCGGATCCGTCGCCCTGCTCGCGGCAACGCTGGCGGCCGCGGGGAGTCTCACGGCCTGGAAGTACTCTGCGCTCCAGGCCGCCCAAGCGGCCGCGGCGAATCAACCCGAGCCGGTCGAGTCGGTGACGTTGGCGATCGCCAAGCCATCCGAACACACCGAGACGACCACCTCGATCGGCACGGTGCTGGCGCTGCGCTCGGTGACGCTGCGCAACGAGCTTCCCGGCACGGTCCACCGGGTCATGCTCGTGCCAGGGCAAGTCGTGGAAGCGGGCACGTTGCTGGTAGCGCTCGACGTCTCGGTCGAGGAAGCCGAGCTGAAGGCACTGGAGGCACAGGCCGTCCTGGCCGAGGCCGACCTCAGTCGCATGCGGCGCTTGAACGAGCTCGAGGCGGCGCCCGACGCGGAGCTGGACCGCGCCCGGGCCGCTCGCGACGTCGCCCTGGCGCAGATCGCCCGCACCAAGGCGATCATCGCCCGCAAGACGATCCTGGCCCCGTTCCGCGCCCGCGTCGGCATCGCCGACGTGCATCCCGGCCAGTACTTGCACGAGGGGACCCAGCTCACGACCTTGCAGGGCGTCGACGAGACGGTGCACGTGGACTTCGCCGTGGCGCAGCAGGTCGCCAGAGGTCTGCGCGAGGGCGACCGGGTCGACGTGTTCGCCGGCCGCGACGCCCCGCCGATCGCCGCCGAGATCGAGGCGATCGACGCCCGGGTGGACCCGACGACCCGCAACGCCATGGTGCGGGCGAGAATCGCCAGCAGTGCGGCGCCGGCGCCCGGGGCGTCGGTGCGGGTCCGCGTGCCGGTCGGCCTGCCGGACCCGGCGGTGGTCGTCCCCGCCAGTGCGCTGCGCAGGGGACCGGGCGGCGACCACGTGTTCGTCATCGAGCCGGATCACGACGGCAAACCGCGCGCGCACGCGCGCGCGGTCCAGGGCGGCACGCTGCTCGGCGACGAGGTCGTCATCCGCAGCGGCCTTGCGGCCGGTGACCAGGTGGCGGCAGCGGGATCCTTCAAGCTGCGCGAGGGCGTGGCAGTCGCCGTCGCCAGCGAGACGACGGCCGGCAGCGAACCAGTCAAGCAGTGAGCTGCCGACGACGCCGAGCGCGCGGCGGTACAGTTGAGTCAGGGTGATGGGCTCGTTCACCGACACCTTCATCAAGCATCCGGTGCTGGCCGCGGTGGTCAACCTCGCCATTCTGCTGGTGGGTTGGCGAGCGCTGATGACCCTGCCGGTGCAACAGTATCCGCAGTTCGAGAGCTCCTCGGTGCTGGTCACGACGGTGTACGTCGGGGCCAGCGCCGAAACCGTGCGCGGTTTTCTGACCACGCCGATCGAGCGCGTCGTCGCTTCGATCAGCGGTGTCGACTACATCGAGTCGAGCAGCCGCGCCGGGCTGAGCACCGTCACCGTCCGCCTGGCACTCAACCACAGCCCGACCGCGGCGCTGGCCGAGGTGACGGCGCGATTGCAACAAGTGCGCTCCGAGCTGCCTGAGGACGCCGAGCCCCCGGTGGTCGAGGTGCAGCGCTCCGATCGGCCGTTCGCGACCTTTTATCTCGCCGTGTCATCGAGCGAGCGCGACGTCCCGGCCGTCACCGACTTCGTGCTGCGCACCCTTCAGCCGCAGCTCGCCACGCTGGCCGGCGTGCAGCGCGTCACCATCGAGGGCGGGCGGCAAATCGCCATGCGCGTCTGGATCGACCCGGACCGCCTGGCGGCGCTCAACCTCTCGCCCGGCGATATTCACGCCGCCTTGCAACGCAACAACTATCTGGCCGCGGTCGGCCAGACCAAGGGCAACCTCGTGCAGGTCAACCTGCTCGCCAACACCGACCTGCGGTCCGCCGCCGAGTTCCAGGATCTGATCGTCGCCGAGCGCGAGGGCGCCATCGTGCGCCTGAGCGACGTGGCGCGCGTCGTGCTCGGCGCCGAGGAAGCCGAGTGGGTGGCGAAGTCGGACGAGCACGAGGGCGTCTTCCTCGGCGTGTGGCCGCTCATCGGCTCGAACGAGATCGAGGTCGCGCGCCGGCTGCGCGCAGAATTGGAGCGCATCCGGCCGACGCTGCCAAAGGACATCCGCCTGATCCTGGCCTTCGACGGCACGGTATTCATGGAGGACGCGCTGCGCGAGATCAGCAAGACGCTCGCCGAGACGATCATCATCGTCGGCGTCGTGGTCTTCCTGTTCATGGGCTCCATACGGTCGGCGCTGGTGCCGCTCGTCGCGATGCCGGTCTCGCTGGTCGGCGCGGCGATCGTCATGCTGGCCCTCGGCTTCAGCCTGAACCTGTTGAGCATCCTCGCCATCGTCCTCTCGGTCGGGCTGGTCGTCGACGACGCCATCGTCGTCGTCGAGAACGTCGAGCGGCACGTCCGCCTGGGGAAATCGCGCATCGACGCGGCGCTGACCAGCGTGCGCGAGCTGATCGGGCCGGTCATCGCCATGACCATCACCCTGGCTACGGTCTACACGCCGATCGGCTTCCAGGGGGGCCTGAGCGGCACGTTGTTTCTCGAGTTCGCCATCACGCTCGCCGCCGCAGTCGTCGTGTCCGGATTCGTCGCCCTCACCCTCTCGCCCGTCATGAGCGCGTACTTCGTCCACGCACACGGGCAGGAAGGTCGCCTCACCACCTGGGTCAACCGCGGCTTCGAGCTCGTGCGCCGCGCCTATGCGCACCTGCTCGACGGGGCACTCGAGGTGCGCTGGGCGATCGTCGCGGTCGCGCTCGTCATCATGGCGGCGGCGTGGCCGCTCTACGGCTTCTCGGCCCGCGAGCTGGCGCCGATCGAGGACCAGGCCCACGTCAGCCTGTTCATGGAGGCGGCGCCCGACGCTTCCCTCGCCGCCACCAACCGCGAGTCGTACAAAGTCGTGCGCGCCACCAGAGCGTTCCCGGAATCGGAGGAAACGTGGTCGATGGTCGCGGCCTGGGGCGGCTTCGGCGGTATCGACATGATGCATTGGAAGGAGCGCGAGCGCTCGACGGCGGAAATGTACGCCGACATCTTCGCCGCGGTGTCGCAGATCCCCGGCCTACGCGTGTTCCCGCGTCTCGACCCGCCGCTGCCGACCCCCGGCCAATACGATGTCGAGCTGGTGTTGCAGAGCGACGCCGCGGCCGAGCAGATGCTCCAAACCACCGAGGCGGTGCTGGCCGCGGGCTGGCAGAGCGGCAAGTTTCTCTACGTCGACAGCGACTTGAAGATCGATCTGCCCGAAGCGCGCGTCGTGCTCGACCGCGAACAGATCGCCGACCTCGGTCTCGACCTGGCCGGGGTGGCACGCGAGCTCGGCACGCTGCTCGGCGGCGATTACGTCAACCGCTTCAACTATTTCGATCGCAGCTACAAGGTGATCCCGCAGATCGGCGAGGCGGAGCGCGCCACCATGGCGCCGCTGCTCGACCTCAAGATCAAGACGCCGGATGGCCAGCTCGTCCCGGTGTCCACCTTCACGCGCGTCGAGACCAACACCGCGCCGCGCACGTTGAACCGCTTCCAGCAGCGCAACGCGGCACGGATCTTCGGTGGCGTCGCGCCAGGGGTGACGAA
>CAYYWP010000237.1:0-6650 GCA_964475125.1 uncultured Binatia bacterium (SeqCode) | reverse complement strand
GGGTTGCCGTGGGCGGCCGTCGGTGGCCGGCGCGACATCATGCAGCGCTTGGCACCGCTCGGCGATGTCTATCAGGCCGGCACGCTGTCGGGGAATCCTCTTGCCGTTGCCGCGGGCTTGGCCACGCTCGACCTGCTCGACAAGCCCGGGACCTACGAGCGCCTCGAGGCCCTGGGCGCGCAACTGGAGACGGGGTTGAGCGCCGCCCTGCACCGCCACCGGCGGCGCGGGTGCGTGGCCCGCGCCGGCTCGATGTGGACGCTGTTCTTCGGCGTCGATGCGGTGCGCGATGCCGATACGGCGCGGCGCGCCGACACGGCTGCCTTCGCGCGCTTCTTTCACGCCATGCTGGCGCGCGGGGTGTACCTGCCGCCCTCGCAGTTCGAAGCCGCCTTCGTGTCGCTGGCCCACAGCGAGGTCGACATCGAGACCACGGTGCGGGCCGCCGATCAGGCCTTGCAAGAGATCGGCTGAGGGGGCGGCGCCGGTGGCAGCTGCGTATTCCTCCGCTCGCCCCGAGGCCGTCGAAGGGCGAGGTGTGGGCAACGCCGGAGCGCGATGAAGGCCGATCGCGAGACGCTGGCGCGCAGCGGTCGCTTTCTCGCCCTCGGGCTGCAGATCGCCGGCTCGATCGTCGGTGGGCTCGTGCTCGGCCACTGGGCCGACCGTTATCTCGGCACCGAGCCGTGGCTGACGATGGGCTTCACGCTCGGGGCCCTCTACGGCGCCATCCGTCTCTTGCTTTGGGCGCTCAAAAGACCTAACGATCGCCGGATTCCATGAACGGCCGGATCGGGCAGATCGAGCGGTTACACCTGGTGCTGCTCGGCGGCGCGGCGTGTGCAGCGTACGCCAGCGGCTGGTTGTCGGCGCCGAGCGTGCTGCTCGGCGGCGCCGTCATGGGGCTCAATTTCCGCCTCCTGCGCACCATCGTGGCGCGCCTGCTGTCGCCACAGCGCGGCCAGAGCGCGGCGCTCGCCGTGGCGCTGCTGTTGCTGAAGTTCGCTCTCCTGATCGCGCTCTTCGGCGCGCTGTTGTGGCGCTTGCCGCTCGAGCCGCTGAGCGTCGCCGTCGGCGCGACCATGCTGCTGCTGGCGTGCCTGCTGTCGACCGTCACCGCCCCCGCGCCGGCGGCGTCCTGAGGAGACCATGGCCGGCGCAGCCGAACACGGCTTCACCTGGGTGCAGATCATCCCCGGACTGAACCAGTTGCCAGACCAGGTGGCGACCGCCGGCGTGGTCACCGCCGCACTGATCGGCACGGCGCTGCTGGCGCGTCGCCAGCTCGCCGGCGCGGCCGATCGGGCCCTGCCGGATGGAACGCTCACGGCGCGCAACTTCATGGAGGTGTACGTCGAGCAGTTCACCGGCATGGTGGCCGGGGTCCTCGGGCCGCATTCGCGCCAGTACGTGCCGCTCTACGGGGCGCTGTTTCTCTTCATTCTGGCGAACAACCTGGCGGGGTTGATTCCCGGCGTCGTGCCGGCGACGAGCAACGTCAACACCACGTTCGGTCTCGCCCTCCTGTCCTTCGGCATGTACAACTACTTCGGTTTCAAGACCCACGGCTTGAGCTATCTCAAGCACTTCCTCGGGCCGGTGTGGTGGCTGGTGTTTCTGCTGCTGCCGCTGGAGATCGTCGACAATGTGCTGCGGCCGATCACCCTCAACCTGCGCTTGATGATGAACATG
The DNA here is from genome assembly GCA_964475125.1 of uncultured Binatia bacterium (SeqCode). GTDB lineage: Bacteria > Desulfobacterota > Binatia > HRBIN30 > CADEER01 > CAYYWP01. Next base: position 4,958 of record CAYYWP010000237.1, on the reverse strand, counting down.
TTCGCCGATCACCTGGTGCTCGACATCTTCACCGATCTGACGCGGGTGGTACTGCCGGTGATCTTCTACGCCCTCGGCGCGTTCGTCTCGATCATTCAGGCATTCGTCTTCACCATGCTGAGCCTGGTGTACGTGTCGCTGGCCACCGCCGGCCATGGACATGCCGAGGAGCACGCCGGATCGCACTGAGATCTCGACCATTCGATACCCCAGGGCTTTCGCGAGGCCGAGGCGCGGCGAGGATGATAGAGGGGCGTGGCCGGTAGCGAGCCCGTTGTTGGAACGAAAGGAGGAAGTGTAACGATGCGAACACTGTGGAAGAGCCTGCTGGGCAGCACCCTGGTGGCGGCCTTCGGGCCAGGTGCTGCGCTGGCGCAAGAAGCAGCCGGTGGCGGCAATGGCTTGATCGCCATCGGCGCCGGGATCGCCATCGGCGTGGCGGCGATCGGACCGGGTATCGGGCAGGGCTTTGCCGTCGCCTCGGCGATGGAGTCGATCGGCCGCAATCCCAACGCCGCCGACCGCGTACAGACACCGCTGATCGTCGGCCTCGCGTTCATGGAAGCCCTGGCCATCTACGGGCTGGTGATCGCGTTTTTTCTGCAGGGCAAAGTCTGAGAGATCGGCCTTTTCAAGAGCGTTGAAATCCGGGCAGGGGCGCACGCGTCCCTGCCCTTTTTTTTCGTCGGACTCTGTTAGCAGCCCGTTGAAAAACGCGTTCCGCTCGCCCTTCGACGGGCTCAGGGCATGTCCTGAGCTCGTCGAAGGGCGAGCGGAACGCGTTGCGGCACAAGCACTCCCCGCTCATGCTGAGCCCGTCGAAGGATGAGCGCGGCCTTTTTCAACGGACTGTCAGATTAGGGCGCGGGTGCCGCCCGCGCCACGGGGCCGGCAGGCCGCGATGCGAGCGCGCTGCCTATTGGCGCAGCGCCGCCAGCGTCTTGAGGATGCGGCTGTGGGCGCGGCGCAGCAGCCGTTCGAGCTGCTGGCGTTCGGTGGGCGCCAGCACGGCGGTATCGAGGGCGCGCAGCTTACGGCCTAGGCGGCGCAGCGTGCGCGCCAGGTCGGTGATCTCGCCGCGCGCCACCGGCTCGCCGGCCTGCTCGGAGCGAAAGCGCTGCACCGAGAGCTTGCGCGCCCGCGTCAGCCGCCAGAGGGTCTCCTGCTTCTCGGGCGAGTCGGCCCGCGCCAGGGCGATGAGGATCTCGCGCGACACATCGGGTTGGCTGTGGACGTCCTGCTTGATGTGGTCGGGGAGCCGGCGCAGGGTGAGGGTGTTGCTCACGTAGGGACGGCTCTTGCCGATCAGCTCGGCCAGCGTCTCATGCGTGTACTGGTATTGGTCGATCAGCGCCCCGAGGCCTTCTGCCTCCTCGAGCGGGGAGAGGTCCTGGCGCTGCAGGTTCTCGATCATGGCGATCTCGATCGGGTCGTCCTCGCGCACCACGGCCGGAATGACGGTCAGCCCCGCCAAGCGCGCGGCTCGGTAGCGGCGCTCGCCGGCCATGATGAGGAAACCATCGCCGTGGCGTTTGACGATCACCGGCTGCAGGACGCCGTGCTGCGCGATCGAGGCCGCCAACTCGGCCAGCGCCTCGGGATCGAAGTGACGGCGCGGCTGATCCGGATTCGGATGAATCTTGTCGAGCGCCAACGCGGTGAGCACGGTGCGCGAACCGCGGAGGATCGTGCCGGCGACGACTGTGCGCGGCTCGGCCATGGGCGCGGAGTCTATCCCGCCGGGCCGAGGGACCACAAGGAAACCGGCGGGGCGCACGGCGCGCGCCCAGCTCCTCGATGCAGGGGCACTACGGTGGCTGTCTCGTCTTCCGGCCGGCTGCTAGGGTTCGGTCGATGGCGAGCAAAGAGGAGTGCTACGACCGCGCGGTCGACTGTGTGGCAGACGGCGATCTGAACGGGGCGGTGACGGCCTACGGCGAGGCCCTGGCGATGGATGCCGACTACGCCGACGCCCTGGAGGGGCTGGCGATGGCCCTGGCCGACCTCGGCCGCTTCGACGAGGCGATCGCGGCGGCGCTGCGGGTCGTCGAGCTGCAGCCGGACGAGATCCTCGCCTACACCAACGTGTCGCGGATCTACCAGAAATCGGGCGACGTGCCGCGCGCCGAGGAGTGGGCGGCGAAGGGCCGAATGGTGGATTGGAAGCGACAATTGCAGGCGGACAAGGGCTGACGCCGTCGGCGCATGCAGCAAGCCCCGCAACCGATCGAAGTTCGCCGCCTCGCCGATCAACGCCAGGTGCAGATCGCCTGGAGCGATGGGCACGCCAGCACCTATCCATACGCGTACCTGCGCGGCTGGTGTCCGTGCGCCATGTGCCAGGGGCACTCGGGCGAGAAGCGCTTCGTGCACGGCAACAGCGATCTGGCCAAGATCGAGCCTGTCGGTCGTTACGCCCTCACCTTCACCTGGGGCGACGGCCACGAGACGGGCATCTACAGCTACACCTATCTGCGCCAGCTCTGTCCCTGCCCCGACTGCGCCGGCCGCCAGCCGTAGGGCGCACGCGGCGCCGTTGATCCGCGCCGCCGCTTCGAGCCCCCTCCGCCCCCAGCCGGGCGGCCACGGGGGGCCGCCCCTACGGCTGGAAGCGAGATCGAGGGCGTACGACAGGCACGCCGGCGGCGCCGCGGAGCGCGATCGGCATGTCGGAGGGGCGCACGACGAAACGGCGGAACCTTGTAGGGGCGCACGGCGTGCGCCCAGGGTGGGGGGGCGTGCCCCGCGCCGTCAGGCGGCGAAATCGCGCACGTAGGGAAGGCGGGCGGCGGTGGCGTTGATCTGCGGCGTCGCCTCCAGCAACACCCGCGTGGCATCCCAGGTGCCGGCCAGATACTGGTTGCGCACGGTGGGCGGCAACTGCACGGCGATCGTCTGGCCGCGATAGGAGGCCGTCATCCCTTCGAGGTCGACGGTCAGATCATGGGTTGGGTCTTCCTCGATCGCCCCCATCAGCGTCTCGATGTCGGCGGCGCCGCCGCTCACGCAGGGCAGGCCGATGGCGATGCAGTTGCCGGCGAAGATGTCGGCGAACGATTCGCCGACGATGGCTTTGATGCCCCAGCGCAGTAACGCCTGCGGGGCGTGCTCGCGCGATGACCCGCAGCCGAAGTTCTGATTGACGACGGCGACGCGCACCCCCTTGGCCTGAAAGCGCGGCTCGTCCATCACGTGGCCTTTCGAACGTCCTTGCTCATCGAAGCGCTCGTCGTAGAACGCCGCCGCGCCCAGCCCATCGAAGGTGACGGCCTTCAGATAGCGCGCCGGGATGATGCGATCCGTATCGATGTCGTTGCCGCGCAGCGGGATCGGCCGCCCGCCGACGCGCGCGATCTTGACCAACTGGCTCATGCCACCCTCCCGAGGAGATCCCGCACATCGGTGACCGCGCCCTCGATGGCCGCCGCCGCCACCATCGCCGGGCTCATCAGCAGCGTGCGCCCGGTCGGGCTGCCCTGGCGGCCTTTGAAGTTGCGGTTGCTGGACGAGGCGCAGATTTGGCGGCCGCTCAGCCGGTCGGGGTTCATCGCCAGGCACATCGAGCAGCCAGGCAGGCGCCACTCGAACCCGGCGGCGCGGAAGACCTCGTGCAGTCCTTCCGCCTCGGCCTGGCGAGCGACCTCCTGCGAGCCCGGCACGATCAGGGCTTTGACGTGCGGGCGCACCTTGCCGAGCTTGGCGACGCGCGCCGCCTCGCGCAGGTCGGAGAGGCGGCCATTGGTGCACGAACCGACGAAAGCGACATCGATGCGCGTCCCAGCCAAGCGGTCTCCCGGGCGCCAGTCCATGTACGCGTATGCATCCTCGACCCCGGCGCGCTCAGCGAGTGGAAAATCCGCCGCCGCGGGGATGCGCTCGCCGACGCCGATCGACTGACCCGGGTTGATGCCCCAGGTCACCACCGGCGTCAGGGCCGTCGCGTCGAGGCGCGCCACGTCGTCGTACACCGCATCCGCATCCGAGGCCATGCTCTTCCACCACGTCACGGCGCGGTCGAATGCCGCCCCCTGCGGCGCCATCGGCCGGCCGCGCAGGTAATCGAAAGTGGTCTGATCGGGGTTGACGTAGCCGCAGCGCGCGCCGCCCTCGATGCTCATGTTGCAGACGGTCATGCGCTCTTCCATCGACAGACGCTCGATGGCCGTGCCGGCGTACTCGTAGGCGTAGCCGACGCCGCCCTTCACCCCCAGCGTGCGGATGATGTGCAACACCAAGTCCTTGGCGTAGACGCCGGCCGGCAGCGCGCCATCGACTTGCACGCGCCGCAGCTTGGGCTTGCTGATCGCCAGGCACTGCGAGGCGAGCACGTCGCGCACCTGACTGGTGCCGATACCGAAGGCGATGGAGCCGAAGGCGCCGTGGGTGCTGGTGTGACTGTCGCCGCAGGCGATGGTCATTCCCGGCTGGGTCAGACCGAGCTCTGGCCCGATGACGTGCACGATGCCCTGTTGGCCGGAGCGGCGATCCAGGAAGCGGATGCCGAACTCGCGGCAGCCACGCTCGATTTCCGACATCATCGTCTCGGCCTGTTCGTCGTCGAACGGTCGCGCCTCGGTATGTGTCGGAACGATATGGTCGACCGTGGCGATCGTGCGCTGTGGATAGAGCACCGGGAGGCCGAGCTCGCGCAGCATGGCGAAGGCCTGCGGGCTGGTCACCTCGTGGACCAGGTGCAGACCGATGAAGAGCTGGGTCTGGCCGCTCGGCAATTCGGCGACCGTGTGGGCCTCCCACACGCGATCGAGGAGCGTCTGACGCATCTGGGCGTGTCCTCCGCGGAAAAAACTGACCCTAGCGTGTGCCCGCTTCCGAGGCGAGAGCCCCGGGCCATGCGCCGGGCGCGCGGCGCCCCCGGGTTTCACCCTCTAGACCCTCGTGCTCCGCGTTCTCTGGTGTGCCAGGCAAAGCCTGGTCGTTCTAGTGACATGAAAGGAGGT
>CAYYWP010000236.1:0-6714 GCA_964475125.1 uncultured Binatia bacterium (SeqCode) | reverse complement strand
CGCGTCCATACCCTCGGGCTGCAGGGCGGCGTAGAATTCGTCGGCCACGCGCTGGCGCGCGGCGAACAGCTTGTCGAAGTCCGCCAGCGGCGTGCGCGACACCTCGCCGGCGGCGTCGAGTCGATTGAGGCGCAGGCGCAGCACCAGCGTGCCGCCGGCCGGCAGCAGGCGCTCGTAGCGCGCGGCCGCCTTGGTGCCGCGCCCCTCCGGGTTCACGGCCTGGCGCTGGCCGTGCACGAGGTAGTCGTGAAAGGCGTCCTTGACGTACGGCACCGCATTGGCGGCGCCGAAGAGGCGGGCCGCATTGGTCTCGTTCTCGGTAAAGAGCAGCTCGTCGGCGCCTTCCGCGACCAGGGCGTAGTCGCCGAGCGTGCGGTGGTGCGCGTGCACCGCGCGCAGCGCTTGGCGAGCGTCGCGCGGCGGCAAGGCGGTGAGCAGCGGGCGTTCGGCGTCGCGACCCCATGACCAGGTGTTGCGGAACCAGAGCGTCGGCAACAGGTGCAGGGCTGCCGCCTCGGGGCCGCGGTTGACCACCGTGAGGCGGATGAGCAGATCGCGCGGGCTGCCCTTGGCGTATTCGACCCCGACGTCGAAGTAGCGATCCTCGGCGAACACGCCGGTGTCGATGAGCTCGAATTCGGGATCGCGCCGGCCGCGCCGGCGGTTCTCCTCGAGCAGGCGTGCATAGGGGTACTCGGCGTGCGGGTACTTGTAGAGCCAGCGCATGTAGGAATGCGTCGGCGTCGAGTCGAGATAGTAGTAGTACTCCTTCACATCCTCGCCGTGGTTGCCCTCGTTGCCGGTGAGGCCGAACAAGCGCTCCTTCAGAATCGGATCGCGCCCGTTCCACAACGCCAGGGCGAAGCACAGGCGCTGCTCGGCGTCGCAGATCCCGGCCAGGCCGTCCTCGTTCCAGCGGTAGACGCGCGAGCGGGCGTGATCGTGCGGGAAGTACTCCCAGGCGGTGCCGCCGGGGCTGTAGTCCTCGCGTACCGTGCCCCAGGCGCGCTCGGCGAGATAGGGTCCCCAGAGCTTCCAGGTCGAGCCGTCGCGCTCGAGCCGATCGCGTTCACTGCTCATCAGGGAATCCTCCATCGACCAGCGAAGCGACGATAGGGCCGGGGACCGGCTGACCGCAAGCGTCGCACGACACGAGGTGTAGATGCCGCGCGCTGGCGGGCGGTTTCCTCATCGAGGTGAGGAATCGCGTCGTCGGCGGGCCGCGCCGGACGGCGGTTGACGCCTCGTCGGCGGCTCTGGTTTGGGAGAGCCATGCTCGGGGTGTGCCTGCGCGCCGGCGGGGTCGAGGTGGTCGAGGTCCCGCCCGTGGCGGAGGCCGGCGTGCGCGTGCGCATCCGCGCGGCCGGGATCTGCGGCTCGGACCTCGAAGCCCTGCGCGCCGGGCGGGGGCGGCCGGTGCGGCCGGGCCACGAGCTGGCGGGTGAGACGGCCGACGGGTCGGCGGTCGCCATCGAGCCGCTGCTGCCGTGTGGTGACTGCGGGCCGTGCGCGGCGGGCGATTACAACCTCTGCCGCGCCGCCGGCGCGGCGATTCTCGGCGTCTCGCGCCACGGCGGCATGGCGGAGGAACTGATCGTGCCGCCGCGCTGCCTGGTGCCGCTGCCGCCGAGCCTGGGCGCGCGGGACGGTTGTTTGGTCGAACCGCTCGCGGTCGCGGTCCACGCCTTTCGCAAGGCCGGTCTGCAGGTCGGGCAGCGGGTCGCGGTGGTCGGCGGCGGCTCGATCGGCCTCTGCGCCGTCGCCGTCGCCCGCGGCGCCGGCGTCGAGGTCGGGCTGCTGGCGCGCTACGATGCACAACGCGCCGCCGGGGCACGGCTCGGCGCCGCGCCGCTCCGAGGCGAGTACGACATCGTCGTCGAATGCGCCGGCACCGCCAGCGCCATCGAGACGGCCTGCGAGCTGGCGCGTCCCGGCGCCGTGCTGGTGATGCCCTCGATCCACTGGGGTGGCATTGCGTTGCCCGCCTTCGCCCATCTGTCCAAGGAGCTTCGGTTGCAGACCTCGCTGACCTACGGCCGTCACGCCGGCGGGCGCGACATCGACGAGGCGGCAGCGCTACTGGTCGCCAATCCCGACATCGCCGCGACGCTGATTACGCATCGCCTGCCATTGCGCGCCGCCGTCGCCGCCTTTCGCATCGCCGCCGACCATCGCGGCGGCGCGATCAAGGTCGTCCTCGAGCCGTAGGCGCTTCGGAGAGTCGCCTCGTGAAGACGTGACCGGTCACCGGTGACCCGTGACCGGTGGCATCGCTGATAATCGGCCGCCTGCGTGTCGCGATAAGGGCGAGGGCAGTGTTGCGGTCTACTGGGAGACGTCAGATTTGCAACTTCTCAGGTATCTGGCCATACATCGTCCATGGCCGCGAAGCATGAACGCAGATTTGTTCGACAGGCTGTTTTGACCGGCGTGTCGGTGGCGATGCTGGGCTGTACGGGGAGTCCCGGCGCCAACCCAGCCACGCAGGGACAGCAGGCGCTGATCAGCATCGGGGGCAGCGCCTTGATCGCGGGGATCGATGGTCAGGACACGCAGTCGGCGTTCGCGTCTCCCGAGCTGCGCGTGGCCCCAGGACGGCATGCACTCAGCGTCCGCAGGCGCAAGGAGATCCAGACGGGCAAGCCCGTGCCGTCGGACGCCACGGTCATCATCGCCATGGCGTGGGGGACGACGACGGTGGTTTCGCACGACACCTGCACGCTCGACGTCGAGCTGCAAGCGGGCGGAGAATATCGGCTGGTCACGAACCAGGGCGGGGATGAGTGGTCCTGGACGGCCTCGCTGAGCGGGCCCGGTTCCAAGGCGACCTGCTCGCCACAGGTGACGGCACGCGATTTGGTCGGTCGCGATCTGTACCTGTGTTGTACGATGCGCTTCAGCGGCGGCGAGGCGACGGACGCGAACTACCTCTACGACGATAGCGCCGAATCGACGCTCCCGGCGGGGACGAAGGTGCGGGTCACCGAGGTCGAGCGCTTCAAGGTCAAGTTTTCTCCCGCCGATGGTCGCCGGTATCAGTTGTGGTTCCAGTACGGTGGCGAGCACCTCGATTCGCGCCTCTATTTCGAGCGCCTCTTCCTCGCCAGCGATCCGACCGCCACTCTGGCCGGTCTGAGTCCCGACGTCGCGGCGGCGGTACGGGCCGGCCGAGTCGTGGTCGGCATGACCAAAGCGCAGGTGCTCCTGGCTCGCGGTTATCCGCCGGGGCACCAGACGCCCGACCTCGAGGCCTCGGAATGGCTCTACTACGATAGCCCCGGCGTGGGCGAATATGTCGTCTTCGCCAATGGCGTCGTCACCGCGACGCGTCGCGGTCCAGCGCCGTGAGTGAAGTCAGTAGACAGATCGCCACCGGTGTGACCTGTGCACTCCTGTTGGCGGTCGGTCTGGGATGTGCGGGGAGTCGCGGCGCGCCGACGAGCTCCGCCGACGCCCCGAGCGCGAGCCCCGCCGTCAGCCTCGCGGCGAGAGAAGCCCTCATCCAGGTCGAGGGCGATGCCTTCGTCGCGGCCGTGGACACCCGCCCGATGCGGCCCCTGTCTGCCCCCGGCCCGTTGCGGATCCCGCCAGGCCGACGTGCGCTCGGCGTGCGCCGCAGAAAAGGGGCCTGGGCACACACACAGACGACATCCGATGCGGCCGGCGGGCAGCGGCGCGTGTCGTCCGAGTCCTGCACGCTGGAGGTCGACCTGCGGGCCGACGCCGAATATCGCCTGGCCATCAGCGACGGGGCAGACGCGTGGTCGTGGAAGGCATCGCTGACCGGTCCCGGCCTCGACGCCACCTGTGTCCCGCGCGTGTCGGCTCGCGAATTGGTCGGCCGCGACCTGTTCCTCTGCTGTGCCATGCGCTTCGACGGCGGCGTGGCCACGGATGCGAACTACCTCTACCGCTACAGCTCCGATCCGATGCTCGCCGCCGGGACGCGGGTGCGGGTGACCGACGCCGGCCGCATGACGGTCGACTTCTCGACCGCCGACGGCCGCCGCTATCGCCTGTGGTTCAAGTACGGCCGCGGCCAACTCGATGGACCGACCTATTTCGGGCGCATCTTCGTCAGCGAGGATCCCACCGTTGCCCTGGCCGGTGCATCACCCGCCGTGCTGGAAGCCGTGCGCGCCGGTCGTGTGATAGCCGGAATGACCCGTGCCCAGGTCTTGTTGGCCCGTGGATACCCGCCGGCGCACCAGACGCCCGACCTCGAGGCCGCGCAGTGGCTCTTCTACGATGAGGCCGGTACGGGCGAATACGTCAGCTTCCACGACGGCGTGGTCACTGCGGTCCGGCGCGGGCCGGCCCCTTGAGGTCGCCCGCACGTCGGCTCTGCGCGGCGTCACCCGCCGTAGTCGAGAAAGCCGACGTTGATGTCGCGGATGCGGCGGCCGCTGCGGCGGAAGACGCCGACGCCCTCGCGCGACCCGCCGTCGTTGGTGTTGCCCTCGATGGTGATCAGCTTGCCGGCCTCGACGCGTTCGACGAGGCCGGTGTGCCCGCCGCCGCCGGGTGGCGGCGTGTCGAGGATGAAGATCTGCCCGGGTCGCACGAGATCCTCGTGCAGGTGCGCCTCCGCGGCGCTGATCCGGCGCACGCCCGCGGCGCCGGCGCGCATCCAGTGGTCGAGGACGCCGGCGGTCTTGATGAGTGGGTTCTCGACTCCGATGGTCTCTGCCGCCCGCGCGAAGCAGAAATAGACGAAGGCGGCGCACCAGGCGAAGCTGCCGCGGCGCGGGTCGAGCCCGACGCGGCGCAGATAGCCGTCGACCTGCGGGCCGCGATTCGAGCCCAGCGGCTGCTCCAAGGCGCCGATCTCCGCTGCGGCAACGCGCAGTGCCTCGGCGAGCAGCGGGCTCGCGGCACGGGCGGCGACGCGCACCGCGGCGCGGCCGAACAGCGCTGCCCACGTGACGGCGCCGATCAGGCCGTCGACGCGCAGCGGCTGCCCATCGGCGTCGGGAAAACGCGCCTGGAAGAGGCGCACCGCGCCGCTCGTGTCGGGACCGAACACCCCATCCTCGTCCAGGGGACCGCAGCCGACTTGGTTGAGCCGCCGCTGCACGGTGCGCACCACCGCCCGATCCGTCTCGCCGGCCCGCACCACCCGGCCGGGGAATGGGTGCGGCACGACGGGGCCGAGGAACGTGCGCCCCTGGCGCGTTGCGCTGACCGGCGCGCCGCGGCGGCCGGGGCGGCGGCGCTGGCCGGTGCGGGTCATCGACCTGCTCCGCGCCGCGGCTCGGCGTCGCCGGCATGGAAGCGCTGGTAGCGGATGGCGCGCCGCGTGCCGTGGCCGCGGCGCTTGGCCGCCGCATCGGACTCGAAGGTCACCATGTCGCGCTTCAGCGGATCGTAGAAGCCGATATATCCGCCCGGATTGACGGGGAACGAGGAGAGCGCGCGGCCGTCGCTGCGGCGGCCGAGAAAGTCGTTGCGCCCTCCCGCTTCGTTGCCGCCGGTGAAGTAGAGTGGCAAGACGAAATTCGACACCTCGACGCCGTCGATCGCGTAGGTCTCCGCTTGCACGGCGTCGCACATCTCGTACCAGTGAAAGACGTCGCGGCTGGGCTGGCGCGGGTGTGGCCCCATCACCAGCAGGTTGACTTCGGGATCGGCGATCATTTCGAGCGCCTCGTGCGAAAACGTCACCGACCACGGCTCGTCGAGCGCCTTCGACAGCTCGGTGAAGACGAAGCCGAACGGGATCCCGCGGTGGTTGAGGTCGTGATAGCCGAGCGCGTCGTCGACGTTGACGGTATCCCACAGGTAGAGCACCGCGTCGCCGCGCATGTCGCTCAGGGTGTGCACCGTCGGCTGCCGGCTGCTCCGCCCCTCCAGCCGCAAGGTCGCGGCGAGACTCCAGTAGGGGGCGAAATCGCTCTCGATCTGGCGGTTCACGGCGCGTACGACGCGCTGGACCGCCTCATCGTCGATCGTCGTATGGTTGATGACCGAGATGATCATGAGCGTCTGTCGCCCCGCCGGCATAGCACGGCTGCGGCGGCGGTGGCAGGGCGACACCCTGGTTGCTATCGGGCACCACTGCGCCGATGATCGGCCGTGGGACATGGATTGGGTCTCGCCGCCTGGCGGCGAATCCGTCGGAGGAGGGATGACGATGGCGAAACTGACCGGTGCCCGGCGGGCGTTGCTGGACGAGCGACACATCGCGTCATTGTCGACGCTCAACGCCGATGGCTCCATGCACGTGGTGCCGATCTGGTATCTTTTCGAGAACGACCGTTTCTATCTCGAATCGGCGTCCGCGAGCCGCAAGGTACGCAACCTCCTGGCTCGCCCGTCGGCATCGCTCATGGTCGACGTCCGCAAGCCGGGATCGGAGCGCTGGGTGTGCGCGTCCGGCCAGGCCACCATCGTGCGCGGCGCCCGCGCCCGCGAGCTCAACGACGCCATCCTGCGCCGCTATCTCACCCCCGCGGCCATTGAAGACCCGCGCATCGGGCCGGTCTTCGCGGCGGTCGACGATGTGACGATCGAGCTGACCCCGACTGCGTGGCAGGCCTGGGACATGAAAGCCGTCGACGATCAGTACTTCGGCGGCATCTTGGGCGCCACGCCGGAGAAGTGGTACCGTTCCGGCGCCTGACATCGTCCGGTCGTTGAGCGCCGCCTCTATCGACCGCCTGCTAGTGTCCTGAGTCCGAAATTCGCTGCATATCGCGGCGGTCCTCAGCGCCC
>CAYYWP010000235.1:0-6717 GCA_964475125.1 uncultured Binatia bacterium (SeqCode) | reverse complement strand
CAGGAGAGCGGGAACTGCTTGTGCCACGAAGCGTTCCGCTCACCCTTCGACGAGCGCAGGACATGCCCTGAGCCCGTCGAAGGGTGGGCGGAACGCGTTTTTCAACTGGCTGTCAAGACGCGCGCCGGCGACGAGCGGTAGCCGCGTCGCAGGGCGAACAGGCTGCGCGGCGTCAGAAGTCGTCGAGCACGCGATCGTGCACGTCGCGGGCGATCGAGCGCACCATGCGCTCGATCGCCAAATGGCGCTGCGTCTCGGCCAGCTGAATGTCAGTCAGGTTGGCGAGGTCGGAGAAGTTGAGCGTGCCTTGCTGGAACTGTGACGAGCTCGGCACGACGAATTGAGGGTCGACGCTGTAGTCGTCGACCGCCAGCATGTGTGAGCCTTGCCACAGCACCGTGCCGTCGCTCTGGCGGATGAGCATCACGTCGAGCACCAGCCTGACTTCGTACTGCACGGCGTTGTCGTCGGCATCGAACGACACCGGGCGGGTCTTGAACTCGCGGATCGTGCCCATGATCAACCCCTCACCATCGGCCGGATCATCGCGCACCCGCAGCGTGCCGCGCTGGTAGAACTCGCGTTCGACGGCGAAGGCGAGGGTCTTGTCCAACCCTTCCTCGCGCGATTGATTCTCGAATGTCCCGACGCTGACGCTGCGGATGGCGTCCGGCGGGCGCGTCCGGGTGCCCGCCAGGGTGTATCCGCACGCCGCCAGCCCGCTGCCGGCGAGGAGCGCGGCGCCGAGCGCCCACAGCGCGCGGGCGCGCACGGCGCGGCCGGCCGGTCTGACACCGTCCAGGCCGTCTGCCCGCAGCGCAGGCTGAGCGGCCGGTGGAAACAGGCCGCGCTCATGCTGCGACGGACTCATCCTTCGACGGGCGCAGGAGTGCGGAAACTGCTTGCGCCACAAAGCGATCCGGCGGTTAGGCAACGATGTTCACCAATCGCCCGGGCACGACGATGACCTTGCGCGGCGACTTGCCGTCGAGCGAGCGCGCGATCGCCTCGTGGGCCAACGCCAGGCGCTCGATCGTCGGCCGGTCGGCGTCGCGCTGCACGGTAATCGCCGCGCGTCGCTTGCCATTCACCTGGATGGCAATCTCGATCACCTCGTCGACCGCCAAGGCGGCGTCGTGGGCCGGCCAGGTCGCGGCCGCCAGCAGCGCGGTCTCGCCGAGGCGCTGCCACAGCTCTTCGCTGAGGTGGGGCGCATAGGGCGCCAAGGCATGCAGGAAATCGCGCACGATCGCGCGCGGCAGCGTCGCGCTGGCCGTCGCTTCGTTGACGAAGATCATCATCTGGGCGATGGCGGTATTGAAGCGCAGCGCTTCGGTGTCCTCGAGCACCTTCTTGATCGTCGCGTGCAGGACGCGGTTCAGCGCCGGCTCGCCCGTCGCCGGGGCGTCGACCACGCGGGCGGAGAGCGCGCCGCTGCGCTCGTCGACGACCAGTCGCCAGACGCGCTGCAGGAAGCGATAGACGCCTTCGACGCCCGACGTCTGCCACGGCTTGACCTGGTCGAGAGGTCCCATGAACAGCTCGTACAACCGCATCGCGTCGGCGCCGTACTGGTCGATCACCTCATCCGGGCTGACGACGTTCAGCCGCGATTTGGACATCTTCTCGATCTGCGCCGTCAGCGGCTCGCCGGTCGCGGCGGCGTAGAGCGCACCGTCGCGTTCCTTCGCCTCGCTGGGACTGTAGTATTTGCCGTTCGCGTCCTGATAGCTGTAGGCAAGGATCATCCCCTGGTTGAACAGCCGCTGGAAGGGCTCCGCGGTGTGCACGAGACCGCAGTCGTACAGCACCTTGTGCCAGAAGCGCGCGTACAGCAGGTGTAACACGGCGTGCTCGACGCCACCGACGTAGAGGTCGACCGGCATCCAGTAGCGCTCGGCCTCCGCCGACCAGGGCTGGCGATCGTTGCCGGGGTCGAGATAGCGCAGGTAGTACCAGCACGAGCCCGCCCACTGCGGCATGGTGTTGGTCTCGCGCACGCCGACGCGACCGTCGGGGAGCGTGACCAGCAACCAATCGTCACCGGCGCGCGCCAGCGGCGGTTTGCCGTCCTCGGTCGGGCGGTACTCGTCGACCGGCGGCAGCGCCACCGGCAGCTCGGCCACCGGAATGGGGACGGCGGAGCCATCTTCGAGCCAGACAACCGGCACCGGCTCGCCCCAGTAGCGCTGGCGCGAAAAGAGCCAATCGCGCAGGCGATACTGGACGCGCGCCGCGCCGCAGCCGTGCGCCTCCAGCCAGGCGATCATACGCGCCTTGGCGGCGTCCACGGGCAAGCCGTCGAGGAACTGTGAATTGACCAGCCGTCCATCGCCGGCGTACGCCGCTTCCTGGATCGACGTCGGGGCTCCCGACACCACCTCGCGGATCTCCAGACCGAAGCGGCGAGCGAAGGCGTGATCGCGTTCATCGTGCGCCGGGACGCCCATGATCGCGCCGTGGCCGTAGCCCATCAGCACATAGTCGGCGACCCAGATCGGCACGCGCGCCCCGGTCACGGGGTGACTGGCGTAGGCGCCGGTGAACACCCCCGTCTTCGCCTCGTCCGCGTCACCGCGGCCCTGGGCCTGAGCGGCGGTTGCCACGTACGCGCCGACGGCTTCCCGCTGGGCAGCGGCGGTGATCTGCTCCACCAGCGGGTGCGCCGGCGCGAGGATGCAATAGGTGCAGCCGAACAGGGTATCGGGGCGGGTAGTGAAGACCGGAAACGAGACGTCGCGGCCGGCGACGGCGAAGGTGATGTCGGCACCCACCGATTTGCCGATCCAGTTGCGCTGCATCTCCTTGACGCCGTCGGGCCAGTCGACCTGATCGAGGTCCGCCAGCAGCCGCTCAGCGTAGGCGGTGATGCGCAGCATCCACTGCTGCATGAGCCGCTGCTCCACCGGGTCGCCGGTCTCGACGTAGCGGCCGTCCTTCACTTCTTCGTTGGCCAGTACGGTGCCGAGTGCCGGGCACCAGTTGACCGGCATCTCGGCGACGTACGCCAGGTCGCGCTCGAACAGCTGCAGGAAGATCCATTGCGTCCAGCGATAGTAGCTCGGGTCGGCCGTGCTGAGCTCGCGCGACCAGTCGTAGCTGAAGCCGAGTCGTTTGATCTGGCGGCGGAAGGTGTCGATGTTGCGCGTCGTGATGATCGCCGGGTGGACGTTCTCGCGCAGCGCGGCGCGCTCGGCGGGCAGGCCGAACGCGTCCCACCCCATCGGGTGCAGCACGTTGAAGCCCTGCATGCGCTTGAGACGCGCCAACACGTCGGTGGCCGTGTAGCCCTCCGGATGGCCGACGTGCAGACCGGCGCCGGACGGGTATGGGAACATGTCGAGGATGTAATACTTCGGCCGCGCCGCCCACTGGGCCGGATCGGTCGGGGCGCGAAAGACCTGGCGGTCCTCCCAAACCTTCTGCCACTTGGGCTCGATGACGGCGGGGTCGTAGCGCATGGCAGATCGGTTGGGAGCTACCAGAGGGCTCCGAACAGGTCTAGCCGATGGAGGACAGCGCGCTGTCGGCACGCTCCGTTTGGCTCGTAGCGGCCAGGAGCGCCGTTGTCATGCCTGTCCGTGAGCGTTCATCACGAGCCGTAACCGCGTGCGCTCGCTGGTAGCCCGTTGACGCGCAAGGGGGCGCCGCGATTGCCGTGAGCGATTGCGTTTGCAGCGCCGTCATTCGGCCGCCGGCGTCTGGCCGCGCGCCAGGCCGAGGCGGCGCGACACGGCGTCGAGCACGCCGTTGACGAACGCCGGCGACTCCGCCGTGCCGTACTTGCGCGCCACTTCCACCGCCTCGTTGATGGCGATCTCGAGCGGCAGACCGGTGGTCATCTCGTAGAGCGCGATGCGGATCACGTTGGCATCGACACGCGCCAGGCGATCGAGGCGCCAATGGTCGGAGGCGGCGCCGACGGCCTCATCCAGCTCGGCCCGCCGCTGCTCGACGCCGCACACCAGTTGCCAGGCGAAGTCGCGCGCCGCGCCGCTCGCCTCGAAGCGTTCGCCGAAGGCCGACAGATCGCGCGCCGGCGACTCACCGCTGAGGTCGCGCTGGTAGAGGGCCTGCAAAGCGAGCTCGCGACCCTTACGGCGCGCGCTCATGAGCCCGCCGGGCGGAACGCACGGCGCAGCGGTCTCGAGGGCCGAGCGGACCCGGTGCGTGCTTGGCCGGGAGCGAACGCGCGCCGGGTGACGCGAGCCGATCGGGCCGGTCGCCGGACGCCGGTCATTCGAACTGACGCAAGAGGTTGGCCATCTCGATCGCCGCCAGCGCCGCGTCCTCACCCTTGTGGCCGTGCAGGCCGCCGGCGCGTTCCAGGGCCTGCTCCAGAGTATTGGTCGTGAGCACGCCGAGCGCGACCGGCGTGCGATGGCTGATGGCCAGCCGCCCCAGCTCGGCGACCACCCATTGTGCGATCATGTCAAAATGCGGGGTCTCACCGCGCACGATGGCGCCCAGGGCGACCACCGCATCGATGCGATGGCTGCGGGCGAGGATGTCGACGCACAGCGGCAGCTCGAACGCCCCGGGGACGTGGGCCACCTCGATGGCCGAGTCAGCGACCCCCTGACGGGCGAGGGCGGCGAGGGCGCCCGCCAGGAGCCGCTCGGTGACCACGCCATTGAAACGCGAGACGGCGATGCCGACGCGCAGGCGCGCGCCCTCCAACGAGCTGACCAGCTGCTTCGCCATGGCTCAGGCGATATCGAGTGCCGAGAACAGATGGCCGAGCTTCTCGCGCTTGGTGCGCAGGTAGCGAATCGTGCCGGGGTGCGCCGGCACCTCGATCGGGACGCGTTCGGCGACGGTCACCCCGTAGGTCTCGAGGCCTTCGATCTTCTTCGGATTGTTGGTGATCAGCCGGACGCTGCGCACGCCGAGGTCGCGCAGGATCTGCGCCCCGATGCCGTAGTCGCGCCCGTCCTCCTTGAAGCCGAGCTCGAGGTTGGCCTCCACCGTGTCGCGGCCGCGATCCTGCAACTGGTAGGCGCGCAGCTTGTTGGCCAGCCCGATGCCGCGCCCCTCCTGGTGGAGGTAGACGAGCACGCCGCAGCGCTGGGCGGCGATCATGCGCAAGGCGCGGTCGAGCTGCTCCCCGCAATCGCAGCGTTCGGAGCCGAAGACGTCTCCGGTCAAACACTGCGAGTGCAGTCGCACCAGGACGTTCTGGCGCCGCGCCACCGTGCCCTTGACCACGGCCATGTGCTCGTGTCCGTCGACGATGTTGCGGTAGACGACGGCGCGAAAGCGGCCGCCGGTGCCAATCGTCACCTGGCGCTCGGCGATCCGTTCGGCGAGTGATTCATGACGCAGGCGGTAGGCGACCAGCTCGGCGAGCCGCACCGTGCAGAGGCCGAAGCGCTGCGCAAGCGCCTCGAGGTCGGCGGCGCCAGCGAGGCTCCCGTCGTCGCGCAGGATCGCGCACACCGCCGCCGCCGGTTCGCCGCCTGCCAGGCGCGCCAGGTCGATCGCCGCTTCGGTGAGCCCGGCGCGGGCCAGCACGCCGCCGGCGCGGCCGACGATCGGCACGACATGGCCCGGCATGATGAGATCGTCCGGGCCGGCGTCGGGAGCGATGGCAGCGCGGATGGTGGTGGCGCGGTCAGCGGCCGAAATGCCCGTCGTCACCCCGCGCCGCGCTTCGATCGAGACGCCGTAGGCGCGGCGGATGGCGGAGGCCGAGTCGGGCGCCATGAGCGGCACCCCGAGGCGGCGCAGGCGTTCGTAAGTCAGACACAAGCTGACCAGCCCCCGCGCATGCGTCGCCATGAAGTTCACCGCCTCGGGGGTGATCTGCTCGGCCGCCATGCACAACCGCGCTTCGCCACCTTCGCCTTCGCTGACGATGACGAAGCGGCCGGCGCGTAGCTCGGCGAGCGCCGCATCGATGGCGTTAGCGGGCACGGCGAGCCTCCGGAACCGCGGCCACCAAGAGATCGGCGCCGATGCGTTCCACGCCGGTGAGGCGCAGGCGACGGGCACCGGCCATGGTGCGCACGTCGAGCCGGCCGACGAGGGCGACCCCGTCGGCACCGATCAGCACCGGCGCCAAGAAGAGCAGCAGGCGATCGACCACGCCGGCGCGCAGCGCCCCCGCGGCTAGCGTCGCGCCGCCTTCGACCAGCACCGAGGTGACGCCGCGCTGCGCCAGGCGCCGCAGCAACAGGCGTAACGACAGCTGGCGGTTGCGCCCCGGCAAGGTGACGATCGTCGCGCCGCGCCGCCGCAGTGCCGCCAGTTTGCTTCCCTTGGTGACCACGGTGGCGATGAGCGTACCTGGCGCCGCTGCCTTTGTCAGCACGGCCGCGCGCAGGGGCAGGCGCAACCGCCCGTCGACGATGACCCGCAGCGGGTCGCGCCCGCCCGGCAGGCGGCAGGTCAGCGCCGGGTCGTCGCTGCGCACCGTGCCGGCGCCGACCAGGACCGCATCGGTCTGGTTGCGCAGCCGGTGGACCAGGCGGCGCGCCGCCGCCCCGGTGATCCAGCGCGAGGCGCCGCTGCGGGTCGCGATGCGGCCGTCGAGCGACGCCGCCAGCTTCAGTGTCACCAGCGGCCGTCCGCGGCGCGCAACGCTGGCAAAGCCGGCGATGAGCTCGGCACAGGCGTCGCCCTCCGGCCCGCGCTCGACCGCCAGGCCGGCGCGGCGCAGGCGGGCGCCGCCGCCGCCGCGCACTCGCGGGTTCGGATCGCGCGCGCCGTAGACGA
>CAYYWP010000234.1:0-6722 GCA_964475125.1 uncultured Binatia bacterium (SeqCode) | reverse complement strand
TGCGCACCGGACCTGGTGCGCGTCGTGGCTCGCGCGCCAACGGATGTGGAGTGTGCTTCTTGCGGTGACGCTTGGTACGCGGCGTCGGATCGATCTGTACTCGCCCGGCCGCGACGCGCACCAGGTATGAGGGTACGGCATCCTCTTCGAAACCGCGTTCTCCCACCCCGGCGATGCGGTGGAAGCGCCATTGGTGCCAGGGGCAGACGATGTAGTCCTCTTCCAGGACTCCCTGCCCGAGGGGCCCGCCGGCGTGGTTGCACGTGCCGCTGATTGCGCCCCAGACCCCGTCGCGGAGCGACAGCGCGATGCGCGTGCCATGCACGTCGACTTGTTGCAGCGACTTGTCCGCCAACGCGTCGACAGGACCAACGTCGTGCCAGCGCTCGCTCGGATCCCGGTGGTGCCGTTTGGCCATCTCCCCCCCCTTTGACGACGGCGCCGCGGTTCCACCTTCCTACAGCAGCGTCCCGCGTAGGAGCAGCGCGGCGACGCTGAAGTAGATCACCACACCGGTCACGTCCACCACCGTGGCGACGAACGGCGCAGAGGCCGCGGCCGGGTCGAGGCGAAGCCAGCGTAGGAAAAACGGCAGCATCGAGCCCGCGAAGGCCCCGAACATGACGACTCCGAGCGTGCTCGCGCCCACTGCAAGGCCGAGGGTGAGGAAATGCTCGCCGTAGAGTCGGGCGCGATCGGGCCAGAAGACGACACGCGCCAGGCCGATCGCGCCGAGCCACACGCCGAGGCTCAGACCCGTCAGCAGCTCTCGACTCAGCACGCGCCACCAGTCGCGCAGAGCGATCTCGCCGACCGCCATGGCGCGAATGACGAGTGAGGTGGCTTGCGAACCGGCGTTGCCGCCGCTGGAAATGATCAGGGGCAAGAAAAGCGCCAGCACCACGGCGTGCTCGATCTCTCCGACGAAGTATCCCATCGCCGTGGCGGTGAACATCTGGCCGAGAAACAGAATCGACAGCCATCCGGCGCGTTTGCGCAGCATGCGCCCGAGGCTGCTTTCCAGATACGGCGCGTCGAGGGCCTCCATGCCGCCCAGCTTCTGAATATCCTCGGTGGCCTCCTCTTCGGCGACGTCGGCCACGTCGTCGGCGGTGACGATGCCGACCAGGATACCGCGTGAGTCGACCACCGGCAGAGCGATGCAATCGTAGTGCTGCATCAGGCGCACCGCTTCTTCGCGGTCATCCGTCGCCGACAGCGCGACGACCTTGCGATCCATCAGCGAATCGACCGTCTGCTGCGGGTCGGCGAGCAGGAATTGCCGAATCGGCAGCTCGTCGATCAAGCGGCCGGGCTCGTCGATGACGTAGATGAGGTTGACCGTCTCGGCGTCGCGCCCGTACTTGCGGATGTGCTCCATGGCCCGTGCCACCGTCCACTCCGCCCTGACGCGCACGTAATCGGGCGTCATCAGGCGTCCGACGCTCTCCTCCGGATAGCCGAGAATCGCCTGCGTGATGCTGCGCTCGGCCGGGGTCAACAGGGCGATCAGGCGCTGGGCGACCTCGGCCGGTAGCTCCTCCAGCAGCGCCGTGCGGTTATCCGGCTCGAGCTCGTTGAGCAGGGCAGCGACGCGCTCGGTCCCCAGGTTGGCGATCAGATTCTGCTGCTGCTGCTCGGAGTCGAGGTTGCTGAACACCTCCGTGGCCAGATCGCGAGGCAACAGGCGAAACACCAGCGCGGCCTGCTCGGGGGCCAGGCCGTCCACCAGATCGGCGATGTCGGCGGCCTCGAAGTCGACCAGCGCGGCGCGCAGCTCATCGAAGCGCCGCTGCTCGAGCAGTTCGGTGATCTCCGGGCCGACAAGCCTGTCGAGCGCGTACATGGCCAGCTACCTTCGCGTGCGAACGCGCCGGCCATCGTCGCGCCAAGTCGGGCTCAGTCGCGGCGACGGTCGACGCCAGAGTCAAACTGACTACTTGGTCCGTCGTCCATTGCCGGCCGACGTTTAGCGCACAATGCGCGGCGGCGAAAGCCTGCGGCGCGACCCGCTCCCTTCCCGAGGCGCGCCGTGCTACGAGACGGGCATGGCGCGTCCCTTCAGCCGGCTCGCCGATCTGGAAGCGGCGATCGACCAGGTGGTCGAAAGCTACCGCGGCGACGAGGCGATCAACAGCCTCGAGAGTGCCGCGCTGCCGAACAAGGGCGCCGTGATCGACGCCTTCAATCACCTCAAGCCGGTGATCTACGTAGGGTTCTACAGCAAGCGCGGCTTGACGCGGGAAAATCTGCGCCACACCATCGCCGAGCATCTGTATCCCGCCTACGAGATTCTGGTCGAGCAGATCTTTCGCGTCCTCAGCTACGAGAAGGCGATGGGACGCGACCCCGCCGCGCGCGGCCCGGAATGGAGCGAGGAGGTCGTGCTGCACCTGTTCCGCGCCCTGCCCGCCCTGCGACGGACCCTCAACGGCGACGTGCTCGCCGCATTCGATGGCGACCCGGCGGCAAAGAGCGTCGAAGAAGTCGTCTTCAGCTACCCGGCCATCGAGGCGATCACCGCCTATCGCGTCGCGCATCTGCTCTATCAGGACGGCGTGCCGATGATTCCGCGCATCATCTCGGAGTACGCGCACGGCAAGACCGGGATCGACATCCACCCCGGGGCGCGCATCGGCGAGCGCTTCTTCATCGACCACGGGACCGGCACGGTCATCGGTGAGACGGCGGTGATCGGCGAGAACGTCAAGATCTACCAAGGCGTCACGCTCGGCGCGCTCAGCGTCCAGCGCAGCGGTGACGGCGCGCAGCCCCGACAGCGCCATCCGACGATCGAGGATGACGTGACCATCTACTCGGGAGCGACCATCTTGGGCGGCGAGACGGTGATCGGCGCGGGGTCTGTGATCGGCGGCAACGTGTGGCTGGTACACTCTGTGCCGTCGGGCTCGAAGATCAGCTACGCGGCCGGCACGAGTTGAAACGGCAGCGTGACCGGTGACCGGCATGCCGGTGACCAGTGGATCGCGACTTCGCGCTGCACCACCTGCCGCCTGCCGCCATCTCGACGCGGCGCGGCCGGCATCCACCGGTCACCGGTCACCAGTCCACGTCCCTCGACGTTGGCCAGGCGCCGCGCTGCGTTGCGCCCCCCGATGACCCGCGCTAAGCCCTGCGCATGTCCGATCAGGCCGGCGCGAGCTGGCGCGACGTTGACCTCTTCGCGCCCACCGACGAGCATCGCTTGCTGGCTGACACCGTGGCCCAGTTCGTCGCCCGAGAAGTCGAGCCGCAAGCGGCGGTCTCCAACCGCGACGAACGGTTCAACCTGGCGCTGTTCCGGCGCTGCGGCGAGCTCGGGCTCCTCGGCCTGACGGTGCCGGCGGAAGACGGCGGTACTGGGTTGGACGCCACCGCCGCCGTGCTGGTGCACGAGGCGCTCTCGAGCGCCGATCCCGCCTTCTGCCTCGCCTACCTGGCGCACAGCGTGTTGTTCGTCAACAACGTCTGCCGCAACGCCTCGCGCGCTCAGCGCCGGCGCTTCCTGCCACCGGCCATCAGCGGCGCGCACCTCGGCGGCATGTGCATGACCGAGCCCGAAGCCGGCACTGACGTGCTCGCCATGCGCACCACGGCGCGGCGCGACGGCGATGCGTACGTGCTGAACGGGCGCAAGACGTTCATCACCAACGGGGCGATCGACAAGCACACGCTGGGCGACGTCTTTCTCGTCTACGCACGCACCGGCGAGCGCAGCATCTCTACCCTGGTCGTCGAACGCGACACCCCGGGCTTCAGCCTCGGCCAATGCTGGAAGGACAAGCTCGGCATGCGCGCCTCGATGACCGCCGAGCTGGTGTTCGACAACTGCCGCGTGCCCGCCGACCAGCTCCTCGGCACCGAAGGCGACAGCGTGCTGCACATGATGCGCAACCTCGAGCTGGAGCGGCTGACCCTGTCGGCCATGGCCCTCGGCATCGCCCAGCGCTGTCTGCGCGTCATGGTCGACTACGCCAACCAGCGACAGACCTTCGGCGTGCCGATCCGCGAGCACGGCCAGATCCAGCGCTACCTCGGCGACTCCTACGCCGAGTACAAGGCGGCGCGCTGCTACGTGTACGATACCGCCCGTCGGCTCGACCTCGATCGGCACGGCAATCGCCTCGACGCCGACGGCAGCAAGCTGTTCGCCGCACGCGTCGCCAAGGAGGTCGCCGACCGCGCCATCCAGGTGCTGGGCGGCTACGGCTACATGGGCGAGTACGTCGTCGAGCGGCTGTGGCGCGACGCCAAGCTGCTCGAGATCGGCGGCGGCACGCTCGAAGCGCACCAGAAGAACATCACCAAAGACCTGGCGCGCGCCCCCGAGCTGATCGCGCGTTGACGGGCTCGCCGGCCCCGCGTATCGCGTATCGCTTATCGCCGATCGTCGGAATTCCACACCACCGACCCCTCCGGCGATACGCGATCAGCGATATGCGATAAGCGCGGCATGCATTCTTCCCCCTTCGACGTCCGCATCTACGATCTCGATCCGTTCGGCGAGCTGCGCACGAACGTCTTGCTGCGCTTCCTCTGGCAGACCGCCTCGGACGCCTCGGCTGCCCTCGGCTTCGACATCGACTGGTACGAGCGCGGCGGCACGCTGTGGATCATCCGCCGCACCGAGCTCGCCATCGACGCGCCGATCGCCTACCGCGATCGCCTCCGCGTCGAGACGTGGGTGATCGACATCCGCCGCGTGCGCTCGCAGCGCGCCTATGCGGTGCGGCGCCGGGAGGACGACGCTGTCGTCGCACGCGCCACCACCGATTGGGTGTACGTCGATCTGGCGCGCGGGGCGCTGATCCAGCCGCCGGAGGCGATGCAACGCGCCTTCATGCCGCACGGGGTGGTCAATCAGCGGCGCGCGGCCAGTATCGCCACGGCGGCGCCGAGCCATGCCTGGCGCGGCACGCGCCGCATCGAGCTCGCCGACTTGGATACCGTCGCGCACGTCAACAATACCCAGTACGCGGTGTTCGTCGAGCAGGCCGTCTGGGATGCACTCGCCGCCGCCGGCTGGCGAGTGCGCCCCGAGGTGCGCGCCGCGCACCTGCGCGCCACCGGTCACGACCTCGAGTATTTCGACGCCGCCCGCTATGGCGACGCGCTGCGCGTCGCCGTCTGGGTGTCGGCGCTGCACGACGACGGCATGGTCAGCGAATGCCAGCTCGAAGGACCGCGCGGTCGGAGCCTGCATGCTCGCAGCCGCTGGCGGTGGAGCGCGGACCGCCTCCCCGCCGAGCTGTACGCCGCCGCCTCGGCCCTGTGCCCGGCCCCGTAACGACATCACCGGGGCGCGTATCCCCCCGCCAGGGTGAACGATGAAGGGGGCATCTGGAGGAGCGCCGCTCTCCACGTACTTCACGGTTCGACGACGCCAGCGGCGACCGCCGCTTTTGCCGCGCCGAACGCCCTGGTAAGGGCGGGACATGGCGCGCATCGTCATCGTCGACGACGAGCCGCGCATGGCGGCCGTGATCGCCATGGCCTTGGCGCGCGACGGCTACGATTGTGAGTCGTGCGAAAGCGCCGCCGCGGCCCTCAGCGCCGTCGAGGCGCGTGGCGCCGACGTCGTGGTCAGCGACCTGCGCATGCCCGACATGGATGGCATTCAACTGCTGCGCCGCCTCAAGCTCGCCCAACCGCAGCTGCCGGTCATCCTGCTGACCGCGCACGGGAGCGTACCGTCGGCCGTCGCCGCCATGCGCGAAGGGGCGTTCGACTACGTCGCCAAGCCGTTCGACAACGACGAGCTGCGCGCCCTGGTCGCGCGCGCCCTCGACGTCACCCGCTTGGAGCGCGAGAATCGCTGGCTGCGCCAGGAGGTCGCTGGGCGCTATGCTCCCGAGGCCATCGTCGCCGAGAGTGCGCGCAGCCGTGCCCTGCTCGAGCTGGTGCGACGAGTCGCCCCGAGTCGGGCCACCGTGCTCATTCAAGGCGAGAGCGGCACCGGCAAGGAGCTGGTGGCGCGCCTGCTGCATTTCTGGAGCGATCGAGTCGGCCGGCCCTTCGTGGCCGTGAACTGCAAGGCGTTCGCCGAAGGCGTGCTGGAAAGCGAGTTGTTCGGCCACGAGCGCGGCGCGTTCACCGGCGCCAACGCGACACGCGCGGGCTGCTTCGAACGCGCCGCCGGCGGCACCTTGCTCCTAGACGAGATCGGCGAAATCGGTCTCGACTTCCAGGCCAAGCTCCTGCGCGTCATCCAGGAAGGCGAGGTGCTGCGCGTCGGCGCCAGCCAGCCGCGCCCCGTCGATGCGCGCGTCGTCTGCGCCACCAACCGCATCCTGCGCGACGAGGTGACCGCCGGACGTTTCCGCGAGGACCTGTTCTTCCGCCTCAACGTCATTCCCATCCAGCTCGCTCCGCTGCGCGAGCGCGGCGAGGACATCCTGCCGCTGGCGGAGCAGTTTCTGACCCGCTTCGCCGCCGACGCCGGGCGCTCGCTGCGCTTCAGCGCCGAGTCCCTGGCAACGCTGCGCGCCCATTCGTGGCCCGGCAATGTGCGCGAGCTGGAGAACGCCGTCGAGCGCGCCGTGGTTCTGGCGCGGGCCGAGGACATCGAACCCGAGGATCTGCTGCTCGAGGCGCCGCGGCCGCCGACCCTCGCCGCGCTGGAGACCGCCGACGGCACGCTGCAGGAGTGCCTCGATCGCGCCGCCGAGGCCCGTATTCGCGCCGCCCTCGGTGCCGCACGCGGCAACCGCACCGAGGCGGCG
>CAYYWP010000233.1:5774-6760 GCA_964475125.1 uncultured Binatia bacterium (SeqCode) | reverse complement strand
GTGAGCAGGTGGTGGATGGTGATCGACTCCTTGCCGTGGGCGGCGAACTCGGGGATGTACTCGCAGACCGGATCGTTGAGATGCAGCAACCGGCGCTGGTCGAGCAGATGGATGACCATCGCCGTCACGGCCTTCGAGGCCGAGAAGATGTTGAACGGCGTCGCCGGCGTGGCCAGGCGCCGGCGGGCCTCGGGCGGGTCGTCAGGTCCGTTGCCCATCGCATGCCCGATGGCGCGGTCGACCACCACCTCGCCGTGACGGCGCACGCAGAGTTGGATGGCCGGATGGATGCCGCTGCGATAGAGGCGCTCCACCGCCTGCCAGATATGCCGCACGCCGGCGTCGGTCAGACCGACCCGCCGCGGCTCGACTTCCGCCTGCGCGTTGATCGAGGTGACCGGACCGAGGTCCTCAGGCACGCGGCAGCGGGCGACCAGCGCAGGCATCGTTGCTCAGGTTACGTCTGCCTCGAAGGCAAGGAAAGGCGAAGAGGAAAGGCAAAAGGCAAAAAGCAAAAGGCAAAAGGCAAAAGTTCCCCGCCCCCCTCACGTCAGCACGTCAGCACGTCAGCACGTCCACACGTCAGCCCGTCAGTCGCAACCCCACCGGCAGCGATTCGTCGAGGATCTGCGCCCGCTCCTGGCCCTCGAGCGGGACGACTTCCAAGACCAACCGGGCGGCGCGTTCGCCGTGCGGCAAGGGGCGGAGTCGTTCGGCGAGGCGCTGGCGCAGTGCCTCGTCCAGATCGCGCTCGCGATCGCCGACGGCGCGTGCCAGTTGCACGAGCGCGAAGACCGTGCCGGCCGGGCGCGACCACTCGACGGCGAGCAGCGCACTGACCCAGTTTTCGGCCGTGGCGCGCGGGACGACGCAATTCAGCGGCCCGGCGAACGGCGCGCGCGCGCCGAGGCGGCCGAGTGCCCAGATCTCCGCCTCGGTGGCCTTGCCGCGCACGACGCCGGGCAGCAAGACGTCGCCGAGCTCGA
>CAYYWP010000233.1:0-5735 GCA_964475125.1 uncultured Binatia bacterium (SeqCode) | reverse complement strand
CCGCTCGCAACGGGCGAGGAGCTGCCAGTATTCGCGCCACTCCTGCGGGCCGACCGAGACGCGTTTCTCCTTGCTGCGCGCCTTGAGGCGCGGCAGCAGCGCCGGGGCCGTCTGGTTGAACAGCTCCTGCTGCTGCGGGCGGCTGAGCCCGCCGGCGATGCGCTTCCACAGCCCCCACCACTCGACGCGACACTGCACGGCGCGGGCGTGGCGCAAGCCTTCCGAGTAGAGGCGCCACAGCTGCTGGACGCGCCAGGCGTCGAGCTCGTGGCCGAAACCGGGGCGCAGCAGGAAGCCGCAGAGGTTGAGCCAGCGCGCCTCGTGCGCCGGGCTCGCGCTGCGCCCGGGGGCGCCAGCCAGCAGCGTATCCCAGAGGGCTCGGATGGCGCTCAGCGGCCAGGCGTCCTTGCCGGCGTCGAGAGCGGTTTCGAGCCCGCGCACGAGCCCGAGTGGATCGCCCGTGCCGGGACCCTGGGCCGGGAAGACCCCTGCCAGCAATGCGCTGGCGGCGGCCAAGCGCTCAGCCCCGATGGTGAGCTCGCCGCCGGTCTGTGCAGGGGGCGCCGCTGCTTCGTCGTCGGCCGGCGCGTCGCGCAAGTCGAATTGCAGGCGCCAGCGGTGCTCGGTGGTGAGCGATCGGCACCACACTTCGAGCGTGCCCACCTCGGTGAGCGCGGCGGTGATGTGCACCGGCAGCTCGGCGGCAGAGAGCTTCTTGCCGAAGCGCAAGACGGTTCGGATCGGTGGCAGGGCGTGCAGAGATTCCCGCTCGATGCGCGACACCGCCCCGGCGCGATCGCCCAGGCGGGTGCTCGAGGCGAAGAGCGGAAAGCTCGCCGGTCGGTTGGCCAGCACGGTGAAGGTCGGGCTGGTGATCTCGATCACATCGCCGGGCTGCATGCCACGCGGCGCCAGGCAGACGGCGTCGATCGTGCCCGCCGCCGGCGCCTCGGCGGCCGCCAGGCCGAGATAGTAGGCGCGCGCGCTGCCGCCGCCGATGCGTACGCCGCGGCCGCGACGCACCAGCCCGTAGTACGCGGCGCCGCGCGACACGGCCAGGTCGAGGTGGGCGCTCTGCAGCACGGCGAGGGCCCGGCCGCCGTTCCAGCTCGCCAGCAGCTCGGCGAGTCGAGTGCGCACCAATGGCGGAGTCAGGGCCC
Organism: uncultured Binatia bacterium (SeqCode); assembly: GCA_964475125.1. Taxonomy (GTDB): domain Bacteria; phylum Desulfobacterota; class Binatia; order HRBIN30; family CADEER01; genus CAYYWP01. The sequence continues at coordinate 4,575 of CAYYWP010000233.1, read as the reverse complement.
CGCCGTTGAACAGCACGGCATCGGGAAAACCGAGCGCCGGCCCGTCGTCAGGGCGGTCGGTGGCGTGCTGGGCCAGGAAAGCGGCGAGGTGACGCGAGATCTCCGCCTCGGCGGCGTAGGGCAGGCCAAACTCCTGCAGGCCGGGGCGCGGCAACTTGCGCGGACGCGCCTCGGCGCCGACCGGGGCGAAGAAGCCGTCGAGGACCAGGCGTTCCACTTCGCCGCGCGTCAGGACGGCCGTGCGCACGCCGCCGACCACCGAGCGGCCGCGTCCGCCGAGCCGAATCGGTACCTCATCGGGCGGCGCCTCGCCGAGCAGCTGTTCCTTGGCCGCGCGGCACAGGTTGGTGAGCGCCTGCCAGCGTTGACTGTCGAGGCGCTCGCCGAGGCGGGGCTCGATGAGACGCGCCAGGGCGACGTCGATATTGTCGCCGCCGAGCAGAATGTGATCGCCCACCGCCAGGCGCTCGAGGGCCACGTGGTCGCCGTCGGGCCGGATGCGGATGAGGCTGAAGTCGGTGGTGCCGCCGCCGACGTCGATCACCAGTGCGAGACGGAGCGCACGCAGGTGTGTCTCCCACTCGCCTCGCTGGGCGCCGATCCAGGCGTAGAAGGCGGCTTGCGGCTCTTCGAGCAAGGTGACGCGCGTCAGACCGGCGCGCTCCGCCGCGGCCACCGTCAACTCGCGCGCCACTTCGTCGAAGGATGCCGGCACGGTGAGGACGATGTCCTGCGCTTCGAGGGGGGCGTCGGCAAAGCGCTGTGCCCAGGCCTGGCGCAGATGTTCCAGGTAACGCGCCGAAGTGTCGACCGGGGACAGCTTCTTGACGCCCTCGGGGGCGGCCCAGGGCAGGATGGGGCTGTCGCGATCGACGCCGCCGTGGCACAGCCACGATTTGGCCGAAGTCACCAGGCGGTCTGGCACCCGGGCCCCTTGGGCGCGGGCGAACTCGCCGACCGCGTAGCTGCGCTCGCCATCCCACGGCAGCGCCAGGGCACCGGGGGCGAGCTCGTGCTCGCCGCCGACGTAGAGGAACGATGGCAGGGTCGGGCGCTCGGCAAGCATCGCCTCGCCGACGAGCTGCGGAATCGGAAATGACTCGATGTCGGCCACCGGCGCCGCCAGCTCGGCATAAGCGACGGCCGTGTTGGTAGTGCCGAGGTCGATGCCGACCACGAAACGCGCCGTCATGCCACCGTTCCGTTCACCGGGGCGCGCCCGCAGACGACGGCTCACGCACGTTGAATTCGAGCTTCCAGCGCTGATCGTCGCGGCTCACGCACCACAGCTCGAGCACGCCGAGCTCATTGACGCGGGCCTCGAGGTGGACGACGACGGTGCTGCCCTCGTGTCCGCTCCAGGGCAGCGCGGTCTGCAGCGGCGCCAGCTCCTCGAGCTCGTCCTCTTCCCAGACGTCGAGCAGGGTGCCCGGATGGTCGTCGCGGCGACTGACCGAGCTCAGAAAGCGAAACGCCGTCGGCTCGCCCACGGTGAGACCGAATTCGGCCGCCGGCAGCTCGACGGCGCTGCCCTCTTCGAGGCCGTGCGGCACGAGGCACAGCGCCTTGATCGGCGGTGGCATGCCCGGCACGGCCGGCATGGCGGTGGCGACGCCGATGTAGAACGCGCGCGCGGTGCCGCCGCGGATGCGCACGCCGCGGCCGTGCCGCACCAGCCCGTAATAGGCGGCGCCGCGCGCCACCGCGTACTCGGGGTCGGCGCCCTCGAGCATCCGCCACGGCTGTTGCGCCGTCCATCCGTTCAACAGCTCGCACAGGCGCTGGCGCAGCGCCGCGGCGCGCATGACGCCGCCGTTGAACAGCACCGCGCCGGGGGCGGCGGTGTCGGCATGACGGGCGAGGAAGTGCGCCAGGTGATGGGTGACGGCGGGGTCGCTGGCGTACGGTAGGCCGAGCTCCTGCAGTCCGCTGCGCCGCGCCGCGCGCGGGCGGGCATCGGCGGGGCAGCGCGGGAAGAAACCGTCGACCAATGCCTGTTCGGCATCGGCGCGGGCGACGTCGAGGCGCAGGGCGCCGCCGACCACCTTGCGGCCGCGCCCGAGGATGGTCACCGCGACGCTCGCCTCGCCCGCGGCGGCCAGCAGGCGCTCCTTGGCCGTGCGACAGCTCGCCACCAGGCCGCGCAGTTGCCAGGCATCCAGCGCGGTGCCGGCGGCGGCCAGGCGCTCGCGCAGCGCATAGGCGAGCGCGATATCCATGTTGTCGCCGCCGAGCAGGATGTGCTCACCGACGGCGACGCGCTCCAGCGCGAGCTGTCCGGCGTCGTCGCGCACGGCGATGAGGCTGAAATCGGAGGTGCCGCCGCCGATGTCGCAGACCAGCAGCCCGTCGCCCGGGTGCAGGTGCTGGCGCCAGCCGTCGCCGGTGGCGTCGATCCAGGCATACAGCGCCGCCTGCGGCTCCTCCAGCAGCGTCACCGGCGGCAGCCCCGCCTCTGCCGCGGCGCGGACGGTGAGCTCGCGGGCGACGGGATCAAATGAAGCCGGCACGGTCAGCAACACATCCTGCTCTTCGACCGGCTGGCTCGGAAACGCGGCCGCCCAGGCCGCGGCGATGTGCCGCAGGTAATGCGCCGAGGCCTCGACCGGCGACAGCTTCGGCACGTCTTCCGGTGCACCCCACGGCAGGGTTGGCGCGCAGCGATCGACACCGGCGTACGAGAGCCACGACTTGGCCGAGGCGATCACCCGCTCGGGGACCTCGCTGGCGCGCGTACGCGCGAAGCTGCCCACCACGGCGCCGCCCGGATCGCCCCACGGCATCCGGCGCGCCGCCGGCGGCAGCTCGCCGGCGGCAGGGAGATAACAGAACGATGGCAGCAGCAGGCCGTCTTCGACGGTTCCCGGCGCGGTCAGTTGCGGGATCGGCAGCAGCGCGATCGGCGCCGAGGCGTCGAGCGGCGCATAGGCGACCACGCTGTTGGTGGTGCCGAGATCGATGCCGATGGCGAAGCGCGCAGCCATGATGACGAGGTCGGTGTCTTTCCCTCTTCCCGCACTACCGGCGGGAGGGGGCGAGGGCGAGCGGGAGGATGAGGGAGCCGCCTGCCGGGCCTCTGCTCGGTGCCCTCACCCCAGCCCGCTCCCGCCGGTCATGTGGGAGCGGGGGGGCGGTCGGCGCACAGTTGGAGACGTTCACGCCAGCGCCATACCTCTCAGCCAAAACCGCGGTGGTGCGGGCGCCCGATCAGGCGATCTCCACCTCGGCAGGGGCGAGGATCGCGGGGTCGACCCCCGCCGTGCGCGGCAGGCGCACTTGGGTGGCCCGCCAGCCGCCGTGCTGCAGCACGCCGCGGAACGGCGGCTGGCCGTGCACCTTGCCGCTGAGCCGCACGGTGGCCGGATCGAAGCCCGCCGGAACCTCGACGGCCGCGCCGTCGTCCTGCGGGAAGATGCGGGCGATCTCCATGCGCTGGTGCAGCGCCTGGCGGCAGCCGGCGTGAATGGCGCGCACGGCCGCGCCCACCTGCGCGTCGTTGTACGGCTCGATCTCTTCCTCGAGAAAGTCGATGAGGCGGCCCTCCTGCTGTAGCAGCGCGAGCACGCGCAGGGCGCCGTCGGTTGTCGCGTCCGTCGCCTCGGCGGCGGCGGCGGCCGGCGTGGGTTGCGGGCGCGGGGCGCGCTGCGTCGCGGCGACGAGCGCGAGTATCAGGCCGAGAAGCAGCGGTGCGCCGCTGAAGAACCAGACGAAGTGTCCGCGCTGGCCGAGAAGCTGGCCGACGGCATGGATTCCGCGCTGGCCGAGGTCGGCGTCAGGGGCTGGGATCGAGCCGGTTAGCTCCTGCACCACCAGGGCGTGGCAGAGGATGTTGCCGGCTGCCAGCAGGACGGCCGAGAGTAGAATCAGGACGATGAGCAGGGTGCGACCGCTGGAGCTGAGCATGACGTGATCTTTCCTCCCTGAACGGCTTCCCGCCGCGGGGCGCTGAACCCGGCTCTATAGCGAAGGCCGCCGAGCAGCACCATAGCGGTCGGGCGGCTGGGAGACCGGCGCCCGTTGCGCCGCACTGGCGAACTTGCGACACGCATGGCATGGCGCTGCGCCTCGGCATCGATCTCGGTGGCACCAAGATCGAGGCGGCGACGATCGACGATCGCGACGGCCAGGTGGTGTGCCGCCAGCGCCTCGCCACCGAGAGCGAGCGCGGCTACGAGCACATCGTCGAGCGCGTCGGCCAGCTCGCCGAGCACATGCTCGCCTCGGCTTCCGACTGCTGCTCGATCGGCGTCGGTACGCCGGGGGCGGTGTCGAGCCGCGATGGGCGCATGAAGAACTGCAACACCACCTGCCTGAACGGTCGCGACCTGCCGACCGATCTGGCGCGACGCATCGGGCGTCCGCTGCGCATCGAGAACGACGCCAACTGCTTTGCCCTCGCCGAGGCGCGGCTCGGCGCCGGACGCGGCGCGCGCCTCGTCTTCGGCGTCATCATGGGCACCGGGGTGGGCGGCGGCGTGGTGATCGACGGTCGCTTGTGGAGCGGCGCGCAACACATCGCCGGCGAGTGGGGCCACCACGTCATCGATCCCAGCGGCCCGGCGTGTTACTGCGGGC
>CAYYWP010000232.1:0-6801 GCA_964475125.1 uncultured Binatia bacterium (SeqCode) | reverse complement strand
GCGCCGCGCCCAGTTGCGCCGCGCTCACCCGGGCGCCATCGACGACCACCGGCTCGACGCGCTCGACCTCACACCCCGCCGCCGGCGCCGCATCGCCGCTGACCAGCAGCCGCGCCCCGAGCCGCGCCGCCACCGCGCCGGCCTGCGGAGGCGCGGCGGCGCGCAACAGCACGACGCGGTCGACGCCGAAGGTCTCGAGCAGGGCCAGGCGCTGGCGCAGGGTGCTGAGCGCCGCCGGCCGCGCCGCGCGGTCGAGCGCCACCACCGCCTCGCCGCCGCCCGCCGTCGCGCAGGCTCGCAGCCGCGCCAGGAGGCGCTGATGCCCGAGGTGCACGCCATCGAAGGCACCCACCGCGACGACGCAGGGCGTGCCGCCCTCGGCCGGGTGGCGGACGAGAATCATGACGAGGCGAGGGAAGAAGATCGTTAGTAGTTGTTACGCTGTTGGGCCGTTTACGGTTTACAGTCCGTTGAATAAGACCGCGCTCATCCTTCGACGGGCTCAGGATGAGCGGGGAGTGCTTATGCCGCAACGCATTCCGCTCACCCTGAGCCCGTCGAAGGGTGAGCGGAATGCGTTTTTCAACGGGTCGTCAAGCGATCGGAGGTGTGGAGGCGAGACCGAACTTCGGATCCCCTAACAGCCTAACAGCGTAACAACCTAACAACCTATCTTCTCTCCTCATTCCCCGAGCGACGGCAACTGCTGCCGAGCCACCTGGGCTTCTTCGCTCTTCGGGTATTCGCTGATCAGCTTCTGCAGCACCAGCTTGGCGTCGAGCTTGTCCCCCTGTTTCTCGAACGCCGAAGCGAGCGCCAGCAGCGCCCCGGGCAGGCGCTCGTTCTGCGGATACTTGAGCAGGACCTCGTTCAACTCGATCACCGAGCGATTGTAGTCGCCCTGCGCGAAGTACGCCTCGCCCACCCAGTACTGGGCGTTGCCGGCCAGCGGCGCCTTGGGGTTGGCGCGGAGGAAGTCGCGGAAGCCCTGCACCGCCTGATCCGACTGACCATCGCGGAGCAACTGCAGGGCGCGGCGATAGGACTCCGGCAGCGTCCCCGACTGCAGCTCGCGCGGCATGGCCAGCCCCGCCGCCGGGCTCCCGGGCACGCGCACCGGCGCCACCGGTGGCTGTCCGCCTTCGCCCGGCAGGACCGGGCCCGGCATCTCGCCGGCGGCGAGCTGGCTCTCGATCTCGGCCAGCTTGCGTTCCGCCTGGCGCAGCCGGTCCTCGAGCTGGCGCTGCTTGCCGGCCGGGCCGGCCGACTCGCTGGCGGTATCGACCTTGCGCTTCAACCCATCGACCGACACCTGCAGGTCGGCGATGTGGGCGCGCATCTCCCCGACGTCGTCCTTCAGCAGCTCGAAGTCGGCCCGGGTCGCGCATCCGCCCAGCGCCACGGCCGCGGCCAGCGAGACGAGCAACGGGGGCGTGAGGAAGACGCGCGCGCGAGCACTAGCCGCGCGCCCCTCGGTGGCCCGGCTGCCGAGCGTCCAGGATGACTGCTTCAGCTGGCGCCCTGGACGAAATGAGCCCGCCGGTTGCGACTCCAACACGATTCCGTCTCCTCGTGACAGAGCGGTAGCTCCTCACCGTAGCTGATCGTCGTCATGCGCTCGCGCGCGATGCCGAGCGCGACCAGGTAGTTCTTGACCGCTGCCGCTCGTTTGGCCCCCAAGGCGAGGTTGTATTCGACCGTACCGCGGTCGTCGCAGTGCCCTTCGATCTCGATGCGCGCGCTCTGGTGCTCTTTGAGCCAATCGGCGTTGTCCTGCAAGGTCTGGCGCGCCGTCTCATCGAGGTCGAAGGAGTCGTAATCGAAGTACACGTCGCGCAGCGGCCCGGACTGGCCGTCGTCGCCGGGCTTCCCCTGCTGCGCGAGATCCAGGCTGCCGCCGCCCTGTTGTTGGCCCAACGACTCCTCGTCGTACCCGCCGCTGCCGGACTCGCCTTCGAGGGCGCCCTTCTTCTTGGTCGGACAACCGGTCACGAGCAAGGCCACCGACACCACCGCCACCAAACCAACCCACCTGTGCATCGCTACCCCTCGCACGGAGCGACGACCCGTCACTCCAGCCAACCCGACCACACCGGAGAGGTATCACCGCCCCCGCGGGTGGTCAATTGCGCTTCATGTGCCCCGGACAGATCCGACAGGTACAAGGTCTGCGCCCCGTTGCGTTTGGCGCTGAAGACGAGGTAGCGGCCGTCCGGCGACCAGCTCGGATCCTCGTTGCTGCCGACCTTGGTCACCTGCTGGGCGTCGGTGCCGTCAACCTTGACGGTGAAGATCTGAAAGCGCCCGCCGAGGCGCGACGCGTAGGCGATGCGGTCGCCCTTCGGCGACCAGGCGGGCGAGGTGTTGTAGGTGCCGGCCGAGGTCAGCCGCCGCACCCCGCTGCCGTCGCTGCCCATGACGTAGATCTGCGGCGAACCGGCGCGATCGGAGCAGAAGACGAGCTGGCGGCCATCGGGCGACCAACTGGCCGAGACGTCGACGGCCCAGTGATCGGTGAGCCGGCGCGCCAGGCTGCCGTCGGCGTTGAGGATGGCGATCTCCGCGTTGCCGTCGTATTCGAGCGTCACGGCGAGCTGACGTCCGTCGGGTGACCAGCGCCCGCCGAGGTTGAGGCCGCGCAGGTTCGACAGGCGCGACCAGGTGCCGCCGGGCAGCGCGATGGAGAACAGGTCCGGGTTGCGGTTGCGGTACGAGGTCAGCACCAGTGAGCGTCCGCCCGGGCCCCAGGCGGGCGACAAGTTGAGCGTGCGCTCGTCGGTGAGGCGGCGCACGTCCTCGCCGTCGGCGCTCATGAGATAGACGTCCTTGAAACGCCCGCCGCGCACCGACAGAAACGCGATCTGCGAGTCGAAAGGCCCGCGCTCGCCGGTGAACACGCTCATGATCTCGTCGGCGAAACGGTTGGCCATGCGCCGCTCATCGCCGGCGGCGCCGCGAAAGCGCCGGCCGGCGAGCTGGCGCCGCTGGCCGACGTCGAACAGCCGCACCTCGATGGTGAGCTCGCTGCCCTGCCGCTCCGCCGTGCCCTTCACCAGGGCGAGCGCCCCGAGGACACTCCAGTTGTCGAAGTTGATCGCCTCAGCGGTGACGCCCGAAGTCTGGGAGCTCTCGATGTAGGCTTCGCGCGGCAGGACGCGAAACAGACCCGAGAGCTCGAGATCGCGCCCCAGCACAGCGATGAAGCGCTCGCCGGCCCCCGGCGTGAGCTGCTTGAGCGCCGGCACGGCGAGCGGATAACGCGTCACCCCCGGGCCGATGATGGTGGAGCGAACTTCTGCGAGGGCCGGCGACGACAGGACAAGGGCGAGGAGGAGAGAGGCGTAACCGGTGACCAGTGGCCGGTGGCCAGGGATCAGGGACCGGTGACCAGGGGCCAGGGACCGGTGACCAGTGACTGGTGACTGGTCACCGGTAACCGGTAACCGGACCGGTGACCGGTGACTTGCCCACGAACTCGGTCGGTGTTCCCCAATGTCGGTGCCGGCAGCGCGCATTCACGACTCCAGGTCGCTGGCTCGGAAGGTCATTGTGACGGTGGCGAACAGCGCACGGTGCTTCTCCGGTACGGGGTCGAGCGGGTTGACGGCGCGCACGGCGCGCTCGGCGGAGGCATCGAACGTGGCATCGCCGCTCGATTCGATGGTGCGCACGTTGCGCACCTCGCCCTCCGGGGTGATGTTGAACTGGACCACCGCGTGCAGGGTTCGATTGGCGCCCGCCCAGGCCCAGGCGGCTTTGACGCGCTCGTTCATCTTGCCCTGATAGAGGATGTACTGGAGATCCGCCGGCGTCCCCCCGGCGTCTGTTCCGGGACCCGCCCCAACCACCGCGCCGGCCGCTGCCGTTTCCTTCGCCGCCTCCACTTGCGCGGCGCGACGCTGCACCGCGGCGGCGATGCGCTGGTCGGCGGCGCTACCCGCGTTCGCCGCCGCCCCTTTCACCTGCTCGGCGCGGCGTTGCACCGCCGCGGCAATCGCCTGCTCCTGTTTCGTCGCCCCCGCCGCCTGCAGTTCCGGTTTCGCGGGTTTCGCCGGTTTGGCATCGGTGGCGGGTTTCGCCGCGGCCGGCACCCTGTCAGGCTTCGCCGGCAGAGGCTTCTCTACCGCAGCGGGTTTGGCGGCGGGTTTCTCGGCCGCCGCCGGCTTGGCCTCTACCGCCTGCGCCGGCTTCGGCGCCGGCGGCGGCGGCTCGGCCTTCTTGGCAACCACCTCGGGCACGGGCTGCACCGCTTTTGGCTCCACGACCTTCGGCGCCACGACCTTCGGCGCCACGACCTTCGGCGCCACGACCTTCGGTTCCGCGACCTTCGGTTCCGCGGGCTTGGCGGGCGGCGGTGGCGGCTCAGGCGCCTTGGCGAGCGGAGCTTCCTTGATCGGCTCGACCGGCGGCGGTTTGGGCTCGGCCGCCGGGGCGGGCTCGGCCGGCGCGGGGGGCTTCGGCGCCGGGGCCTCGACGGCGACGGGGGCGGGCGGCGGTGGCGCGGGCTTCGGGGCCGTGCCGACGACCAAGTTGGTTCCGCCCACGACTTCAGGCGCGACCAGGTCGACGCTGTAGGACTCGAGCCCTCGCGGCACGGTGAGGAAGTGGCCGGGCACGGTGAGCAGGACGACCAGCAGCCCGACATGCGCGGCGGCGGAGACCGCGATCGTCCAGATCAGGCCGCGTTCGAGGCCGCGCGGAGCGACGAGCCCAGGAATGGACGACGAGGTCATCCGCTTCGCGGCGGCGGCTCGGTCACCATGCCGAGCTTCTGCACGCCGGCCTGACGCAGCGCGCCGATCACGCGCAGCACCTCGCCGTACGGCACCGCGGCGTCGGCCCGCAGGTAGACGTTGCGATCCGGCCGCTCGCGCACGATCGCCTGCACCTTGGCGAGCAGCTCCGCCGCCGCCATCTTGGTGTCGTTCAGGTACACCGCGCCGCCGGCCGTGACGGAGACGACGAGCTGCACGTCCTCGCCGGGCAACGCCCCCGCTTGTAGCTTCGGCAGGTTGACGTCGATGCCCTGGTGCAGAATCGGCGCCGTGACCATGAAGATGACCAGCAGCACCAGCATGACATCGACCAGCGGGGTGACGTTGATCTGCGACAGCGCCTCGTTGTTGCGCTGCGGGCTGAAGGCCATTGTTCAACCGGAACTGGAACGTACGGCAAAGAAGAAATCGTCAGCACGAAGACCACGAAGGATACCCGGCTGGAACATACCTGAAGTGCTAATCCTCATCGCCTTCGTGCTCTTCGTGGTGAGGTGTTTTCTTTTCCGTTCAATTGAGAAAGTGCCGCTCGGCGATGTTGAGAAACTCGAAGCCGAAGTTGTCCATCTCGGCCGACAGGACGCGGATCTGGCGCGAAAAGGAATTGTAGGCGACCACGGCCGGAATGGCCGCGGCCAGCCCGGTGGCGGTGGCGATCAGCGCCTCGGCGATGCCGGGAGCGACGGCCTGGATGGTCGATGATTGCGTCGAGCTGAGGCCGAGAAACGCATGCATGATGCCCCAGACGGTGCCGAACAGGCCGATGAAGGGGGTGGCGCTGGCGGTGGTGGCGAGGAACGTCAGGGCGCGCTCGAGGTGCGTGAGCTGCTGGGTGGCGGCGCGGCGCATGGCGCGCTCGACGTTGGCGACGCCGCCGAGATCGGTGCTGAGCTGGGCATCCTCCGCCTGGCGCTTGGCGCGCGTCAGGCGGACGAGCTCCTGGTAGCCGGCGCGAAACACCTGGGCGACCGGGCTGTCGGCCATCTCCTGACTGGCGGCGTGCACCGTGGTGAGGTTCTTGGTCTCCCAGAAGCTGGCCAGGAAACGGTCCGAGGCGCGCCGTGCGGCGCGGATCTGCCGCGCCTTGTAGAGGATCACCCCCCAGCTCGCCACCGAGAAGAACACCAGCAGGTAGAGGACACCCTGCACGACGGGCCCGGAGCCCGTCACCATCGTCAGCAGGTCGCCGTCAGCGCCACCGCCGCCATCGCCCCCAGGGGCGCCGCCGTCTCCGACGACATGATTCCGCCCTCACCACCGCCCTGCCGTGTCGAACGCTATACCCGAGAACGGAGGGGAGTCAACGAACTGTGCGGCACGGATTCTTGACTGGCCTGGGCGAAAGTGAAAGGGACTCTGCCGACGGCGCACGATTGTCTGTGACCGGCGGGGGGCGCTGATGGCAGTGAGAGTCGGCATCAACGGATTCGGCCGCATCGGCCGCAACGTGCTGCGCGCCGCGCTCAAGAGCGGCAGCCGGCTCGAGTTCGTCGCCGTCAACGACGTGACCGACGCCAAGACGCTCGCCCACCTCCTCAAGCACGACTCCGTTCACGGCACGCTCGCGCAACCGGTGAGCGTGTCCGACGACGCACTGCTGCTAGACGGCAAGCCGATTCGCGTATTCAGCCAGCGCGATCCCGCCAAGCTGCCGTGGCGCGACCTCGGCGTCGGCATCGTGCTCGAGTGCACCGGCCTGTTCACCGAGCGCGACAGAGCCGCCGCCCACCTCGCCGGCGGGGCGCAGAAGGTGCTCATCTCGGCGCCCGCCAAAGGGGCGGACCTGACGGTCTGCTACGGCGTCAACCACACCGCCTACCGGCCGAGCACCCACCACGTGGTGTCCAATGCCTCGTGCACCACCAACTGCCTGGCACCGGTCGCCAAGGTGCTGCACGAGTCGTTCGGCATCAAGCGCGGGCTGATGACCACCATCCACGCCTACACCCAGGACCAGCAGATCCTCGACCTGCCGCACAAGGACCTGCGCCGCGCCCGCGCCGCCGGGATGTCGATGATCCCCACC
>CAYYWP010000231.1:0-7036 GCA_964475125.1 uncultured Binatia bacterium (SeqCode) | reverse complement strand
GATGAGCCGCGGCCGCCGGTGTGGGCCTTTGGGGACACGGCGCGGCAGCGCCGCCTGCGCCTCGGTAAATCCGAAATCATGGGCTGACGCCGGCCTCGACCGAGATCGGACGACCTGACGATGACGCGCGAGTTTGCGCAGGTGGAGATCGCGGGGCCGGCCGGTTCGCTGCGCGTGCACCACGCGGTGTCGCCCAGCGCGCTGGCAACCCCCGTCCTGTTCGTCCATCCGATCAACCTGCAAGGGCGGATCTGGATGGAAGTGTGCGCCGCGTTGCATGGCGCGCGAACCCTCATCCTGCCCGACCTGCGCGGCCACGGGGCATCGGCACCCGTCGGCCCGTTTCATGTCCGCGACTACGTCGCTGACTGCCTGGCGGTACTCGACCACCTGCGCGTCGAGGCGGTGCACGTCGTCGGCGGTTCGCTGGGCGGCGCGATCGCCTGCGCGCTGGCGGCCGACCACCCGCGACGCGTGCGCTCGCTGGCGGCGCTCGGCAGCGGCTTCTACTTCGGTGACGCCGGGCTGGAGAGCGTGCTCGATACCCTGCGCGAGCTGGGGCCGATGGGCATGTTTCGCCAGGTCTTTCCGAAGCTCACCTTCGGGCCGAAGTGCGACCCGCGCATCATCGAATACGCCGTGTCGATCGCCAACCCGAACACGACCGACGTGGTAGCCGAGATCTGGAAGGGTGTGGTGGCGACGGACGAACGGGCATCGGCGCGCCGCGTCGATCGACCGGCCCTGGTGGTCACGGGCGAGCACGACGTGACCTGCTCGATCGCCATGGGCTTGGACATGGCACGCCTGCTGCGCACGAACCTGACCGTGATCCCCGAGATCGGCCACATGCCGATGCTGGAGAGCCCGGCCGCGGTGGCCTCCCTGCTCGAGGCGCACTGGGCGCGCGTCGAGTCGTAGGGAATCGATGTTCGAAGCGAAAGAGAGCAACCACGCATGACCTACTCGATCGTCGCTCGCGATCCCGAGACCGGTGCCCTCGGCGTCGGCGTACAGTCCCACTTCTTTGCCGTCGGGCGCATGATTTCCTGGGCCGAAGCCGGCGTCGGCGCCGTGTCGACGCAGTCCTTCGTCGAGCCGGCGTACGGCAAGCTCGGCCTCGACCTGATGCGCCACGGCAAGACGGCGCCGCAAACCCTGCGCGCCTTGCTGGCGGCCGACCCGCAAGCCGCGGTTCGCCAGGTCGGCATGGTCGACGCGGCGGGAAACGCCGAGTCGCACACCGGCTCGGGCTGCGTCGCCGAGGCGGGCCACATCGTCGCACCCGGCTTGGCGATCCAGGCCAACATGATGGCGCGGCCGTCGGCCATCCACGCCATGCGCAAGGTGTACGAGCGCTCGACCAGCATCTTCGCGGTGCGGCTGCTCGAGGCCCTCGAAGCGGCCGAAGCCGACGGCGGCGACATCCGCGGCAAGCAATCGGCGGCGATCCTGGTCGTCGGCGCCGAGCGCTCGGCGCAGCCGTGGAATCACGTCTTGGTCGACATCCGCGCCGACGACAGCGACGACCCGCTGGCCGAGTGCCGCCGCCTGCTCGATCAGACGTTCGCCTTCGGCCACATGCTCGACTTGTTCGCCACCGAAGGGCTGATGAGCCAGGCCTTCACCGCCCGGCCGGAACAGGTGGACGCCGCCTTGGCGCACCTGCGCAAAGCGCAGGCGATTCTCGGCCAGCGCAATCTCGAGCCGACGCTGTGGCGCGGCGTCCTCCTGGCGCGGGCCGGACGGCTGGCGGAGGCGCGACAGGATGTCGCGGCCGCAGTCCGCGCCCACCCCGATTTCGCCGTCTTCCTGCGCCGCCTCCCGGCTGCCGGCTTCCTGGCCGACACCCCGCAGTTGCTCGATCAGCTCTTGGCGCGCGAGTGAAGACCGCGTGCCCGCCCCGATACTGGTACGAAGGGTCACAGAAGGGTCCCTGCAAGCCGTAGCCGCGGCACCTGTGGCCGCCGGCAGCGCAAGGCGCTGCCCGGTTGGGGTGCGGCGCGGCACTGGTGTCCCGACCGCCGGTTGCTCGACACCGGCGGTCATATCGTACCGCACCCCCCACCGCCGGGCGACGCGCGGCGTCGCCGGCGGGCACAGGTCCCGCGGCTACAGCTCGCCCCGATGCGCGGTGACCCGGCACGCGAGCCGGCAGGTGGGCGAGCGCGGCACTGGTGTCCCGACCGCCGGGTGCTCAACATCGGCGGTCACATCGTGCCGTACCCCCCACTCGGCGTCGGTGCGCTAAGCTGGGTACGAAGGGTCACGGTAGGGTTCCTGCAAGCCGTAGCCGCGGCACCTGTGGCCGCCGGCAGCGCAGGGCGCTGCCCGGTGGGGTGGGGCGCGGCACTGGTGTTCCGAGCGCCGGGTGCACGACATCGGCGGTCACATCGTGCCGCACCCGCCACCGCCGGGCGACGCGCGGCGTCGCCGGCGGGCACAGGTCCCGCGGCTACAGCTCGTCCCGATACGCGGTGACCCGGCAGGCGGTGCCGGCACCGCCCCGCCGCGCTCGTTACGCCTGCGCGAAACGCGTCTTCAGGCTGGCGGCCATGTCGACGATCATCTTCTTCGCCACGTCGTCGACCATGCCGCGGCCCATCTGCGCGGCCCGGCCGGTCAGCCCGACCTCGGCGACGGCGGACACCTTGGACGCCGCACCGTCGGCAGACACGGTCATCGAGATCGTGGCCTTGGCCGTGCCCTGCCCGCTCGTCTCGCGCGCCTGTCCGACGATCACGGCGCGACGGGCGGCGTTGTCGCGCTCGGCGATCTGCACGGTGCCGTCGTACACGAAGCGCATCGGACCGAGCTTGACCACCAACTTGATCCCGTGCGAGCCATCCTCGCGCTTGGCGCCGAGTTCGGCTCCCGGCACGCAGGGGGCGACCTTCTCGAGATCGAGCAACAGGTTGTAGGCGGTGTCGGGCGGCAGGTCGAGCGTGAACTCGTTCTTGATTTCCACAGTAGCCTCCTCTTCAGAGTGACGAACATGATGGGCTCGGGCCGGCGCGCGCGGCGTTGACTGAGCCGCGCGCCGGTCAATGCCCCGACGAGAGTATAGCCGCGCGCGCCGGTGCTGCCGCGGGCGTGGCTCAGGTGCCGGAGCGCGGCGCGGTTGCGGCGCTGCGGATCGCGTCGATGATGAAGTGATACCCCGTGCAGCGGCACAGGTTGCTCGAGATGCGCTCGCGGATCTCCGCTTCACTCGGGTTGGGGTTTTCCTGCAGGAGCTCGTGGGCGATCATCAACATGCCCGGGGTGCAAAAGCCGCACTGCAAGCCGTGCTTCTCGGAGAAGGCGTCCTGCAGGGGGTGCAGCTGCCCATCGCGCCCGAGGCCCTCGACGGTCGTGATCTGGGCGCCTTCGGCCTGCACGGCGAGCATGAGGCAGGAGCGCACGGTCTTGCCGTCGAGCAGAATCGTGCAGGCGCCGCAGACGCCGTGCTCACAGCCGAGGTGGGTGCCGGTCAGGCCGCAGGTGTGGCGGATGAAGTCGGCCAACGTCAGGCGCGGCTCGCACGTTTCCTCGTAGGTGCGGCCGTTGATCGTCAACGTCACGGTGGTTTTCGCGCTCACGGTTCACCCCTTGGCGCCGCTGACGGCGCGCAGCAGGCTGCGGCGCGCCAACACACTCACCATCGCGCGGCGGTAGTCGGCGCTGGCATGGATGTCGGACGGCGGGTCGATGTGCTCGCCGGCGGTGTCGGTCGCGGCCCGGATTGCCTCCGCGCTCGGTGTGCTGCCGGTCAGCTTGGCTTCCACGGCCCGCAGGCGGATCGGCGTCGGCCCGGCGCCGGCGACGCCGAGGCGGACGCTGGCGAGCTGCCCCTTGGCGTCGAGGGTGACGATTGCCAAGGCGGCGACGATGGCGAAATCGCCATGCCGGCGCGCCAGCTCCTCGAAAGCGCAGCCAGCGGTGCGCGGCAGCACCGGCACCTCGATGGCGGTGAGGATTTCGGTCGCCGCCAGCGCGGTGGTGAAGTAGCCGGCGAAGAAGTCCGCCGCCGGAATGCGCCGCGTCCCGCCGCGACCGGCGGCGACCATCGTGGCCTCGAGCGTCAGCATGGCGACCGGCAACTCGGCGGCTGGATCGGCGTGCGCCAGGCTGCCACCGACCGTGCCGCGGTTGCGAATTGGCACGTGGCCGACGTGGTGGACGACCTGGCGCAGAATCGGCAGCTCCTGGCTCACGACGGGATCGGTTTCGAGCTGCCGCTGGCGGGTCAGCGCACCGACGTGGAGGTGACCGTTCGACAGGCGCAGGTAGGCGAGGTCGCTGAGCGCGTTGAGGTCGATGATGGCACCCGGCTGGGCGAGCCGCATGCTGAGCAGCGGCATCAGGCTCTGGCCCCCGGCGATGACCTTCGCCTCGTCGCCGTAGCGCTCCAGCAGGGCGAACGCCTCGGCGAGCGTCGAGGGACGGTGGTAGTCGAATTTCGGCGGTTTCACGGTTACGCCCCCGTCCGCGCCGATCGAATGAGTTCGAGCATTCGCGGCGGTGTGGCCGGCAACGTGGTGACCGTGACGCCGAGGTCACTGAGCGCGTCGTCGAGCGAGTTGGAAATGGCGGCGAAGGCCGGGATGATGCCCGACTCGCCGACCCCCTTCATGCCGCCCGGAATGTGGGGCGACGGCGTCTCCATGTGCAGCAGCGTGAAGCGCGGCACCTCCGAGGCGGTCGGCAGCAGGTAGTCCATGAAGGTCGTGGTCACCGGCTGGCCGGCGTCGTCATACACCAGCTCTTCGTACAGTGCGCCGCCGATCGCTTGCGCGGCGCCGCCGTGCAGCTGCCCGTCGACGATGGTGGGATTGATGACCGTGCCGCAGTCGTGCGCCGTGAGGTAGTCGAGCAGCGTGACCACACCGGTTTCGCGATCGACCTCGGTCATCGCCGCCGTACAGCCATACGTCATGGCGAAGGCCTCGGGGTCGAAGGCGCAACGCTCCTCGAGCGTCGGCTGCATGCCGTCGGGCAGCTTGCCGCTCAACCGCCGGTAGGCGGCGTCGCCGACGTCCGCCATGGTGATGAAGCGGTCGGGCACGCCGACCACCGAGATGCGGCCGTTCTCGATCGTCAAGTCCTCCGGCGCCACCTCGAGGATCTGGCCGGCGATGCGCAGCACCTGCTCGCGCAGCTTTTCACCGGCGCGAATGATCGCCGCGCCACCGAGCGCCGCACCGCGACTGGCGCCGGTGCCGTAGCCCGTGTACGGGCAGTTCGTCGTGTCGCCCACCACCACCGTGACGTCCTCGAGCGGCACGCCGAGCGTCTGCGCCGCCACCTGCGCCAGCGTCGTCTGGATGCCCTGGCCGAGGGCGGCCTGGCCGCTGAAGACGGTGACGCGACCGCTGGAGTCGATGCGCACGACTTCTTCATCGAAGCCGGAGTGGGCGAGGCCGACGTCGTTGAGCAATCGGCTCGGGCCGAACGCGGTGACTTCCATGTGAAAGGAGAAGCCGATGCCCACCGAGCGCCCGGCCTTGCGGGCCTCTTCCTGGCGCTTCCACCAGCCGTGCTCCTTCAGACCGTTGAGACAGAGGTCCAGGCAATCGGCGTAGCGACCGCTGTCGTAGGTCCACACCACACCGGTGTTGAACGGGAACTCGTTCGGACTGGGGAAGTTGCGCCGCCGCACCTCGTTGCGGTCGATGCCGAGCTTGCGGGCGATGAGCTCGACCAGCCGCTCGTGCACGAGGTTGGCTTTGGGTTGTCCCCAGCCGCGATAGGAGCCGTACGGGGCGCGATTGGTGACCACGCTGACCAGCGTCGAGCTCACGTTGGGCACGTTGTACGGTCCGGTCACCAGGCTGGCGGCGAGCCACGGCGGTCCGGAACCCACCAGCGAGAGACCGCCGCCGAGCACGCCGTACAACGTCGCCCGGATGCCGGTGATCTTGCCGTCCTTGGTCGCCGCCATCTCCGCGTCGATCACCAGCTCGCGGGCATGCGCGGTGGCGACGAAGCTCTCGAGTCGATCCTCGATGTACTTCACCGGTCGACCGGTGCGCTTGGCGAGGATGCAGGCGATCACTTCCTCACCGTAGAAGTCGAACTTGCAGCCGAAGCCGCCGCCGACATCCGGCGTGCGAACGCGGATCTTGTGGATCGGCAGCCCGAGGGTCTCACCGAGCAGATCGCGCGCCGTGTTCGGCCCTTGCCCGGAGAGCCACAGGTCGATCTCGTCCGAGTACGGATCCCAGCTGGCCACGCAGCCTCGAGTTTCGAGCGGGCAGGCGAAATGGCGTCCGACCTTGAAGCGTTCGCGGACGGTGACATCGGCGGCGGCGAATGCCGCATCGGCGTCGCCTTTGGTCAAGGTCACGCGTCCCATGACGTTGTCGGGCCAGTCGTCGTAGAGCTTCGGCGCTCCCGGGGCGAGCGCGCGGTCGAGATTCGCCACCACCGGCAGCTGCTCGTACTCCACCTCGATCAACGCCAGCGCGTCCTCGGCGACGTAGCGGTCGCGCGCCGCCACCGCCGCCACCGCTTGCCCGACCCAGCGTACGCGGTCGACCGCCATGGCGTACGTATAGGTCTCGCGTTGGCCGGGGATGAGGTGCCACATCACCGGCTGCGGCCGGGCCACCTCGGCGAGCTCGCGACCGGTGAGCACCGCGTACACGCCGGGCAGCTCGAGCGCGCGCGTCGCATCGATGCGCACGATCTTCGCGTGTGGATGCGGGCTGCGCAGGATCGCCGCCTCGAGCATGCGCGGTAACTCGACGTCGTCGATGTACTGGCCCCGACCGGTCGTCAGGCGCGCATCCTCTGTACGGCGCACCGCCGCGCCCAGGAGACTCGCGCTCTTCGTTTTCAATGCCACAGCAGCTCACCCTCCCTTCGATCTCCGCAGCCGCTTGGTCACACGGCTCCCCTCTGTCGCTGGAGACGCAGCGGCCGAACCATTGACCGGGTGCTGTGGAGATCGAGCGAACGCATATGGAGGACGAAAGAAGGTTGTCAAGTAGTAGGGGGCAGGCGGTTCGGGGTGTGGGGGGTGAGGCGGTTAGGGGATCAGAGAAGATTCTGC
>CAYYWP010000230.1:0-7119 GCA_964475125.1 uncultured Binatia bacterium (SeqCode) | reverse complement strand
TGCTGCGCGCCAAGATCGACATGGCGTCGCCCAACATCAACCTGCGCGATCCGACGCTCTATCGCATCAAGCGCGCCCCCCATCACCGCACCGGCGAGACGTGGTGCATCTACCCGATGTACGACTTCGCCCATGCCCTCTCGGATGCCATCGAGGGGGTCACCCACTCGATCTGCACGCTCGAGTTCGAAGACCACCGGCCGCTCTACGACTGGATCGTCGACAACCTGCCGGTGCCGTACCGGCCGCGCCAGTACGAGTTCGCCCGTCTCAACCTGACCTACACGGTGCTGAGCAAGCGCCGCCTGCTGACGCTCGTCCAGGATGGTCACGTCGCCGGCTGGGACGATCCGCGCATGCCGACGCTGGCCGGGTTGCGCCGCCGCGGCTACACGCCGGAGGCGATCCGCGCCTTTTGCGCCGCCATCGGCGTCTCCAAGCGCGACAGCCTGGTGGACATCGCCATGCTCGAGCACGCCGTGCGCGACGACCTCAACCGCCGGGCGCCGCGCGCCATGGCGGTGCTGCGGCCGCTCAAGCTGGTGATCGAGAACTACCCCGCCGAACAGAGCGAAGAGCTGGAGGCGATCAACAATCCGGAAGACTCGACGATGGGCGCGCGGCGGGTGCCGTTCGGGCGCGAGCTGTACATCGAGCAGGACGATTTCCGCCTCGACCCGCCGAAGCAGTTCTTTCGCCTCGCCCCGGGCCGCGAGGTGCGCCTGCGCTATGCGTACTTCGTGCGCTGCGAGCGGGTGGTGAAGGACGCGGCCGGCGAGATCGTCGAGCTGCGCGGCACCTACGATCCGGCGACCCGCGGTGGGGATGCCCCGGATGGACGCAAGGTGAAGGCCACCCTGCACTGGGTGTCGGCCGCCCACGCCGTGCCGGCCGAGGTCCGGCTGTACGATCGGCTGTTCACGGTCGAGAATCCCAACCTCGAGCGCACCGATCAGGCCTTCATCGGTGCACTCAATCCGCAGTCCCTGGAGACGCTGCACGGCTGCCGGCTCGAGCCCAGCCTGGCGGCCATGCGACCGGGCGAGCGAGTGCAATTCGAGCGCCACGGCTACTTCTGCCTCGATACAGACGCCGGTCTGGGCAAGTTGGTCTTCAACCGCACGGTCGCCCTGCGCGACGCCTGGGCGAAGATCGAGCAGAAGCAGCGCGCCACACCGCCACCGTAAGGGACGCACGTGCTCCCGACTTGGCGCGCGCCGCTCCGCGGCGCACGCCACCGCCGTGGCATCGCCCCCGGCCGCCGTACGGGTCTCAGGCGGTGCCTGCCGCCGCCTGGCCGACCAGGGGCAGGGCGCGGTCGAGGCGGGCCAGCGTGCGCGCCTGCCCGATCACCTCGGCGACCTCGTAGATCCCCGGGCTGACCGTGCCGCCGGTCAGGGCGACGCGCATCGGCTGCGCCAGCTTGCCGAGCGGCAGCTGGTGGCGGGCCAGGACGACCTGAAAAGCGACCTCGATCGCCGGTGTGGTCCACTCGGTAGCGGCGGCCAGCGCGGCGCGCAGATCGAGCAGCGCGGCCCGGTTGGCGTTGGCCAAGTGTTTGGCCGCCGCAGCGGAGTCGATGGTGATCGTATCGGTCAAGTAGTAGGCGGCCGCGTCGACCAGCTCGACCAGCGTCTTGGCGCGCTCCTGCAGCGTCGACGCCATACGTGCCAGCCAGGCGTCGTCGCCCGGCACGGACCAGCCGCGCTCGGCGATGAAGGGCTTGATCAGCTGGGCGAGCTCGGCGACTGGAGTCCGTTTGAGGTGCTGGGCGTTGACCCACTCGAGCTTCTCCGGGTTGAAGACGCCCGCCGAGGCGCCGACGTGGTCGAGCGAGAACTTCTCGATCAGCTCGGCGCGGGTGAAGATCTCCTGATCGCCGGCGGACCACCCCAGGCGCACCAAATAGTTGTTCAGCGCCTCGGGCAGGTACCCGGCATCGCGGTAGGACAGCACGGAGGTCGCGCCGTGGCGTTTACTGAGCCGGGCGCGATCGAGGCCGAGGATCAACGGTACGTGCGCGAACAGCGGCGGCGCATGGCCGAGGGCGGTATAGATCCGCACCTGCTTGGGGCTATTGGCGAGATGGTCGTCGCCACGGATGTTGTGCGTGATACCCATCAGGGCGTCGTCGACCACGACGGAGAAATTGTAGGTGGGCGAGCCGTCGCTGCGCACCAGGATGAGGTCGTCGATCTCGGTGTTCTGAAACACCACGGCGCCGCGCAAGGCGTCGTTGACCAGCGTTTCGCCGCGCAGGGGCACGCGCAGGCGAACGGTGAACGGGACGTGTGGCGGTAGGTCGGTGCGGTCGCGGCAGCGCCGGCTGTACATCAGCTTGCCCCCTGCCGCCTGGGCGGCCAGGCGCTGCTGTTCCAGGTCCTCGGGCGTGCAGATGCAGCGGTAGGCGTGGCCGGTCGCGAGCAGACGGTCGGCGGCTTCGCGGTAGAGCGCATCGCGCTGGCTTTGAAAGAACGGCCCTTCGTCCCACTCGAGCCCGAGCCAACGCAGGCTGTCGAAGATCGCCTGCGTCGATTCCGCCGTCGAGCGCTGGCGGTCGGTGTCCTCGACGCGCAGGACGAAGGTCCCGCCTTGATGGCGCGCGAAGAGATAGTTGAACAGGGCGGTACGGGCCCCGCCGAGGTGCAGGTGGCCGCTCGGGCTGGGCGCAAAGCGGGTGCGCACCGTGGACATGCGGCGCGAGTACCAGCGGCCGCGGGGCCGAGTCAACGCGCCGCGTCACTTCTGGCTTGCCTTCCGCCGGCAATGTTCAGTAAGACTCGCCCGTCTCGACGCTGGCAGCGCCGGTCCGCGAGTGGCCGGCTGGCGGAGAAAGGGGGCCGTATGGCACGACGCAGGAGCGCAGTGCGATGGGCGGGGCTCTCGGTCGCGCTTGGGATGTGCATGGCGGTGGTGGCGGCGGAGCCGGCGGCGCAGGCGACGGTCAAGTACGGTCCCCTCGAGCTCTCGGGCTCGGTCGACACGCAGAACCTCCTGCGCGCCAGCTCGATCGAGGAGTGGCAGTTCATCCAGAACCGCAACACGGCGCTCATTCGCCTCGACTACGAGTGGCTCCAGAAGGGCAAGCTGCTGGATCGCTTCCAGGTGCCCTTCATCAAGCGTTCCAAGCTCTATGTCCTTTATCGAGGCGTCTACGACAGTTTCTGGGACATCGCTCCGGGCGGCCGCCAGAAAGGGGTGACACCGGACGACGATTTCGTCGGCGGACCAATCGCCGGCAACTTGATCGGCCGCTCCTGCACGACGCCGCAGTGCATTTGCTCCACCCCGGGGTGTACCAGCCTGCGCTCGGGTCTGTACACCAGCATCTCGCGCTCGGGGCGCGACGAGCTGATGTTCGAGAACTCGCTGCGCGAAGCCTACATCGACATTGATCTGGCCGACGCGCCGCTCAACTTCCGCATCGGCCGCCAGCAGGTGATCTGGGGCGAGAGCGATCAGTTCCGCCTCATGGACATCATCAACCCGCTCGACACCACCTGGCACCTGCAGCAGGAAGACTGGGACAAGATCCGGGTGCCGCTGTGGCTGATCAAGATGATCTGGGACTTCGGCACTCTGGGGCCGATCAGCAACGCCTTCGCCGAGGTCGTCTGGAACCCGGGCGATTTCGTCCCCGGCAACAAGGTGCGCTTCCTGCCGGCGCCCTGGGGCGTCCCGGTGCCCAACGCGGTGCGCTCCGGCCAGATCCAGCTCGCCAGTCCGACGCAGCCGTTCATCCTCAGCAGTTTCTTCGGCCCGCCGCCGGGGTGCCGCAGCGACGCCTGCCGGCAACTGTACGGTCTGGCCACGCTGCACAACACCAACTATTTGCACGGCCAGTTCAGCCGCAACGCCGCGGACGCGAGCGATATCGGCATCCGCTTTCACGGCGTCGAGCGGCACGGGTTCGAGTTCACCGCCAACTATTTGTACGCCCGTTCGCGCGGCATCGGCGCCGCGGCGGCGGCACCCTTCGGCCTGAAGATCAATCGCATCGTCGTGCCGACCTTCCAGGGGAACAACGCGGTGCGCCAGAATCCCGATGATCCGAGCAGCCCGCTCGCCAACCTGGTCGGCGTGCGCGCCCCGGTGTTCCCGGCGCAAGTGGATGCCGAGTTCGTCTTCCCCTACACGCACATCTTCGGCGTGACCGGGAATTACTTCGACGGCGATCTGACCAACACCGTCTTGCGCATGGAGATGGCCTACCAACTCGGCGCGCCGTTCCAATCCGGCTACTTGTCGGATCGCGTGCAGGTCGAGCAGGAGGTGGCGCCCGGCGTATTCCAACCACTGCCCGGCGTGTTCGCCCCGCTCGGCTTCACCAAGCGCGATGTGTGGGCCGGCATGATCGGCTTCGACCGCCCCACCTGGATCAAGTGGCTCAATCCCCGCACGACCTGGTTCATCACCGGGCAGTTCTTCTGGAGCTACATCGCCGGCACGGCGTCGAAGCTGCGCGGCTCGATCCTGAGCGCCGGCGAGCGGCCGTATTTCTCGCCCGACCAGCAGAACCCCAACGTCTTCCCGGATTCTGTGCGGCGCAGCGGGCGGGTGCAGTGGGCGAACGGCATCTACACCGGCCAGACGGAGCGCACGCAGGACGCCAGCATCACCACGTTCAGTGACGGCAGTGCCGATGCCCTGCGCCAGTGGGAGCTCCTCACCACGTTGGCGGCGACGTCGTTCTATGCCGGTGGCACGATCGTGCCCTTCGTCGCCATCGCCATCGATCCGGTGAACCGCAACTTCCTCTCCCAGCTCAAGCTCGACTACTTCATGACCAACGACCTGATCATTCAGGCGCGCCTGAACTTCTACTCGACCCTTGGGTCGGACAGCACCAGCCTCGACCCGTGGGGCGCCGGCGGGCTGAACTCACGCCGCGACGAAGTCGGCCTGAAGATCACCTACCAGTTCTAGAGGCCAGCCGTTAGGCGGTTGGCTGTCAGGCGGTTAAGGGATCCGCCCCGGCCCCCCGTTCGGGGGCGGAGTCGCGAGAGACCCCTTGCCGTTTCGAGCCCTTCGTGACCTTCGTGGTTTCAAAGGCTCCTTCCTTGACCCTTACGGGCCGAGTTGCTAGCGAACTAAATTCGGTCTGATTCAACAACTTGCGGCGTTGACGAGGGTCGGCGGGACGAGTCGTTCCCGCCCTCGCGGCGGGAAGTGGAGCGCGACGATCGGGAGCACAAGGCGCGAAGGCACGTAGCTCAGGGGGAGAGCACTTCCCTGACACGGAAGGGGTCGGCGGTTCAAATCCGCCCGTGCCTACCATCCTCGCTCCTGCATGCGGCGGCGCGTCGCGCGGGAGGCCCTGATGCCCGTCGCCTCGATCGTTTCGACAAAGCGAGCCCGGAAATGAGTCTGACCGTGACGCTCCCGGATGGGAGCTCTCGCCCGGTGGAGAAGGGGACATCGGTCGTCGCCGCCCTCAAGTCAGCCGGAGTGGCGCTGAAAGGCGCCGTGGCAGCGCGCGTCGGCGGCCGCGTGGTCGACCTCGCCTACCCGTTGGACGCCGACGGTGCGATCGCGCCGGTGCTGGTCGACTCGCCCGAGGGGCTCGACGTCTTGCGCCACTCGAGCGCTCATCTCATGGCGCAGGCGGTCAAGCGGCTGTTTCCGCAGACGCAGATCACCATCGGGCCCGTGATCGAGGACGGCTTCTACTACGACATCAAGAAGGAGACGCCGTTCACGCCCGAGGACCTCGAGCGCATCGAGGCCGAGATGCGCGGCATCGCCAAGCAGGACGTGCCGGTGGTGCGCGAGGAGATGGAGCGCGACGCGGCGATCGAGTTTTTCACCGCCCAGGGCGAGCACTACAAGGCGGAGATCATCCGCGATCTGCCCGACGCCCGCGTCAGTCTCTACCGGCAAGGGGAGTTCGTCGATCTCTGCCGCGGCCCGCACGTGCCGAGCACCGGGGTGCACCGGGCCTTCAAGCTCACCGGCCTGGCCGGGGCCTACTGGCGCGGCGACGAGCGCAACGAGATGTTGCAGCGCATCTATGGCACCGCCTTCGCCACCCCCGAGGCGCTGGCGGACCACCTCGCCCGCCTCGAAGAAGCCAAGCGCCGCGATCACCGCAAGCTCGGCAAGGAGCTCGATCTGTTCTCCTTCGACGCCGTGGCGCCCGGCAGTCCCTTCTTCCATCCCAAGGGCGCCTTCGTCTACAACGAGCTCATTGCCTACGTGCGGCGCCTGTACGGCAAGTACGGCTACGATGAGGTCATCACGCCGCAGGTGATGGACGTGGCGCTGTGGAAACGCTCGGGCCACTACGACAACTACCGCGACAACATGTACTTCACCACGCTCGAGGAGCGCGAGTTCGCGGTGAAGCCGATGAACTGCCCGGCGCATTGCCTGATCTTCAACAGCCGCAAGCGCTCGTATCGCGAGCTCCCCATCCGCTACGCCGACTTCGGTCGCCTGCACCGGGCCGAGCGCTCGGGGACGCTGCACGGCCTGACCCGCGTGCGCAGCTTCTCGCAGGACGACGCGCACATCTTTTGCATGCCGGAGCAGATCGGCAGCGAGATCGCGATGCTGCTGCGCATGGTCGATGAGGTGTACGGCGATTTCGACTTCGCCGAGCGCCGCGTCCTGCTCTCGACTCGCCCCGAGCAGTCGATCGGTAGCGACGAGATGTGGCAGCGCGCCGAGGCGGCGCTGGCGGAGGCGCTGACCGATGCCGGCGTGGCGTACGTCGTCAACGCCGGCGACGGCGCGTTCTATGGCCCCAAGATCGACTTCATGGTGGTCGACGCGTTGCGGCGCGAGTGGCAGTTGGCGACCGTGCAATTGGATTTCGGCGCCTTGCCCGAGCGCTTCGATCTCACCTACGTGCGGCCCGATGGCAGCGAGGCGCGACCGGTGATGATTCACCGCGCCATCCTGGGGACGATCGAGCGCTTCATGGGCATCCTGATCGAACATTGTGCCGGCGCGTTCCCGCTCTGGCTCGCGCCCGAGCAAGCGCGCGTGCTGACGCTGACCGAGCGGCAAGCGGCGTACGGCCGCGAGGTGTGCACGCGCTTGCAAACCGCCGGGGTGCGCGCCACGCTCGACGATCGCAACGAAAAACTGGGATACAAGGTCCGCGAGGCGCAGCTG
>CAYYWP010000229.1:5546-7178 GCA_964475125.1 uncultured Binatia bacterium (SeqCode) | reverse complement strand
TCTGCAACCTCATGCTGGCCCTCCAGCACATGGTAACTCTGGGTCTCTGCGTTGAGGTTTTTGTCAGATCAAGGATAGCATCGGCGCCGGCCATGACTGCTCGAACGGCTGCCCTCCGCGGCGCGGCGTTGCTCACCCTCGGCGGGCTCGCCGTGCTCACCGCGGCCGCGAGCCCGCCGGTCTCGGGGCTGGCCCGGACGAGCGGGCTACTCGCCTACCTCGGGCTCGGCGGACTGGTCCTGTACGCCGGGCTGCGGACGTACGGCCCGGCGGGTGGGCTCGGGGCGCTGGCATTGACGGCCTTCTCCGCCCCGGTGCTGAGTGCGGCGGGCAGCGGCCCGCTCGCCGTGCCACTGACCGCGCTGGCGACCGCCGCGGTCCTGATGCGTTGCCTGCTCGATCCGACCCTGCTGCGCGCGGCGTTGGCCGGGGTGCTGATGGCCGCCGGCGTCTTGGCGGCGTGCGACGGTGGCCAGTCGCCGGCCGGCGCGCTCATCTGGCCGGCGCTGTACTCGTCGCTGTTGGCCGGGCTGCGCTACCTGACTGCCGAGGCGCATGAGCCGAGCCGGCGAGTGCTGCAGGCCGCGGCGGTCGCGGTGGCCACCGCCTGGATCGCGGCGGCGTTACTGCTCGGCCTTTACACGGTCCTGATGCCGGGACGATTCTTCGCCGGACCGGCCGGCGGCGTGGTGCTCAGCGATGGATCAGCTGAGCAGGCGGCGCTCTACATATCCCTGGCGCTGCTGATCGGGCTCGCCGCCGGGCGCCCCTGGCGCCGGCAGCGCCGCTACGCCGACGGCAGCTGGGTCCTGGCGCTGGTCTGTCTCGGTCTGCCGTCCTGGTGGGTGGCGCGCCGGCAGCTCGGATGCCTGGCGCTGGCGGCGGTGGTTCCCTTCCTCGCCGTGTTGGCGGGGGCCTGGTGGGGCGGTGGGTCGAGTGCCGGGCGCTGCCGCGTCGCCACCGCGGCGGCGGTCCTGCACGCCCTGCTGGCGCTGCTGCTGCTCGGCGCGCTGGCGGCGAATGGGTCGGGCGCGACCGCGGGCCCGGAGCCGCCGCGGCGCGGGGTGATCGTATGACCCCTCCGGGTCGGGTCCTCATCGTCCTGCTCGGGGCGATCGGCGATGTGGTCTGCGGCCTGCCCCTGGCGCGGCGGTTGCGCGCCGGCTGGCCGGACGCGCACATCATGTGGGCCGTCGAGCCGCTGGCGGCGCCCGTGCTCGAGCGCCATCCGGCGGTCGACGAAGTGCTGATCTTTCGGCGCGGGCATGGGGCGGCGGCGCTGGTGGCGATGCTGCGCGCCCTGCGCGCCAGTCGTG
Organism: uncultured Binatia bacterium (SeqCode); assembly: GCA_964475125.1. Taxonomy (GTDB): domain Bacteria; phylum Desulfobacterota; class Binatia; order HRBIN30; family CADEER01; genus CAYYWP01. The sequence continues at coordinate 5,862 of CAYYWP010000229.1, read as the reverse complement.
CCGAGCTGAGCCTCGACCTGCAGCGCCACTTCAAGAGCGGCCTCTTCGCCTGGGCGAGCGGCGCGCCGGCGCGCCTCGGCTTTCACTGGCGCAACTCCCGCGAGGGCAACTGGTTCTTCAGCACCGACACCATTGCGCCCGTCGACACCTTCAGCGCCAAGCTGATGCACTTCCAGCGCTTCGCCGATCACCTGGGCGTGCCGCCGGCGCCGGTCGACTTCGCGCTGGCGGCCAGCGCGGCGGAACGCGAGCGCGCCGCGGCGCTGGCGGCGGCGGCGGGGCGGGGCCGCGCCGGGCGCGACGTCGGGGCGGGGTG
>CAYYWP010000229.1:3868-5536 GCA_964475125.1 uncultured Binatia bacterium (SeqCode) | reverse complement strand
CTACGCCTCGGGCAGCGGGCGCCGCTCGTCGCGTGCTGCGCCGCGGCCAGCGCGGCCCCACGCTCGCGGGCCTCGTCGCTGGGGGCGGCGGCGGGCCGGCGCATCGCCGTGCTCTACGTCGGCTCGAGTTGGGAGAGCCGGCGCTGGCTGCCGCAGGCGACCGCGGCCTTGAGCCGCGCGCTGCAGCGCCGCGGCTTCGGCGTGGTGCTGATCGGAGGCAAACGCGATGCCGCCTTCGCCGACGCCGTCGTCGCCGCGGACGCCGGGGCGGTGGTGAACTGCGTCGGCCGCACCTCGTTGCGCGAGGTGATCGCCATCATGGAATGTGCGACCGTCGCGGTCGGTCCCGACAGCGGCCCGATGCATATCGCCGATGCGGTCGGCACGCCGCTGGTGGCGCTGTTCGGCGCCACCAGTCCGCGCCGCTCCGGACCGTGGCGCGGCGAGATCATCCGTGGCGACGCCCCGTGCGTGCCGTGCTACCGTGCGCGCTGCCCGATCGGTCAGCTGTGCATGGAGTCGATCACCCCCGCCATGGTGCTGGCGCGCATCGAGCGCGTGCTCGCCGGCGCCAGCGCGGCGGGGACTGCCGCGCCCGCGCTCGAGGTGTGCGGGTGACGGCGGATGGCCGTCTCGGGCTGCGCCCGGCGCTGGCGGCGATCGGCCGCTTTGCACGCCTGCGGGTCTTGGTCGCCGGCGATCTCATGCTCGACCACTTCGTCTGGGGTCGGGTGGAACGCATCTCGCCCGAGGCCCCGGTGCCGGTGGTGCGGGTCACGGCCGAGGACCGCCGACTCGGCGGCGCCGCCAACGTGGTCAACAACATCCGCGCCCTCGGCGGCCAGGTGCTGGTCTGCGGGGTGGTCGGCAGCGATACTGCCGGGCGGGCCCTGCTGGCCGAGTTGCGCGCCATCGGCGCCGACGTGCGCGGGGTGGTGCAGGGACGCACGGCCGCGACCACGCACAAGACGCGCATCATCGCCCATCAGCAGCAGGTGGTGCGGCTCGACCGTGAGGACGACGGCCGGCGCGACAGTGCGGCGGCGGCGCGGGCGCGCGGCTTCTTGCTCGCCCACCTCGGGCAGGCCGACGTCGTCGTCGTCTCCGACTACGGCAAGGGGTTGATCACGCCGGCGCTGCTCTCGGCGCTGGCCGCGGTGCGGGCGCGGCGGCCGTTTCCGCTGCTGATCGATCCGAAGCAGGCCAACTTTCCCTTCTATCGCGGTGCCAGCCTGCTGACCCCGAACCGCGATGAAGCGAGCCAGGCGTCGGGCGTCGAGATCGACGATGCCCCGAGCCTGGCCCGGGCGGGGGCGGTCCTGCTCGAACGCTGGCGTGCCGAGGCGCTGCTGATCACGCGCGGCGAGCAGGGCATGTCGCTGTTCGCGCGCGGCGCGCCGATGCGCCACTTTCCCACCGTCGCCCGCCACGTCTACGACGTCACCGGCGCCGGCGATACGGTGGTCGCCGCCTGCGCCCTGGCGCTCGGCGCCGGCGCGAGCTTGGAGACGGCGGCGGTGCTGGCCAATCACGCCGCCGGACTGGTCGTCGGCGAGGTCGGCACGGCGACGATCAGCGCCGCGCGCCTGCGCGCCGACCTGCGGGCGCGCCGCCCGTGAGTCGGCCGCGCCGGGATGGAGAGGGCGGGCCGAAGGAGGTTGTTAGTTG
>CAYYWP010000229.1:0-3768 GCA_964475125.1 uncultured Binatia bacterium (SeqCode) | reverse complement strand
TTAGGTTGTTAGTTGTTAGGTTGTTAGTTGTTAGGTTGTTAGTTGTTAGGTTGTTAGTTGTTAGGTTGTTTAATTCCTCTCCTTGGCTGCCTTTTCATATCCTAACAACCTAACGACGTAACAACCTAACAACCTGCGACGGGCAGTCAGATCGCGGGCGAGGCGCGAAAAGGGAGGGTCCATGCGCAGCATGACCGGATTCGGCCAGGCGAGCTGGCAGGGCAGGGGGCGGCGGTTGTCGGTGGAGGTGCGCAGCGTCAACCAGCGCTTTCTCGACGTCAAGTTGTCGCTGCCGCGCGAATGCCAGGCCTGGGAGGCGGAGCTGCGCGCCCAGGTGAGCGCCGCGGCCGAACGCGGCAAGATCGACGTCAGCGTGTACCGCGCCGGCGGTGCCGATGAGGGCTTCGCCGTCGAGGTCAACACCGCGCTAGCGCGGGCCCTGCTGGGCTCCTGGCGCCAGGTGCAGGCGGCGCTCAAGCTCCCCGGCGCGATCGACATCGGCACCTTCATGCAGCGCGGCGCCGAGCTGGTGCGCGTGACCGAGCGCCGCAGCGACGCCGGCGCCGATCTGCCGCGCATCAAGCGGCTGTTGACGGCGGCCCTGCGGCAATTCAGCGCCGCGCGCCGGCGCGAAGGGCGGGGCCTGCAGGCCGACATGCTGGGACGCCTGAAGCGCCTGCGCGCCTTGCACGCCGGCCTGCAGCGGCGCGCCAACGCCCTGGTGCCCGAGCTCGCCCGGCGCCTCGGCGAGCGCGTCGCCCAGGCGCTCGGCAAGGGGGTGGTGAGCGAGGAGCGGCTGGTGCAGGAGGCGGCCCTGCTGGCCGAGCGCTGCGACGTGACCGAGGAGCTGGTGCGGCTGGCCAGTCATCTCGGCCGCCTGGCGGAGCTCCTGCGCCAGCCCGGCTCGGTCGGCAAGGCGATCGACTTCCTGCTGCAGGAGATCCACCGCGAGGTGAACACCATCGGCTCGAAGAGCGCCGACCTCGAGGTCACGCGCCTGACCCTGGAGGCCAAGGGCGAGATCGAGAAGCTGCGCGAGCAGGTGCAGAACGTCGAGTAGCGCCGCTTCGCCCGGCCGCTCCGAATGGCTAAGATGGGGCCATGCTGATCACCATCTCCGGGGTGCCGGGCAGCGGCAAGACCACGGTGGCGCGGCTGTTGGCGGCCGAGCTCGGGGTGCCGCACGTCTACGCCGGGGACCTGTACCGCCAGGAGGCAAAGCGGCGCGGCCTGACGCTGGAGGAGTTCAACCGCCAGTGCGAGCGCGATCACTCGATCGACCGCGCCCTCGACGCGCAGATGGCGGCGCGAGCGCGCCAGGGTGACGTCGTGCTCGAGGGCCGGCTGGCCGGGTACTTGGCGGCCGAGCACGGCCTCGACGCGCTCAAGGTGTGGCTCGACGCCAGCCCGGAGACGCGGGCCCGGCGGGTGGCCGAGCGCGAGGGCAGCGACTGGCGTGCCGTCCTCGAGGTCAACCGCATCCGCCACGCCTCGGACGCCGGCCGCTATCGCACCATCTACGGCTACGACCTGGCCGACACGCGCGTCTACGACATCGTGCTGGCCACCGACGAACGCACGCCTGCACAGCTCGTCGACGAGCTGCGCCAGGCGGCGCAGGCGCACTTCGCGGCGCGCCGCCGACCGGGGGCGGGGGCATGACCAACGCCGAGGATTTGGTGGCCAAGGTGCGCGCCTACCACGGCGGCGCCGACGCCGGCCTCATCCAGCGCGCCTACGCCTTCTCGCGCGACGTGCATCGCGGCCAGCGCCGCCAGTCGGGCGATCCGTACTTCGTCCACCCGGTCGGCGTCGCCGTGCTGATCGCCGACCTCAAGCTCGACGTGGCGAGCGTCGTCACCGGCCTGTTGCACGACACCGTCGAGGACACGCTGACCAGCCTCGAGCAGATCCAGCGGGAGTTCGGCGACGAGATCGCGGCGCTGGTCGACGGGGTGACCAAGATCAGCCAGGTCAACTTCACCAGCCGCGAGGAGAAGCAGGCGGAGAATTTCCGCAAGATGGTGCTGGCGATGGCGCGCGACATCCGGGTCATCCTGATCAAGCTCGCCGATCGCACCGACAACATGCGCACCCTGCAGCATCTGCCGGCGGACCGCCAGCGCGAGATCGCCCAGGAGACGCTCGACATCTACGCGCCGATTGCCCATCGCCTGGGCGTGTCGTGGATCAAGAACGAGCTCGAAGATGCGGCGCTGCGCACCCTGCGCCCGGAGGTGTACTACCAGCTCAAGCGCAACGTGGCGAAGAAGAAGGCGGAGCGCAGCAAGTACATCAACGAGTTCTGCGCCGTGCTGCAGAAGCGGCTCGGCGAGGCCGGCATCGAGGCCGAGGTCTCCGGGCGGCCGAAGCACTTCTACTCCATCTACGGCAAGATGCAGCGCGAGAACCTGCTCTACGAGCAGATCTACGACCTGGTCGGCTTCCGCGTCGTCGTCGACTCGCTGACCGACTGCTACGCCGCGCTTGGCGTCGTGCACGCCAACTGGAAGCCGGTGCCGGGCCGCTTCAAGGACTACATCGCGCTGCCCAAGAACAACATGTACCAGTCGCTGCACAGCACCGTCATCGGCCCGTCGGGCGAGCGCATCGAGGTGCAGATCCGCACCCACGAGATGCACCGGGTGGCCGAGTTCGGCATCGCCGCGCACTGGAAATACAAGGGCGGGGAGACGGTCGGGCCGGTCGAGGTGCAGCGCTTCGCCTGGCTGCGCCAGCTGCTCGAGTGGCAGCAGAACGTCTCCGACCCGCAGGAGTTCCTCGGCTCGGTGAAGGAGGACCTGTTCAGCGAGGAGGTCTTCGTCTTCACGCCCAAGGGTGACGTGCTGAACTTTCCCGAGGGCGCCTCGGTGATCGACTTCGCCTATCGCATCCACTCCGAGGTCGGCCATCACTGCACCGGGGCGCGCATCAACGGCCGACTGGTGGCGCTGCGCCATCGCCTGCGCAACGGCGACACGGTGGAGATCGTCACCACCGCCAGCCAGACGCCGAGCAAGGACTGGCTCGGCACGGTCAAGACCAGCCGCGCCAAGGCGCGCATCCGCGCCTGGCTCCGCCACCAGCAGCGCACGCGCAGCCTGGCGGTGGGGCGCGAGATCCTCGATCGCGATCTCGGCCGCCATCAGCTCGACCTCAGGAAGCTCGAACGCGACGGCCAACTGCTGGCCGCCGCGCACGCCCTGGGGCTGCGCGACCAGGAAGGCCTGATCGCCAGCGTCGGCTACGGCAAGGTCACCACCGCCCAGGTGCTGGCGAAGTTGCTCCCCGAGGAGGAGCTGGCGCGGCGCGTCGAGCGCGAGGAGGGGGCGCTGCGCAAGTTCCTGCGCCGCGTCTCCGGGCAGGGCACCGGGGTGCGCGTCAGCGGCGTCGAGGATGTGCTGGTGCGCTTCGGCAAGTGCTGCGATCCGTTGCCCGGCGAGCGCATCCTGGGCTTCATCACCCTCGGCCGCGGCGTCACGGTGCACGCCATGGACTGTCCGCGCGTGCTGGAGAGCGACCCGCAGCGGCGCGTCGAAGTGGTGTGGGAGAGCGGCGCCAGTGGCGTGCGCCCGGTCAACCTGGAGGTGGTCTGCGTCGACCAGCCCGGTATGCTGGCGGCGATCACCAAGTCGATCTCGGGGCTGGGCGTCAACATCAGCCGCGCCCAGGTGCAGAGCACCCCCGATCAGCAGGCGCTGAACAGCTTCGAGGTCATGGTCGGCACCGCCGACCAGCTCAACAAGGTCATCCGCGCCATCGGCCGCC
>CAYYWP010000228.1:0-7198 GCA_964475125.1 uncultured Binatia bacterium (SeqCode) | reverse complement strand
TGGCCTACTTCGAGTGCCTGCACGAGGTGAAGCTGATCGTCGACCTGATCTACGAAGGCGGCATCGCCAACATGCGCTATTCGATCAGCAATACCGCCGAGTACGGTGACATGACGCGCGGCAAGCGCGTCATCGGCCCCGAAGCGCGCCAGGCGATGAAGGCCATTCTGGCCGACATCCAGAGCGGCAAGTTCGCTAACGAGTGGATGACCGAGTACCGGGTCGGCATGCCGCACTTCCGCGAGCTGCGCAAAGAGGCCGAGCACCACCCGGTCGAGGCCGTCGGGGCACGGCTGCGCGCCATGATGCCGTGGCTGGCCTCCGAGCGCCTGGTGGATCGGACCAAGAACTAGAGGCTCATGGCCGCCAGCTCCGTGCGCCCCGCCGGCGAGCGCGCCACGGCCGACGAGCCGAGCCCGCCGCCGCACCCGAGCGCGTCGCGCCTGGCCGAGGTGCGCCTGCGCAAGGGCGTGTACCTGCTGCCCAACCTGCTCACCACCGCCGGCCTGTTCTGTGCCTGTTACTCGCTCATCGCCACCTTGCGCGGCGAGTTTCTCTTCGCCGCCATCGCCATCATGGCGGCCAACGTCTTCGACGTCCTCGACGGCCGCATCGCGCGGCTGACCAAGACCACCTCGCGCTTCGGCATCGAGTACGATTCGCTGTGTGACCTGGTCGCCTTCGGAGTCGCCCCGGGTCTGCTCGTCTATCAGTGGGCGCTGCAATCCTGGGGCACGCTCGGCTGGCTGGCGGCCTCGCTCTACGTCACCTGCGGCGCGCTGCGGCTGGCGCGCTTCAACGTGCTGTACGACACGCAGCAGAAGCGCCACTTCGTCGGCCTGCCGATTCCCGCCGCCGCCGAGGTGATCGCGGCCACGGTCATGCTCTACTACTTCTTCGGCGGCAGCGGCGCGACCTATCGTCACCTCATCGTGCTGCTGATGGTCTACGCCCTGGCCGGTTTGATGGTCAGCAGCGTGCCGTACTTCAGCTTCAAAGAGGTCGACATCCACCGCCGCCAACCCTTCTGGGTGCTGGTCGCCGCCGTGCTGGTGCTGAAGTTGCTCATCGCCGAGCCGCAGATCTGCATCTTCGCCGGCTTCTTCCTCTACGCCGCTTCGGGCCCGGCCCGCGTCCTCTGGGTGTGGGGCCAGCGCCTGGCCGGCCGCTACGTGCGCGGTTGGGTGTCGGGCCGAACCGCAACCGGTGACCAGTGACCAGTGGCCGGTCACCAGTGACCAGTCACCAGTGGCCAGTGACCAGTCTCCACCCACTGGTCACGTCGTTCTCGGCCGTCGGGTCCGGTCGCTCCGCTTGACAGAGTCACGGGCCTTTTCTAACCTCGCGCCCCGATGAGCAACGGCTTGCCGATCTCGCTGACACTACCCCTGGCGCTAGCGCTACGCCCTGGGCTCGGTGCGCCGGCGGATTGGTAAGCGGACAGACGACGGCGCCACGGGCAGGGGAACCGCCCGCTGGCTTGGCCGTCCGAGACGTAAGGGCCGCGGGTGGGTCGTCCGTGGCCCTTTTGTTTTTCGCCCGCTGCGGCCCGATCCCCGGGGCTGCTGAGACTGCCAGACAGGGGTGACGCACATGACGACGGAAACGGTACAGATCTTCGATACGACGTTGCGCGACGGCGAGCAGTCGCCCGGCGCGACCATGAACGTGGACGAGAAGCTGGTGATCGCGCGCCAGCTCGAGAAGCTCGGCGTCGACATCATCGAAGCCGGCTTCGCCGCGGCCTCGCCGGGAGATGCCGAGGCGGTCGAGCGCGTCGCCGCGGCGGTGAGCGCCCCGGTGGTGCTCAGCCTGGCGCGCACGCGAGCGGCCGATATCGATGCCGCACTGCGCAGCGTCACGGCGGCCAAGCGGCCCGGCATCCACATCTTCATCGCCACCTCCGAACTGCACCTCAAGCGCAAGCTGATGATGAGCCACCAGGAAGTGATCGATGCCGCGGCGTGGGCCGTGCAGCGGGCCAAGCAGCACGTCGACCATATCGAGTTTTCGGCCGAGGACGCCTCGCGCAGCGAGCGCGACTACCTGCTGCAGGTGTTCGCGGCCGCGATCGCCGCCGGGGCGCGGGTGCTCAACGTGCCGGACACCACCGGCTACGCCGTGCCGCACGAGTTCGGCGCCCTGTTCCGCTATCTCATCGAGCACACCCCCGGGGCCGAGCGCGCGGTGTGGAGCGCGCACTGTCACAACGACCTCGGCATGGCGGTGGCCAACTCGCTGGCCGCGGTGCGCAACGGCGCGCGGCAGGTCGAGTGCACCATCAACGGCATCGGCGAGCGCGCCGGCAACACCTCGTTGGAGGAGGTGGTGATGGCGATCAAGACGCGCCGCGACGTCTTCCCCGAGGTCGACGTGCGCGTGCGCACCGAGCAGATCTACCCGTCGAGCCGGTTGCTGTCGCAGATCACCGGCATTCCGATCCCGCTCAACAAGCCGATCGTCGGCGACAACGCCTTCGCGCACGAGGCCGGCATCCACCAGGACGGGGTGCTGAAGGACAAGCAGACCTACGAGATCATGCGGCCGGAGAGCGTCGGCTTGGCCAGCAACAAACTGGTGCTGGGCAAGCACTCCGGCCGCCACGCCTTCATCGAGCGCCTGCGCGCCCTCGGCGTCGACTGCGCCGGCGTCGACATGAACGAGGCCTTCGCCCGCTTCAAGGCCCTGGCCGATCGCAAGAAACACGTCTACGACGAGGACTTGATCGCCTTGGTCGCCGAGGCCGGGGTGCGCACCGGCGAGCGCTACGAGCTGCTCGACCTGAGCGTCACCTCGTCGAGCACCGCGCCGGCTCAGGCGCGCGTGCGCATGCGCATCGACGGGCGGGAGAGCGAGCAGACGGCGGCCGGCGACGGGATGGTCGACGCCTGCTTCCAGGCCATCAGCCAATTGGTCGGCCGCCAGCCGACGCTGGCGCGCTACCAGGTGAGCGCCATCACCGCCGACACCGACGCCCAGGGCGAGGCGTCGTGCTCGCTGCGCGACGAGCACTTCACGGTCAGCGGCCACGGCGTGCACACCGACATCATCATGGCCAGCGCGTTGGCCTACCTGAACGCGCTCAACAAGCTCGACGTGCGGCACGCCCAGCATCGGCGCGCGCCCACCACCGTCGGGCCGTGACTCCGATCCGAGATTCTTTTCAAACCACGAAGGCCACGAAGCATGGTTCGCCAGTTCCGCAGACGGGAGGAAATCTTCGTGGTCTTCGTGGTTGACAGAGTGCCTTAGGGGGGGAGCGAGACGATGGCGGCAGCGACGATTGCGGTCTTGGCGGGCGACGGCATCGGTCCGGAGGTGACGGCCGAGGCGCGCGCCGTGCTCGAGCAGTGCGGCGAGCGCTTCGGGTTGGCACTGCAGTTCAGCGCCGCGGAAGTCGGCGGCATCGCCATCGATCACCACGGCACGGCGCTGCCGGACGACTCGCTGGCGTTGGCGCGACAGAGCGATGCGGTGCTGTTCGGCGCCGTGGGCGGGCCGAAATGGGATCACCCGCAGAGCACGGTGCGCCCCGAACAGGCGCTGCTCGGCCTGCGCCGCGGCCTCGGCCTGTTCGCCAACCTGCGCCCCATCGTGCCCCATCCGGCCCTGCTGGCGGCGGCGCCGCTCAAGCGCGAGCTGCTCGAGGGCGTCGACATCCTCTTCGTCCGCGAGCTCACCGGCGGCGTCTACTTCGGCCAGCCGAGCGAGCGGCGCAGCGGCGCCCAGGGGCGCAGCGCGGTCGACACCATCGACTACTCCGAGGCCGAGGTGGTGCGCGTCACGCGGCTGGCGTTTCAGCTCGCGCGCCAGCGCCGCCGCCACGTCACGCAGGTGGACAAGGCGAACATCCTCGCCACCTCGCGGCTGTGGCGCGAGGTGACGCACGAGATCGCCGGCGAGTTTCCCGACGTGACCTGCGATGACCTGCTGGTCGACGCCATGGCGATGCACTTGCTGCGCCGGCCGCGCGACTTCGACGTGGTGGTGACGGAGAACATGTTCGGCGACATCCTCTCCGACGAGGCCGCGATGCTCACCGGCTCGCTCGGCATGCTGCCGTCGGCGTCGCTGGGCGAGGCGCGCAACCGGCTCGGCGAGCGCCGCGGTCTGTACGAGCCGATTCACGGCACCGCGCCCGACATCGCCGGGCGCGATCTCGCCAATCCGCTGGGCGCCATTCTCTCCGCCGCCATGCTGCTCGAGCACTCGCTGGGTCAGCCGGCGGCGGCGCGGGCCATCGAGGCGGCGGTGTCGAGCGTGCTCGCCGACGGCTTGCGCACCGCCGACCTGCGCCAGGACGGCAGTGCGGTGGTCGGCTGTCGCGCCATGGGCGCGGCGGTGCGCGCCGCGTTGGCGCGCGGCGCCGCATGAGCGAGCCCGGCTGGGTGGTCGCCGTCGTCGGCGCCGCCAGCGCCGCCGGCCGCGAGGTGCAGGCGGTGGCGGTCGAGCGCGGCCTCGCCGTGGCGGAGTGGCGCCTGTTCGACACCACCGACGAGGGCGCCGATCTGGTGCCGGAGGAGCTGCCGGCGCCGCTGCGCGATGGCGCGACGCTGGCGCTGGCGGGCGCCGATGTCGTCTTTCTCTGCGGCCCCCCGGGGCGCGCCGCCGAGGCGCTGGCGGGCGCCCGGGCGGCCGGAGCGGTCGCCATCGACGTGGTGCAATCGCTGTCCGAGGCCGAGGTGCAACTCCTCGTGCCCGAGGTCAACAGCGAGGTGCTGGACGAGGCAGACGGCGCCGCCTTCGCCTGCCCGGCGCCGGGGGCGACGGCGCTGGCGGTGATCCTGAAGCCGATCGATGCGGTGGCGGAGGTGAAACGCGTCGTCGTCACGGCCCTCGAACCGGTCTCGCACGCCGGCCAGGCAGGTGTCGATGTGCTGGCGCAGCAGGTGCGTGCGCTGCTCTCCGGCGTCACCCCCGAGACCGGCCCGTTTCCACACCGCCTCGCCTTCAACCTGGTGCCGCGCGTCGGCAGCTTCGCCGCCGGGGGGCGGACGACCGCCGAGTGGCAGATCGAGTGGCAGCTGCGCCGCCTGCTCGATCTGCCGGATCTGCCGGTCAGCGTCACCTGCGTGTGTGCGCCGACCTTCTTCGGTCAGGCCTACGCCGTAAACGTCGAAACCGAGCGCCCGCTCGATGCCGAGGCGGCGCGGCAACTGCTGCGCGCCGCGCCCGGGGTGCTGCTGACCGAGCCCGAGGACGTACCGACCCTCGTCGATGCCATCGGTTCCGACGCCACGCTGGTCGGCCGCTTGCGCGACGACTGCACCGTGCCGCACGGCCTGGCGCTGTGGGTCGTTCTCGACGGACTGCACAAAGGCGCGGCCGTCAATGCGGTGCAGATCGCGGAACGCGTGCTGCGAGAGAGAAGCTGAAGATAAGAGAAGGCAAAAGGCAAAAAGCAAAAGGCAAAAGTACCCCGCACCGCCGCCGCCGCTTCTGAGCGAGAGCCGGCGGGTGTTTCGCGTGCCGGGTTCTTCGCTCCGCTGCCAAGGGAGAAAACTCGGTGCGGCAGTGGGGCAACTTTTGTTTTTTGCCTTTTGCCTCTCCGGATCTCCAAGCGGGGCGTCCACCGCACGACGAGCCCACCGCACTCAGTAGCGGACCTCCACTAGGCAGAGCCCATGCGCCGGCGCGGTCGGGCCGGATTGGGTGCGATCGCGCGCCGCCAGCAGCGGGCGCAGGTCGGGGTCGCGCTGGCCGGCGCCGATCTCTACCAGGGTGCCGGTGATGTTGCGCACCATGTGGCGCAGAAAGGCATTGGCTTCGATCTCGTAGCGCAGCAGATCGCCGTCGCGCCGCAGCTCGCTCGACCACACACGGCGTATGGGGTGGGCGGCGTCGCAGCCGGCGGCGCGGAAAGAGGAGAAGTCGTGTTCGCCGAGCAACTGCGCGGCGGCGCGCGACATCGCCTCGACGTCGAGCCGGTAGGGAATGTGCCAGGCGAAGCGGCGCCAGAACGGCGACGGCGCGCGCCGCTGCCAGAGGCGGTAGACGTAGCGCCGCCGCCGGGCGCTGCGCCGCGGATCGAAGTCGTCGGCGACGACGTCGGCGGCGCGCACCGCCAGATCGAAGCCGGTGAGCGCGTCGAGGGCGCGGCGCACGACCTCGGGATCGAGGACGCGCGCGGCGCGAAAACTCACCACCTGGCCGGCGGCGTGCACGCCGGCGTCGGTGCGCCCGGCGGCGGTCACGCGCAGCGGCGCGCCGAACAAGCGCTCGAGCGCCGCCTCGATCTCGCCTTGCACCGTGCGCATCCCAGGCTGCAACTGCCAGCCGTGAAAGTCGGTGCCGTCGTATTCCAGTACGAGCCGGTAGTGCACGCGAGACCTGTCGGTCTGGTTATGCGGGTAGCTGGAGAGGGGAGAAGAAAGGCAAAAGGCAAAAAGCAAAAGGCAGAAGGCAAAAGTTCGGAGTGGGGCAGGGATCACTGCACATGCTGCTCTCCTGATCGCGCGCGGACTGCACTTCGACCGTGCCCTGCACCGCGCACGCACCCGGTTGCAGCCGCCAGTTGAGACCGTTCTCGCGCCGGGGGCAATCCACCGCAGCCCTTAGTCCGGACGGCTCTGAACTTTTGCCTTTTTTCTCTTGTCTTTTGCCTTTTGCTTTTCTTCTCCCTCTTCCTCCCCGCCCAGCTCCGCCGCCGCCAAGAGCCGCTCCGCATACCGCGCCGCCTCGTCGGGGGCGCGCTCGCCGCCGAGCATGCGCGACACCTCGGCGATGCGAGCGGCGGCGGCGAGGGGGCTGGCTTGTGTGATGGCGCGGCCGTCGACCTGGCACTTCACCACCGCGACGTGGCGATCGGCGTAGGCGGCGATTTGCGGCAGATGGGTGATGCAGAGCAATTGGCGGTTATGCGCCAGGCGTTTGAGGCGGCGGCCGACCGCGTCGGCCACGGCGCCGCCGATGCCGGCGTCGACTTCGTCGAACAGCAGGATCGGCGTCTCACCGACCGCTGCGGTCAGCGCCTTCAGTGCCAACATGATGCGCGACAGCTCGCCACCGGAGGCGACGCGGGCCAGCGGCCGCGGCGGCTCGCCGGGATTGGCGGCGAGCAGGAACTCCACCCGGTCGGTGCCGTCGGCGCCGAGGCGGGCGCGATCCGGCGCGCCGTCCTGTGCGACTTCGAAGCGCGCCGCGCCGAGGCCGAGCGCGCCGAGCTCGCCGCGCACCTGCTCTGCGAGCCGCCGCGCCG
>CAYYWP010000227.1:0-7201 GCA_964475125.1 uncultured Binatia bacterium (SeqCode) | reverse complement strand
CCGCCGCCGCCTGGGACGCTGTGGGCCGCGGAGATTTGCGGCTAATTGCGGCAACGGGACACTAGATGCCCGCCCCGCTCGCCGAGCTGCAGCGGCTCGGCATCAAGATCCTCGGCGCCGAGGACGCCGCCGTACCGCTGCACGACTTCGTGCCGGTCTTCCACCGCTGGATCCAGACCGCCGCGCTCGCCGACCATCTGCTCATCGACGTCGCCGACTACGCGCACGTGCCCGACGGCCCCGGCGTCCTGCTGGTCGCGCACGAGGCGAACCTCGGCATCGCGCAGCACGCCGGTCGCCTGGCGCTGTCCTATACGCGCAAGCAACCGCTGCCGGGTGGGTTGGCCGAGCGCCTGCGGTCGATCGCGCGCGCCGCGCTGTCCGCCTGCCACCTGCTCGAAGGCGACGAAGCCCTCGGCGGCCGCGTGCGCTTCCGCGCCGACCGGCTCGAGGTGTTCGCCAACGATCGCTTGCGCGCGCCCAACACCGAGGCCACGCGGGCGGCGTTTCGCCCCGCGCTCGACGAGCTGTTGGGCGCGCTGTACGGCGACCCAGCCGTCTGCGCGCTCACCCACCCCGCCGATCCGCGCGCCCGCTTCGCCGTGCACGTCGCCGCCCCGCATCCCGGCACCGTCGAGCACCTGCAGCGGCGCGCCTGAGCGGCGCGGGTTGCGCTCGGCGACGACCTGCTGGCAGAGTGCCCGGCGTGCACACCTTCGGCCGCCTGCTGCGACTCTGGCTCCTGCTGCTCTTCAGCTACGCCCTGGTGCGCTTCCTCTTCAACCTCGGCCTGCGCGGCTTCATCGACTTCAGCCCGCGTGTGCTCGACGAGCTGCTCTATGTTCCGCTCGCCGAAACCGCGATCTTCTGGTTGCTGACGAGCTGGTTGTCGGAACGCCGCACACCAGCTGGCGCATGAGTCGCGCGGCGCCGCCCGCCTGCGTCGCGGCGGCCGGCCGCCAGTTCCGGCCGAAATCCCCTTGACTGACGCGCATGGGACCGCGACAGTTGTACAGTCGCGCCGGATTGAAAAGGACTGCAACGAAAAGATCTGGAGACCACGAGAGACGAGGTGCGTGGCCCCGTGCCGGCAGGATCTCTCCGCGCCGCTGCGCCTCCGCGTTGAAAGTCTCTCTTCTTGACCAACGACCATAATCAATGCAGCGAAACCTGGTCGACGTGATGCGCTCGCCGCGGGCCCTGCTCCTCCTCCTCCTCGCCCTCGCGCTGCTATCCGCCGCGTGCGGCGACGGCAGCTCTTCCACCTCGAACGCGCCCCCCGCCGGCGGCGTGTTCGAGGCCGATTTCGGCTCGGGCGACGCGGCGCTCAACCTCACCCACACGGCCCTCCTGCGGCTCGAAGCCTCGGGCACGCATGACGGCGACTCACACGGCGAGGAAGGCGTCGACGAGATCTCCTATTTCTTCGAACAGCCGACGCGCTTGACCCTCGACGTCGGCGACGAGCTCGACGAGCCCCTTCGACTCATCTTGCGCAACAGCCTGGGCGTCGAGCTGGCACACGTGGACGCGCTCGAGGAGCAAATCAGCGTGCGCTTGCGTCCCGGCCGCTATACCCTCGAGCTGCACCATCCGCACGCCGGCGACGGCGCGGCGCCGGAGATGCTGATCTTCGTGCAGGCCATCGCCGATCGCGCCGCCGCGAGCATCGCCGGGGTCGGCACCACGGCGGATGATTCCAGCACCGTGCGGGCCGGCAAGGACTGCATCGCGTGCAACGTGCGCGGCATCTTCTGGGTCTTCGGCCAGGTCGGTGCCGCCAACCTGAGCTTGTCCGATTTCACCGGCGCGATGATCGAGGGCGTGGAGTTCAACCAGACCACGCTGGTCGGCACGATCTTCGACAAGGCCACCATTCAGCTCAGCCTGTTCGACAACGCCATCGCCACTCGCGCCAGCTTCAAGGGCGCCAAGTTCATCAGCGGGGCGCGTTTCCAGGATCTCGGCAGCTTGCCACCCGGTCGCCTCGACCAGGCCGACTTCAGCGGCGCCTCGTTCGCCAGTACGTGCCTCGAGTCGACCAACTTGAGCGGCACCACGTTCGCCGGGGCGACGTTCGATAATCGGACCGTCGTCGGCGGCTCGAACTTCACCGGCGCGGATCTCTCCACCGCCGTGTTCAACGGCACCAACGTCAAGCGCGACAACGACGATTGCGGTTTCGTCCCGCCGAGTTTCGCCGTCTTTCGCGGCGCGACGCTGGGCAACGCTTCCACCGCCGTGCAGTTTCTCGGCGTGGACCTGACCGGCATCGATCTGGGCGGCGCCGATCTGCGCAAAGCCGTGCTGCGCGGCAGCCGCATCGACGGGAAGACCAATTTCGCCGGCACCAACTTCTCCGGCGCCAGCTTCGACGG
Source organism: uncultured Binatia bacterium (SeqCode) (assembly GCA_964475125.1). GTDB lineage: Bacteria > Desulfobacterota > Binatia > HRBIN30 > CADEER01 > CAYYWP01. Next base: position 4,823 of record CAYYWP010000227.1, on the reverse strand, counting down.
CGTCGATCTCTCACAAGCCGATCTGTCCGCCGCCGTCCTCGATACCGAGACCAGCTTCGTCGGCGCCACGCTCTCCGATGGCGTCGAGCACGGCGTCAACCTGAGCAACCAGCGGTTCGCCGCGCAGAGCACCCAGTTCAGCGGCGCCGACCTGGCGTACGCCTCGTTCAACAACGCCACGTTGGCCGAGGTCGACCTGGGTGGCGCCGACCTGCAGAACGCCGAGCTGATCGGGGCCGACCTCAACTTCGCCAATCTGCGCGGCGCCAATCTGGTCGGCGCCCGGCTCGGCGTCGCCCCCGGCAGCGGTCAAGCAGCCACGCGCCTGCGCGGCGCGTTCATGGTCGACGTCGACCTCACCGATGCCGATCTGCGCTCGGCCGACCTCACCGGCGTGCACCTGTACGGCGACACGACGACCACGCTGCTCGTCCGCACCCAGCTCGACTCGGCCGATTTCGACGGCGCGCTCTGTACCGGCACCGTCTTCAGCGGCAGCCTGACCAACACGGTGTTCAACAATGCCAACCTGGTCAACGCGGTGTTCAACGGCGCCAATCTGACCAACGCGAAGTTCGACACCAGCTACCTGCAGGGAGCGGACTTCAGCGCCGCGACCAGCGTCGCCGGCGTCCAGCTCAGCAATTCCGCCGTCTCCACCGAATCCGGCACCTGGATGTTCACCGAGCAGGACGGCACGCCGTTCACCTTCGGCTACGGGGCCACCCAGCTCGGCGCCCTCGCCACCGACACCAGCGTCACCTGCCCCGACGGCGGCCGTGGCCCGTGCGGCCCCAACCGCCTGACGCCGGTGATGAACGGCCCCTTCCCACCACAGCCCCCATGCGTGCCGAAGCCACCCAGGTACGACAACTGCCTCACGCCCACGCCGACGCCGGAACCGGGCTGAGGGCGCCCCGCGGGCGCCCGCGTATCGCGCCGGCGGCGGCGCCGGCGTTGTCGATGCGGCTGTTCGCGTTGCCCGGCCTGCTCGCACTCATCGCGGCGGTAGCGCTTGCCCGCCTGCTGCGCTTCCAGCGAATCATCGATCGCAAGTGACAGGGATCCGCAACAACCGCTTCTGGCCTCGCGCATAGCATCCGCCAGGCCCGCGATTGCCTTGGCGCCCTGCGGCCTATAGAGGGCGTGTGCACACGATCGGGTCGGGCTGTCACTGGCGGGAGGAACGGAATGAACGCGGCACTGCGATTGGCCGGTCTAGGAGCGCTCCTCGCGGCACTCTCGCTACCGCTTGGCGCGAGCGCGGCACGCGCCGCCGGTTGTTGCGTGTGTACGGGCTCCTGCACGAACGAGCTGTTCGCCTGCCGCGACGTGGTGGACAATTCGGCCTGCACGACGACCTGTGCGAGCTTCGGGTGCACCAATGCTCAGTTCATCGATGGCGATCTTTGCGTCGACACTCCCCAGTGCTACGGCGATTGCTGCGACCTGGCGAGTGGCTGCATCCAGGCGACGCAAGCGACCTGCCAAACGAGCGGCGGCCAGTACTTCGCCAACTCGTACTGCGACACTTCAAGCTGCATCGCAGCACCGACCGATACCCCGACCAACACGCCCACGGATACCCCGACCGCGACGCCGACTGACACGCCGACGGCGACGCCGACCGACACCCCGACGGCGACGCCGACTGACACCCCAACGGCGACGCCGACTGACACCCCGACCGCGACGCCGACTGACACCCCGACGGTCACGCCGACGCACACCCCCACCAGCACACCGACCGACACGCCAACCGCGACGCCGACCGACACCCCGACGGCGACGCCAACCAACACGCCCACGGCCACGCCGACGCACACCCCCACCAGCACGCCGACCGATACGCCGACGCCGACCAACACCCCGACGGTCACGCCGACCGCCAGCCCGACCAACACGCCGACGACCACTCCGACGAACACGCCGGCACCGCCGGTGATCACGGGTGCAACGGACCCGGGGGACTCGACGGTGACCGGCGACGGCTCGCCGAGTTGCGCGAAGATCCAGATCTGCCAGATCGGCAGTGGCGGCCAGACGCCGAGCACGCCACCGTGTGCGATGCCGGACTCGATGCTGGGCATGGGACCGACGAGCCCCAGTGGGATGTTCAACATCCCCATCGCCCCGCCGCTCGCCGAAGGCGAATGCATCTACGCCTTCGACACCTGTACCGGACTCGTCGGCCCGGTGCGCTGCGCCATCTCACCGGCAGCGGCGCCGGCATTGTCGATACGACTCCTCGCGGTCGCTCTCGGTTTGCTCGCACTCGTCGCCGCGGTGGCGCTCGCCCGCCTGCAACGCCTGCGCTAGGCCGTCGCAGTACGTGAAGGGGGACAGTCCCCTTGATTAAGGGGACTGTCCCCCTCCGTGCGTGCCAGCAGAGCGGGGGGAGGGGGAACGAGTCGGACCGTGCGCGATGAGCCTGCGCTCTCCGCGCCCTCGGCGCCCCCGCGCTTGGAATCTTTCCTCCACAGAAATGTATCGCACAGCACCTGCGCAGCATCCTTCACGCTAGGCAGCCGATGCGTGGCCGTGGTATCGGCGGACGCGAGGAGGGCTCACATGAGCAGAGTAGGCTTGGCGGCCATTCTGATCCTGGCGGGCGTGGCACCCCTGACGCCCTCGGCCTTGGCCGCACCCCCGCCGTGTCCGGGGGCGGCCCTGGCGATCGCGGGCAAACTCGATCTCGCCTGCGCCGACACCGATCGCAACGGCATTCTCGATTCGGCCGACTGTTGTCTGCGCGGATTCTTCGACGTGCCCGACCCGAGCGATCCTCTGGTCGGCGATCTCTGCCTGATCGCCCAGCAGGGATCGAGCCCGACCAAGGTGCTGGGCTGTCAGTCCGACGAGTACATGGGACCGGGCAACCTCGACCCCGTGGAAGGCGCCGGGCGGGCCACACTCGACACGCCCTTTACCATGGCACCGGTCGCGATCGACGTGAACGTGACCGGCGCGACCCCGGTCAGCGCCAACGCCGCCTCCGTCTTCCGCTTCGACATCATGGCAGGCATCGGTGAGGGGCAACTGGTGACCGACGGCCCCGCCGCGGCCCTCGATGTCGTGCTGCCGAATCTGACCACGGTACGCTTCGGCTTCGCGCGCCGAAACCAGGCGGGACAGGACTATCAGTGTGCGAGGATCCCGTTTCGGACCATCAACGGCATGCCGCTCGAGCTCTTCGACCTTTGCCTGCCGGTGGTCGACGGCGTTTCCGTCGTCGCCTACGCCGACGATCCGAGCCAGCGGCTCCTGCGCATCTCGTTCCGCACCGCCGCCGGAGCCCGCGGCGTGCCGACGCTCACCGAGGTCGGGTTGCTCGCCGCCGCGGTCGTGCTGCTCGCCGCGGGCGCGTTAAGCATGCGCCGTTCTCGTCGCTTCGCCACCGCCCTGCCGCAGGTGTGAGCGGCAGGGACGAAAAGCAACGCCCCCAGCCGCGAGATCGCGACTGAGGGCGCTCGATCGGTGGTCGGGCTGAGCCGAAGCCGCGCGCTCAGACCAGCGGCAGCGCCGCGCCGAAGCGCGCCCGCCGCCGCAGCAACCAGGTGCCGAGAGCCAACAGAGCCGCTGCGATTCCGAGCAAGCCCCAGCCGCTCGCCGTCGGCACCTGGAAGTTGCCGCAACTGGCGAGGTTGGTGAGCTGGAGCGTGATCAATTCCGTGCTGCCGCCCTCGAACATGAAGGCCGCGTTTCCATCCGACCCGAACGGGAAACAGAGCGGCAGGGGCTGAGCACTCGACTCGCTGGTCGGGAAAGGCACCGTGCCGCAATAGAAGTTACCGAATCCCGGAATCGTCCGCGGATCGAAGCGGACGATGCCACTGACGCCGCCCGCCGTGGCCTTCACGGCCAGGCCGCCGTCGCTGCAGAAGATCCCTTCGCCGATCATCGCCTGGCCGTTTCCCTGCTCGAACACCTCGACCATGTTCACGATGACCGGAAGTCCCGGCAGACCGGCGATGGAACCGCCGTTCCCGCCCGAGCTCGACGACGATGACATCTCGATGCGGGTGCCGTAGTTCTGGGCGGTGGCATTGCCATCCCCGACCGTCGTGCTCCCGGGGTAGATCTCGTCGCAGCCGAACACGGTCGGTCCGGAGCTGGACTCCTGGGTGGCGTTCAGGCACGTCGCTGACGTAACGGTCCCGTCGTCGGCCGTAGTATTCTGACTGGCCTTGCCGAACAGCCGGCAGTCGGTCGAGTCAGGCATGCCATCTTCGTCGGTGTCGATAAAGGCCAGCAGGGTGCTGTTTCCGAGCGTCAGGTTGGTGCCCGTCGAGCACACTGACGGCACTCCCCAGGAGATCGAGCCCAAGGCACTGCCTACCACTACCGCGCTGACGATAGCCCACGCTCTCGATGCCATTCCCGACGCCTCCTTGGCCCTTCGTCGCTCGGTCCCATGCCGCCCCGGCCCGAGCTGTCACACCGCGTGAGCTGCGTACTAGGGATCTGGACTCTTGTCAATCCAAAACACCGTCAAAAACGCGGCATCACCGGTCGTCGCCGGATGAGGAGCCGTCGAGGCATTGACAAGGCGGCCGACGCACACGTAGGACGCTTGCCCGCGTGGGTCGCACTGTTGAGCGCTTTTTTCCGCCTTTGGGGCTTGCTCCTGCTGTCTTACGCCGCCGCACGGCTGCTTGTCGACTTCGTCCTACGCGGCGCCCTTGACCTTCGGCTGGTCGTCGGCCTCGAGTTCTGCGTCGTCTCACTCGGCCAGGCGCTGGTCTACCGCCTGGTAGCCGGCCCCGCCAAAGGAGCCAAAGGGGAGCCAAAGGGGACGTAGGGCCGGGTGGGCCGGGTTGCCT
>CAYYWP010000226.1:0-7231 GCA_964475125.1 uncultured Binatia bacterium (SeqCode) | reverse complement strand
GTCACCGACCGCGCCCGCACCAACTTCCAGCCCATGAACGCCAACTACGGCCTCTTCCCGCCGCTCGACGGCGCGCCGCGCGGGGCCGCCAAGCGCGCCGCCTTCGCCGCGCGCGCTCTGATCAGCGCGCCGATCGCGTATCGCTGATCAGCGCGCCGATCGCGTATCGCAGATCGCTTATCGCCCCCGCCCCTCGGGGCGGTGACAGCGCTCCGGCGATATGCGATAGGCGATCAGCGATAAGCGATCAGCGATACGCGTGGAAAAGAGCGACTACATCTGGCTCGACGGCGAGTTCGTGCCCTGGGAGGCGGCCAACGTGCACGTGTTGACGCACACGCTGCACTACGGGCTGGGGGTGTTCGAGGGCGTGCGCTGTTACGAAGGCGGCGACGGGCGGCCGGCGATCTTTCGCCTGCGCGAGCACACCGAGCGGCTGTTCGGCTCGGCCCACATCGTCGGCCTGGAGATCCCCTTCAGCCGCGATGAGATCGATACCGCCTGCCTGGAAGCGGTGCGCCGAAACCGGTTGAAGTCCTGCTACATCCGCCCGCTGGCCTTCTCCGGCGACGGCGAGATGGGGCTGGCGGCGACCCACAACCGCGTGCGCGTCACCGTCGTCGCCTGGCCGTGGGGCGCCTACCTCGGCGATGCCGGGGTGCGCGATGGCATCCGCGTCAAGACCTCGTCCTTCCAGCGCTTCGGCGTCAACGCCCTTATGAGCAAGGCCAAGGTCGTCGGCCACTACGTCAACTCCAGCCTCGCCGCGGTCGAGGCCCGGCGCGGCGGCTACGACGAGGCGCTGATGCTCGACGGCGAGGGTTTCGTCGCCGAGTGCAGCGGCGAGAACATCTTCATCGTCAAAGGGGGGCGGGTGAAGACCACGCCACTCACCTCGGTGCTGCCGGGCATCACGCGCGACACGGTCATGACCCTGCTCGACAACCAGGGCGTCCCCTGGTGCGAGCAGCGCTTCAGCCGCGACGAGGTCTATCTGGCCGACGAGGCCTTCCTGACCGGCACCGCGGCCGAGATCACCCCGATCCGCGAGCTCGACGACCGCGCCATCGGCAACGGCCGCCCCGGCCCCATCACCCGCTCGCTGCAGGCGCTCTACGCCCGCACCGTGCGCGGCGAAGAAGCCCGCTATCAGCATTGGCTGGCCAGGCTCTGATGGAGCGCGCCGCTCCGCGGCGCATGGCGGCGCGGAGCGCCGCGCCCCAGGCTGCGGCGACGCTCGTCTCGATGCCATACACGGCGACAAATTCGCCGGGGTTTTTCCTTGACTCAGCTCGGTCGACTTTACTATAAACCCTCAACCTTGCCGGGTGTGGTGTTGCCCGGCGTCGGAGTGATGGGGGAGGCGGTGCTCTCGACGATAGACCGGCGGTGCACAGCGGGCGCTCGGCGCAGGGCGCGAGCCCGCCTTCGGGCGTGGGCAGGCTGGACCGCGTTGGTCCTCGCCGCCGCGCTGGCGGGCGCGGCGCCGGCCGGCGCCGAGTCGACCACCGAGCGCTCGGCCTCGATCCTCTTCTTCCCCAAGATCGTCTACAACGCCAGCCGCGACACCGTCATCCAGATCAGCAACACCTCCAACTCGATGGCGTACGCGCACTGCTTCTACGTCGATGCCACGCCGCTCTGCCTCGGCGCCGGCGACTGCCTGGCCGGCACCTGCTCCGGCGTCTGCCAGCCGCAGTGGCAGGAGGTCGACTTCAGCATCATGCTGACCAAGCAGCAGCCGACGCACTGGACGGCGGGCATCGGCCGTGTCACCGACCCGACCGACCCGAGCTGCGACCGCAGCGCAAACCGCTACGAGTGCGATCTGGCCGGCATCGATCCGGGCCGCGTGCCGCCGCTGTCGAGCTTTCCCTTTCAGGGCGAGCTGCGCTGCATCGAGGTCGACCAGTCCGGCGCCCCGATCAGCGGCAACCACCTGAAGGGCGAGGCCAGCATCCTCAACCCGTTCAGCGGCGAGGCGAGCAAGTACAACGCCGTCGGCCTACTCGGCGAGCCGTTCAGCAACAACGGCGACACCGTGCTCTGCCTGGGCGGCGGGGTGAGCGACGAGTGCCCGAGCGGGGCCGAGTACCAGGGCTGCGGCCAGCGCGCCCTGCTGGACCATTTCGCCGAGGGCGCCGACAGCCTGCTGTTCGGACCGACATCGACCGTCGACACCGAAGTGACCCTGGTACCGTGCCGGGCCGACTACGAGCGCCAGGACCCTACGCGCATCGTTATTCAGTTTCTCGCCTTCAACGAGTTCGAGAACCGTTTTTCCACTAGCACGGCGATCGACTGCTGGCGCAGCTTCTTGCTCGGCGAGGTCGACCCCGTCACCTTCACCGTGCGCAATCTCGGCACCCGCCTGGCGCTGACTACCATGCGTCCGTCGACGGCAGCCAACTCGGGCTTCGTCGGCGTGGTGGAAGAGTATCACCGCCTGCCACCGCAACGGGGTTTTCCTGTCGAGGATCGAGTCGCCTTGAACCTGCACGAGCAGGGCACGCGGGAAAAAACCGATCTCATCTTTCTGCCGGAGGGGCCGTGATGGGCGCGCGCGTGGCGCAGCCGCTGCTGCGCGGACTCGGCGTACTCGGCGCCTTGCTGCTGAGCGCGCTGCCGCTCGGCGCGGCCGACATCGCCTCGGATCACCCGGCGGCGATCGTGGTGTTTCCGAAGCTGTTGGTCGACACCGAGAACGGCCTGGACACCATGATCCGCATCAGCAACGTCAGTGAGACGCCGCTCAACGTCTATTGCTTCTACGTCAACGTCACGCCGATTTGTTCGCTCACCACAACCTCCTCCCCCTGCTTTCCCGACGCGCTGAGCTGCCTGGTGGAGCAGGACGGGCAGACCTTCAGCGGCGACTGCCTGCCGCAGTGGCAGCCGACGGACTTCACCTTCCGTCTGACGCGCGAGCAGCCGACCGGCTGGCTGGTCTCAACCGGGGAGAGCACCAACTGCCAGTTCCTCGACGGCACGTGCTCGAACGACGGCACCACGGTGTGCGAGCGCGACAGCCAGTGCGGCGCCGGCAACCGCTGCGTCAAGCCGGCCTGCCTGCCGCTCGACGGCGGCGTCGGCGGGCGCACCGGGCCGGGCGGGCAGACGAACAACGGAGCCATCCCGCTCTCACCCGATGATCCCTTCATCGGCGAGCTCAAGTGCCTCGCTTTGGACGAGTCGGGAAGCCCGGTGGCGCGCAACGACCTGATCGGCGAGGTGTTGATCGGCAAGCTGCTCGAGGGCGAGCCGGACAGGATCCAGGTCGCCGGCTACAACGCCATCGGCATTCCGGCGATCCCCGGCAGCGGCAATCGCGACCGCACGCTGGTGCTCGGCGGCCCGCCCGAGCAGGCCGAGTACGAGGGGTGCCCGAATATCCTGATCCTCGACCACTATTTCGACGGCGCCGTCGACCCGGTGATCCAGAACGTTTGCCTCGAAACCGACGTGTGCAGCGTATCGGGGACGGTGTGCGACAACGATGCCGACTGCGTTGGCAACGTCTGCCTACCGGACGGGACATGCTCAGTGACCGGCTCCGGCTGTGCCGTGGACGCCGACTGTGTCAACGCCTGCCAACCGAACAACCGCTGCCGCTTCACCGGCGAGAGCTGCTTGGACGACGAGGACTGCGTGCCGGCGGACTACGCCGTGCGCCTGGCGACCGGGCTGACGTTGATCCCGTGTACGCAGGACTTCGAAGGCCGCGATCCGGCGCTCGCCAGGACCACGGCGCAGTTCCTGGTCTTCAACGAGTTCGAGCAGCGGTTGTCGACCAGCCGGCTGGTCGACTGCTTCAGGGAGATCCAGCTCGCCGACATCGACACCAATGGCGACTTCAGCCGCTCGATCTTCAGCGCCGGCGTGCAGGGCACCCTGACCGGTCAGTCGCGCATCCGCGGCGTGGTCAACGAGAACACGGCCGGCCGGGGGGGCAACACCCTGCTCGGGGTGGCGGAGGAATTCCGCTGCCAGGGGGCTCAGTTCGACTTCCCGGACTGCAACTTCGTCGATTCGGACCAACTGGTAAGCGGGGCCGCAAAGAACCTGCATTTTCAGGGTCGGCGGCCGCAGCCGGACTTCATTTACCTGCCCTAGGGACGGGAAGGGCAAAAACCCGGTGTTTTGACTTGACATCTTTTGGGCCTGCGGATATAAGGCCGGCACTTATTTGGGAGAAGTCCGCCACGGCTATTTCGGCGCGGCAGGGACCGAGTGTGGTAGTGATCGAAAGGAGGAGGCTAATGCTTAGGCAGCGAGGGCGAGTCGGGCTCATGGCTGCGGCGCTGGTGGGTCTGCTGATCGGGGGCGCCAACGCCCAACCGAGCACGGAGACCAGTGCGTCGCTACTGTTCTTGCCGCGGGTGGTCGCCGACGGTACGCGAGAGACGATCATCCAGATCACCAACACCTCGAACTCTTTGGTGTTCGCGCACTGCTTCTACGTCAACGGCGCGCTCACCTTTCCGGAGCTCCCTCCGTCGGCGATCAATCCACCGCTCTGGGTCGAGATCGACTTCGACATCGGCTTGACCAAGCAGCAGCCGACTCACTGGGTGGTATCGGAGGGCCGTATCTTCAACCCCTTCGCCCCGGTGTGCACCAACCTGCCGCAGCTCGGCGGGCCGAACCTCGACTGCAACGAAGCCGGTATCTTCATCGGCCGCGTGCCGCCGGTGGTCGAGTACTTCACCGGCGAGTTGAAGTGCATCGAGGTCGACCCGTCTGGGGCGCCGCTTTCCGGCAACCACCTCAAGGGCGAGGCCACGGTGATCACCAGCGATGACGACGTTTCGGATTTCGACGGAACAGGCTTCGCCTGCCTGCTGACCGGCGAGGACTGCACCCCGACCGGTCCGGCGTGCCCGGAGCGCTACGACACCGCCAAGCACAACGCCATCGGCTTCCACGGCAACGAGAACAATCAGGGCGACAACGTCCTCTGCCTGGGCGGCGAGCCGAGCGACGTCTGCGAATTCGGCGCCGAGTACGATGCCTGCCCGCAGTTCTGGATCGCCAATCACTATGCCTACGGCGCGCCGGATAACGTGGTCGACTTCGACGACGATTCGGGCGTATTTACCTCGTGGACCATCGTGCCCTGCACGCAGGACTTCGAGGCTCAGAGGCCCTCGACGGTGAACATCTTCATCGAGACCTGGAACGAGTTCGAGCAGGCATTCTCCTCCTCCGTCCCCGTCACCTGCTGGGGGGAGATTCCGCTCGACGCCATCAACGAGGTCACGTTCGACTACGGCACGCTCGGTTCGGTGTTCGCGCAGAGCCGCCTGCGGCCAACCGCTCAGACGCAGTCCGGCTTCGTCATGGTCGGCACCGAGTTCCACGTCGACTTCAAGCCCAGTCCCGGCTACATCGCGGCGAGCGCGGACGTGAACTACCACATCGAGGGGGCGCGATCCGGTCCTGATCTGATCACGATTCCGCCGGACCAGGTCGGCGCCGCCGCCGGTCAGTGACCATGGGCCAAAGCAGGGGAAAGGAGAAAACAATGCGACAGGTGCGTTGGGCGAGCTGGATGGTGGCCATGGCCATGGCGCTCGCGTTGGGTGGTGCCCGGCCGGCGGCTGCCGATGTCACGTCTGACCGCGCGGCGGCGATCCTCACCTGGCCGAGCGTGATCTTCGCGGAGGGCAACAGCATCCCGTTGGCCTTCGTCTACGGAGCGCGCTACATCGAGACCGTCATTCAGATGAGCAACACCTCGACTGAGCCGGTTTCGGTGCACTGCTTCTACGAGAATGCCAACCCGCACTGCACGAACACCGGTCAGGTCTGCTACAGCCCGACCGAGTGCTGCGGTGAGACCATCGGCTGCGGGCTGTGCCTGCCGGGTTGGAACGAAACCGATTTCCGCGTCACCATCACGCCGCGCCAGCCGCTCGGCTGGCTGTCGTCGATCGGCAAGCAGGGTTTTTTGGGGCAAAATTTCCCCCCGAATAGTGATCCGCCGGTGTCGATCAGGCAGTTTCCGCTCGACGGTATCGTCTACGCCGGGATCGGCGGCAGCAGCAACGCCGGGAGCCGCATCCCGCCCATACCGGAATCGCCCTTCATCGGCTCGCTGCGCTGCATCGCCGTCGACGGGGAGACGGGTGTCCCGGTCGACCGCAATGTGCTGAAGGGCGAAGCGACACTGGTTCTGGCCGATGCCGTGCCGCCGCCGACCGCCCCTCTCTCTCAGGGGCAATCGTCGCCGTTCGATCCCGAGGTGATTCTCCACACGGTGGCGAAGCACAACGCCATCGGCATCCAGGCGATCGAGGGCGCGGTGAACGACGACAACGTGCTCATCCTCGGCGGCGAGGATGCCGAGTACAACGGCTGCCCGAACTACACCATCCTGAATCACTTCTTTGATAACGCCCATAACCCGGTGACCGACCAGCCGATCCATACAGTGCTCGAGCTGGTGCCCTGCTCGCAGGATTACCTGCGCCAGATTCCGGGCGCCGCGGTGGTGCAGTACCTGGTCTACAACGAATTCGAGCAGCGCTTCTCGACCAGCCGGGGGATGCGCTGCAAGCAGCTCAGCGAGATTTCTTCGATCGACACCGCGCAGCCCGAGCGCTCGATCTTCAGCGCCGGCGTCGGCGGCACGCTGACCGGGCAGACGCGATTCACCCCGCTCGGCAGCGGACTCCTGGCGGTGGCACACGAGCGCCACGGGGATTTCGTACCCTCGCCTGCCCCTGCGAATCCGTCGCTGGCCGACTTCAACCTGCACTTCCAAGGCGACCGGCCGGTGTCGGATACCATCATCCTGCCGTAAGCCGATCGACGCGATTGCGTCAGAGGGCGGGCTGCCGATGGCAGCCCGCCCTTTTTTTTTTCGGGTCTGCCCGCTTTGGAGCAGGTTGTTAGGTTGTTACGTTGTTAGGTTGTTAGGTCAGTCGGACGCTGCCCGAAACGACCAACCGCGTAGCAACGACCGGTAAGGCAACAGCCTCCGACGCACGCTCTCACTCTCCCCGGCTACCGCGTTACAGGCTCAGCAGGAGGAGGCCCGGCCTGGCCAGCCCTACTAACAACCTAACGAACGTAACAACCTAACAACCTGCTCCCAAGCGGTAGCTGGGGAGGAGAGGCCGCGCGTCGAAGGCCATTGCCTTGCTGGGTTGTCAAGGTGTTGGTCGTTGCAGGCAGAGCCGACTGACCTAACAACCTAACAACGTAACAACCTAACAACCTGCTCCAT
>CAYYWP010000225.1:0-7403 GCA_964475125.1 uncultured Binatia bacterium (SeqCode) | reverse complement strand
AGTTCACGTGGACGAAGGGACCGCCCCCGCGCCGACTGGCGCGGTGCAGCGCCTGGGCGAACAGCTCCTTGCCGGTCCCCGATTCGCCGCGGATGAGCACTGGCAACTCGCGCTCGGCCAGGCGTTGCGCCTCGGCGACGGCGCGGCGCACGGCGGCGCTGTCACCCACGACGTCGGCAAACTCGAAGCTGGCTTCCCAGGCGCTCGCCGCGCTGGCCCGCGACACATCGTGACCAACCAGGCGCCGCAGCGGCGTCAGCGTGGCGAGGAAGCCGACCACCGCCTCCTCGCGCGCCACCGGCAGCACGGCCGCGCGCACCGCCCCCCGCCGCGTGTCCAGGCGCAGCTCGCAGGGTCGCTGGATGCCCTCGAGGCGCACGAACGGCTCGTGCACCTGCAGGCCGGGGAGTCGGATCAGGGCGTGGCCGACGGCCTGCTCGCGCGACAGACCGAGGAGGTCGAGGGCGCCGCGCGACGCCGCGATCACCGAGCCGGCGGCGCTCACGCACAACAGCGAATCATGCGGGAAGCGCGCCTGGTGCGCCTCGTACCGGTCGAACAGCACCACGCGCTCGCGCTGCTCGTCGGCGGCCAGGCGCTGTTCGATCATCGCCACGCACTCGCCGACCAATTCGAGCGCGCGCGGATGGGCGATCTCGTCGTAGCCGTAGACGCTCAGCGTCCCCACCTTCTCGCCGCGGTGGTGAATCGGCGCGGCACTGCCCGTCCAGCACGCGCCGAGCTCGCTGTAGTGTTCCGACCAGTGGATCTGCACCGGGTGGTCGAGCGCGGTGCTGACCGCCAGGGCGTCGGTGCCCACCCGGTCCTCGGACCACTGCGAGCCGATGACGACATTGATCTGCGCCGCCTCATCGAGCGTGCGGGCGCCGCCGCGGATGTCGATCGGCCGGCACTGCGCATCGGCGAGCAACACCAGCGAGCGCTCGAGTGCCTGGCTGAGGAAGCCCAGCACCGGCGCGGCGGCGCGCTTGAGCGCGTCTTGATCGCGCAGGACGCGCGCCGTCGTCGGCGCCAAGACGATCGGCGCGGCGCGGATGGCGGGATCGACCTGATAGCCGCGCGAGCGCAACCAGGAATGACGCACCAGCGGCCGCAACTGCTCGAGCCCGTCCTCGCGGCCGGCGAGGAAGCGCTCGCGGAGGCGGCGAATCTGGCGCGACTCATCCGAGGTGCGCAGGGCGATAGGACTCTTCAACACGCGGGGCCGATTCCGATGCCGCTGGCTTTAGGTCGGAGCGAAGCAGGAATGCAATAGGTGGAGCCGCTGGGCTGCATCAGGTGTAGCGCCAGGGCGCGCGGTGGGTCCGACCGCCATGCGCCGCCAGTGCTGGCATGCGGCTTGTTGCAGTCGGCAGGTTTTGGGCGGCATGCACCTCGGCGCAGGGATCGCCAACACCATCAGGGCCGGGATCGCCGACATCACCAGCAACTGAGGAGAGCAGACGATGATGCGTTTTGGACTACTGCAGGAAGCCGAGACCGACATGGGCAGCACGCACCACTTTCGCTACCGCGAGTTGGTGCGCGAGGTGCAGCGCGCCGAGGAGATGGGCTTCGACTACTGGGGCACCTCGGAGCAGCACTTCGTCAGCCCGCTGGCGACGGTCACCGCGCCGGAGGTGATGTACGGCGCCATCGCGGCGCAGACGCACAGGATCAACATCCGCCACATGGTCACGCTGCTGCCGTTCAACTTCAATCACCCGCTGCGCGTCGCCGAGCGGATGGCCACGCTCGACATCGTCTCCGACGGCCGGGCCCAGCTCGGCTGCGGGCGCGCCAACCACCTCTGGCAGCTCGACGCCTTCGGCATCAAAGCGACCGAAACGCGGCCGCAGATGCTCGAGGCGATGGAGATCATCGACAAGGCGTTGACCCTGGACGAGTTCGAGCACGACGGTCCGCTGCTCAAGATCCCCCGGCGCCGCCTGTCGCCGCGCCCGGTGCAGCATCCGCGCCCGCCGATGTACGTCATCGCCACCAGCGTCGAGTCGCACCAGATCGCCGGCGAGCGCGGCCACGGCGTCATCTCTTGCGACAACTGGCGCGGCTGGGATCACCTCGGCGAGCAGGCCGAGGTCTACCGCTCGAGCATCGCCAAGGCCAAGCCGGCGAACGGGGTGCTGAACAACTCGCTCGGCGCCTGCGCGCTCACCGGCTACTGCGCCGAGACCTGGGAGGAGGCGGCGGAGGTCGGCGGCCCGATCGCCTTCAGCTTCCTCAACGACGTCCTCGAGCACCTGTATCTGCCGCTCGCCAACGCCTCGCAGGACTACGACTACTTCAGGAAGATCTCCAGCGACCTCGCCGATCTGCGCCATACCGGCGACGCCAGAGCGCTCAACGACCGCACGCCGACGGTGATCCTCGGCACGCCCGACCAACTGATCGAGAAGATCAAGAAGCTCGAGCGCATGGGCTACGAGGAAGTGGTCATGCGCATCGACGGCATGGGCCACCAGAAGCTGATGAAGTCGCTCGAGCTGATCGGGAAGTACGTGATCCCGGAATTCAATCGACCGAACAGCGTCGTGCGCGCGCTGTCGATCCGCGGCCGCGTCGCCTGAGCGCGACGCCGACGCAGGGGGCTGCCATGACCGACAAATCCGCAGAGCAGGCGGTGCTGAAAGTCTACGAGGAGTGGAACAAGGCCTTCATGGCCGTCGACGGGGAGCGCATGAAGGCGCTCTGGGACCACGACTTCGACGGGTTGATATACCAGGCCGAGGAGCGCGCCGACCCGATGTACGACTGGCCGGCGATCGCCAAGTACTGGGAGACCGCGAATCAGGTTCTCGAACGCGTCAATGAGTGGACCGAGCGCAGTCGTAAGATCGCGATCGCCGGCGATGCGGCGCTCGTCTACGTCAAGTTGATGACGCGGCTCAAGATCGTCGGCGTGCAAAACGAGTTCGCCGGCGAGCTGCGCGTCAGCCTCGGTCTGCACCGCCGCAACGGCCGCTGGCTGCTCATCCATCTGCACGAGTCGCGCGCCCTGGATCTGGAGGCCATCCTGCGCGGCGACTGACGTGCCGCCGCACACCGGCACCGCGGACTGCTCAAAATGGGCGGTTAGGTTGTTAGTTGTTAGGCGGTTAGGGATTCGGCCTCACCACCAGGCCCCAGATCCCATAAAGAACCTAACAGCGTAACTACCTAACCCCGATCCGAAGAAAAATCGCTCACCACGAAGGGCACGAAGACCACGAAGGTCATGGCGTTGAGCTGTGTCCAAAGACTGCTCTCAGCTTTACAAACAGAGAGACGCTCTGCTCTCCTCGCACGCCGAAAAACCCTTGCCCTTCGTGCTCTTCGTGTCCTTCGTGGTTTCAAGGAATTTCGGATTGGGGCTAACGACCTCTCGACCCTGCCCCCGCGCGGTCCTCAGAACTGCGTCGCCGCCCGGTATTCGCCGAAGACCCCGCGCAGCACGGCGCAGATCTCGCCGATGGTGGCGTAGGCGCGCACCGCCTCGAGGATCGGCGGCATGAGGTTGCCGGTTCCGCGCGCCTCCTCGCCGAGCCCTTGCAGCGCCTGTTCGACGCGCCGGTTGTCGCGCTCGCGGCGCAGTGCGCGCAAGCGCTCGATCTGCGCCTGCACGACCTGTGGGTTGGGGCGGTGCAGCGTCATCGGCGCGGCGGCGGTGTCGGCGAAGCGGTTGACCCCGACCACGACGCGTTCACCGGTTTCCACCTGACGCTGGTGGATGTATGCCGACTGGGCGATTTCGGCCTGCACCCAGCCGGCCTCGATCCCATCCAGCATGCCGCCGCGCGCCTCGATGCGTTCGAGCGCCCGGTGCACCTCCTCTTCGATCTGATCGGTCAGCCGTTCGACGTAGTACGATCCGGCCAGCGGATCGATGACGTCGGCGACGCCGCTCTCGTAGGCCAGCACCTGCTGGGTGCGCAGCGCCAGCAGCGCCGAATGCTCGGAGGGCAGCGCGTGCGCTTCGTCGTAGGAAGCGCAGTGGAACGACTGCACGCCGCCCAGCACGCCGCCGAGGGCCTGCAGCGCCACGCGCACGATGTTGTTCTCCGGCTGCTGCGCGGTCAGCGTGCTACCGGCCGAGCCGGCGCCGGTGCGCCACATCCAGGAGGCCGGCAGCCGCGCGCCGAAGCGCTCGCGCAGCAGCCGCGCCCACAGGCGGCGGGCGGCGCGGAACTTGGCCGCCTCGTGGAACACCTGGCAGGTGGAGCTGAAGTTGAAGGCCAGGCGCGGGGCGAAGGCGTCGATGTCCAGGCCGCGCTGCAGGCAGGCCTCGATGTAGGTGATGGCGTCGGCCAGGGCGAAGGCCACTTCCTGCACCAGCGTCGCCCCGGCCTCGCGCAGGTGGTAGCCGCAGATGTTGATGAAGTTCCAGCGCGGCAGGTGCTGGACGCAATACTGGATCAGGTCGACGGTCAGGCGCAGCGAGGCGCGCGGCGGGAAGATGTAGTTGCCGCGGGCGAGGAACTCCTTGAGGATGTCGTTCTGCGTCGTGCCGGTGATGCGCGCCGGCGCCAGCCCCTCCTGCTCGGCGACGGCCACGTACATGGCCAAGGCGACGGTCGCGGCGGCGTTCATCGTCAACGACGGGCTGGCCTTCTCCAGCGGCAGGCCGCGGAAGATGGTCTCCATGTCGCGCAGCGAGTCGACGGCGGCACCGACGACGCCGACCTCGCCCGTGGCGCGCGGATCATCGGAGTCGAGCCCGAGCTGGGTCGGCAGATCGAAGGCCACCAGCAACCCGCTCTGCCCCTGCTCGAGCAGATAGCGAAAGCGCTCGTGCGTCTCCTCGGGGGTGCCGAAGCCGGCGTAGTTGCGCATGGTCCACAGGCGGCCGAGGTACATCGAGGGATAGATGCCGCGCGTGTAGGGATACTCGCCCGGAAAGCCGAGGTCGCGCTGCGGCTCGAACTCGGCCGTGTCCAGCGCCGTGTAGACCGGCTTGCGCGGCAGCTCCGCCGGCAGGTGCTCGTGCGGGGCCCCATCGAGGCTCGGCGCCAAGCGCTCGCGCTCCCAGCTGTGCTGCGCCTCTTCCAACTCGTGCCGATTCCCGCGGTCCATACGGCTCTCCCCTGGGTCGGCTTCGACCCCGGAACGAAGGATAGCAAACCTGCGGTCCGTATCGCACGCCGGCCGCGTCTCGTGAAGGCCCGGCCGGGAACCTTGGGGTGATCGTATGCCTACGAGCCGGAGCCGCGGCTACGGCTCGTCGCGGAGGCGCCGACCAGCAGTCTGTCGAAAAAGGCCGCGCTCATCCTTCGACGAGCTCAGGATGAGCGGAGAGTACCTGTGCCGCAACGCGTTTTTCAATCGGCTGCCAGACTACCGCCAGTGCGCCGCCGAGCGGCGCTGGAGCATGGCCCGGTAGGTGCGTGTCGTCTCGGGCAGCAGCTGGCTGGTGCCCCAGTCGAGGATGACGCCGTACTGGCGCACCAGATCGAGGGTGTCGAGCTCGCCGGCGCGAAAACGCGCCGCGACCGCCTCGGCATCTTCTTCGAGCCAGGCGCGGCGCGCAGCGCGAATGCGCGCCCGTTCGCGCTCCGTCGCCGCGAGATCGAGACGGAAATCGTCGACGTCGGGATCGTCCGCTGTGACGACGACGCCATAGTCTTTGCGGGCTCGATCGAGGCTGACGTAGCCGTCGATGACATCCTCGCGCACGGCCTGTGGGTCGCGCTCCAGCGGGTCGCCGAAGCCGCCGCCGCCGGCCGAGGGCCGGGTGAAGGCATCGCCGGCCTGGACCGGAAAGTTGGAGAACACCGCGCCGAGCCAGCGCGCCCCAGCGCGGCCCTTGTTGAGCCAGGCACCGTGCGGGATCGACGGCAAACCGCCCTTCATGCCCCAGGTGATCGAGCGGGCGCGATCGCAGCAGTACGACATCACGGCGCCCGCCGCCTCGGTCAGCGTGCCGCCCTTCTCGGCCCCGCAACCGCCGCGGTAGCGCCCGGGGCCGCCGGAATCGGTCAGGATGGCGTGCTGGGTGGTGAGGATCGGCGCCAGGCGCTCCTGGCCTTCGCACGGCTGCACCGCCTCGCCGACGCCGAAGATGGCCGAGGTGCAGTTCGCCCCGTCCTTGCCGTTGCGCCCGCCCCAGCCGGCGACCATCCAGTCGTACCACATGAAGATCGGCCGCCCCGGCAGCCGCCCGTCGCGCCCGCCGACCAGCAGATACTCGATGTCCGGACAGCAGGCGATGGCGCGCTCGGGCATCACCTCGCTGCACAGCTCGAAGACGGCGTTGACGATCTTGCCGTACGCCCCCGAGCAGAAGCCGGTGACGGCGTGCGGCCAGGGCGCGTTGACCACCGACCCCTCGGGACCGAGGTCGACGCGGATGGCGCGATAGAACCCCGAGTTCAGCGGCACGTCGGGGAAGAACATCTTGGTGCCGGTGACGACGCCGGAGAACGACGAGCCGAAGCTGCCGTTCAGAAACAGCGACACGGCCGGATGCGAGCCGGAGAGGTCGAAGTGCATCTGGTCGCCGGCGATGGTCATGCGCACGCGCACCGGGATGAGCCGATCGCCGAGCTGCGGATCCTGGTCGATGTAGTCCTCGGTCTGCCAGCTGCCGTCGGGCAGCTCGGCGATGCGCTGGCGGGTCAGCCGTTCGACGTAGTCCTGCACCTCGGTGAAGGCGGTGCGCACCGTGTCGCGGCCGTACTTCTCGATCAACCGCAGCACCTCGCGCTCGGCCACCCGCGTCGCCTCGGCCTGCGCGTGCAGGTCGCCCTCGGCGCTGCTCGGCGCGCGGGTGTTGGAGACGATCAGCCGCGCCACGTCGCGCAGGTAGCGGCCGCGATCCCAGACGCGCACCGGGGTGATGCGCAGGCCCTCGCCGAAGTGCTCGCGGGCGTTGACGTCGAAGGAGCCCGGCACGCTGCCGCCGACGTCGGCCCAGTGGCCGTTCGATTGCGCGTACGCCACCAACTCCTCGCCGTGGAAGATCGGCCGAATCACCCGCACATCGCAGAAGTGCGTGCCGCCGAGATACGGATCGTTGACCAGGAAGACGTCGCCCGGATGGATGTCGTCGCCGAACGCCTCGATCACCGCCCGGGCGGTGAAGTGCAGCGTGCCGACGTGCACCGCGATGTCCATGCTGCCCTGCATGACGGTGTTGCCCTGCGGATCGCACAGGGCCGAGGAGAAGTCGCGCGCGTAGAGGACGAAGGAATGGCAGGTGCGCAGCACCTGCTCGGCCATCTCGTCGACGATGGTGGCGAAGGAGTTTTTCAGCACCTCGAAGGTGACGGGATCGAGGCGGGAGGGTCTGGCGGTCATCGGCGCACCTCGCGGCTCACGGCATGGATCCGCTGACGCGGATCCGGATGTTCAGCCAGTCGTCGACCTCGGCGGTCGCGCCGGGCGGCACCAGCACGGTCGCATCCAGC
>CAYYWP010000224.1:0-7473 GCA_964475125.1 uncultured Binatia bacterium (SeqCode) | reverse complement strand
CGCATGGCGGCGCGCGCGTCGACCAGATACAACTCGTGCGCCCCGGCGACATTGGCGCGCAGCGTCTCGGCGTGGCGATCGCGTTCCTCGGCGCTCAGCTCGGCGCACGCGGTGTCGAGATTCCAGATCACGAACAACTTACCGATGTCGGCCTCGAGGCCCTGCACCAGGTGGCGCGTCGCTTGCGTGAACAACCCCGGGTAGCGCACCACCAGCACCACCGCATCGAGCGCGCGCACCGCCTCGGCGGTGACGGCATCGAAGCGCGTGTCGCTGCCCACGCCGGGCGTGTCGAGCAAGTCGACCTGCCCTCCGAGCTGGAGCAGATCGGCCTCGGTCTCGACCACGACTTCGGCGGCGTCGCGCACCCCGGTGCGCATGATCTGGGCCAGCTCGGCGAGCGTCTCGACGCGGTGGGTGCCGACCTGCCAGACGGTGCGCGAGCCGTAGGTCACGCGCAGCGGAATCGAGGTCAGCGGGTCGAAAGCGACCGGTGAGAGCTCGCGCCCGGCCAGGGCGTTGATCAGCGTCGACTTGCCAGCCTTGACCTCGCCGTAGACGGCGATGCGAATGCGCCGGCGCGCGAACTCTTCCAGCAAGCCGTCGAGATCGCCGATGCGCCCCTTGGGCAGCAGGGCCGCGTGCGGCTCGAGGGCGTTGTGGATCTCGCTCAGGGCCTCGTTCAGACTGGTGGCGAGCACGCCGTAGGCGCGGCGTACCGCTTCGTCGCTCTCCTGCATCTCACTCCCTCAGGCGGCGCGAGAGACATACGGCGTGCGTGCCGGAGCTGCAACCGCGCCGCGCCCGTACGCCGACTACTGGCGAGCCCGGGCGACGAGCGGTCGCTCACGCTCGGCGTCAGGGTGAGGCCGTCGGCGCGGCGCCGGCCGCCAGCCGGCGTATACCGAGCGCGTTCGGGATCGGCAGGGCGTAGGGGTTCTCGATGCCGGTGAAGCTGCTGCCGATGCTGCCGACGACCTCGACCTCGCGGCCGCCGGCGTTGATGTAGAGCTGCGCCTCGGGGCCGCCCTCGACGTACATGGTCTCGCGCAGTCCGAGCGGCAGGTCCAACAGCGCATTGCCGAGATCGTGCGGGCTGAGCGGGGCGCGCATGTGGATGAACAACAGGCGGCCGCGCTCGTCGATGCCGACGGCGGCGTTGCTCCACGCGTGCGGCTGCTGACTCCACACGTTGGCGCGGCGGCAGGAAATCATGCGGATGCTCTGCACCATGGCGGCGTAGCGCCGCCGCACCCCATTCAGGTCCCCGCAGGTGCGATCGAGGATCTGCACGGGCGGCACGCCGTCGTCGAAGCGATCGAACAGCAGCACCGCGTTGTGCTTCGATACCCGCGGGTTGTTGACGTGCTGCCGCGAGCGCATCAGCGACACGCTGGTGCGGTAGTCGGTCTGGTACAGACTGGCATTGATCGCCGCCGCCAGCCCGTGCGTCTGGGCCCACTGCTTGGCGGTCAAGGGTCCGCCCTCCGGCGAGGCCGAGGCGTTGAGCAGTTCGAGGGCGAACGCGGCCGGATCGATTCGCAACAGCCGGATACGCGAATCGCCACTCGCGGCCGGAATCGGCGACGTGACCTCGGCGTACTCGAGGCCCGGTTCGAGCCCCTGCCACGTCACCGGCGGTGCGGCGGCGTAGCCAGGCCGCATCGCACCGGCGCAGGCACCAAAGAGGGCCAGCGCCACGCTCAGCGCCAGCCGCCGCGCTACGGCTCGACTCCTCACGCGACTCGAACGATACCCCCGCCGATCGCGCGCTGCCAGTCCTGCACGGGCGTCGATGGACCCACCTCAGGCCCTGTGTTAGACGTCGAGATCGATCTACACAACCGATGTCGGTCCCGGCGAATCGCGTTTGGCTGCTTGGCGCGCTGGCGGTGGCCGGCTGCGCCCTGTGGCGCCAGCCGCCTGCTCCTGCACCGCCGATGGAAGTGCTCGAACTCGGCGCCGCCGAAACCCTCAACGTGGAGCCGTCGCCCGAGGCCACACCGCTGGCCGCCTTCCTGGCCGGGACGTTGGCGATGTATCAGGGCGACCACGCCACCGCCACGAAGGACTTCGAGCGCGCCGTCGAGGCGGATCCCCACTCCCCGCTCCTGCGCCAGCGCTTGGCCAAGCTGTACGTGCGCCAGGGCCGCCTCGCCGATGCGCTCGCTCAGTGCGAGGCCGCGGTGGCCATGGACCCGCAGGACGTCGACAGCCACCACATGCTCGGCGATGTCCTCTCCACCCTGGGGCGAGACGACGACGCCGTGCGCGAGTACGAAGCGGTGCTGGCGCTCGACCCCGACAACGAATCGGCGCGCATTCTGCTCGGCATCCTGCTGACCAAGCGCGGCGACGCCGGACGCGCCGAGGCGACGCTCAAGCAGCTCGTCGAGCGCGATCCCGGATCCTTCGCCGGCTACTACTACCTCGGCCGGGTGTACTTCAGCGGGCGCGATTTCGCCCGCGCCGAGGAGGCCTACCAGCAGGCGCTGCGCTTGAATCCCACCGCCGAGCCCGTGTTGATCGACATGGCGCTGCTGTACGAGGCGACGCAACGGCCGGACGAGGCGATCGCGCTGTACGAACAGATCCTGCGCACCAACCCGCGCCGCACCCAGATCCGCCGCCGGCTCGGCGGGCTGTACGCGCGCCAGCGCAAGTATGACGACGCCCTGGCGCATTTCCGCGAGCTGGAAAAGGGCGATACCGACCTGCAAGACACCCGCACCAAGATCGGCCTCATCCTGCTCGAAACCGGCGAGGCCGAGCGCGCCGCCACCGAGTTCGCCCTGGTGCTCGGCGTCGCGCCCGACAATCACCGCGTGCGCTACTACCTGGCCACGGCGTACGAGCAGAGCGGTGATGCCGCGCGCGCCATCGAGGAGTATCGGCGCGTGCCGCCCGAGGACGAGTCGTTCGTCGACGCGCAGCGCATGGTGTCGTTGCTGCTGCAACGGCAGGGCGACCTCGACGCCGCCGCCGCCTCCCTGCAGCGCGCCCGTGAGCTCAAGCCCGACGAGGCGGAACTGGTCGACGCGCAGGCCGCGCTCTGGCGCGAGCAGGGCAAGCTGGCGGACGCGATCGCGCTCGTGCAGCAACTGGTCGAGAAACATCCCGACAATGACCGCTATCGCTTCTCCCTCGGCGCGCTGTACGACGAGAACAAGGAGAAGGAACGCGGCATCGAACAGATGCGGCGCGCCATCGAGCTCAACCCGGAGAACGCAGCGGCGCTCAACTACCTCGGCTACACCTACGCCGAGCGGGGCGACAACCTCGATGAAGCCGAGGCGCTCATCCGGCGCGCCCTGGCGGTCAGCCCGAACGACGGCTTCTACATCGACAGCCTCGGCTGGGTCTATTATCAACGCGGCGACTACGCCACCGCCATTCGCCACCTCGAGCGCGCCGTCAAACTCACCGACAACGATTCCACCATCGCCGAGCACCTCGGCGACGCGTACGTGAAGGCCGGCCGCAGCCGCGACGCCTTGCGCCTCTATCGCGATGCGCTTGGCCATGCCAAGGAAGCCGGGCAGACCGAGCGCTTGCGCGGCAAGATCGACGACCTCCAGCGCGCCGGGCAACAGCGGGGAGCGTCGTAGGTGCGGCGGGCCATCGCGGTGCTCGCCGCCGTGGTGGCGCTGACCGGTTGCACGGCGCGGCCGGCTCCGCCCCCGGCACGTGAACCAACCGGGCCGCTGCCCGAAGCCGCCGACATTCGCGCCGCCGTGGCGGCGCGGCGGACGGCGCTGCGCGGCCTGCGCGCCTGGGCGCGCCTGCAATACGAGTCGCCCGAGGAGGCGCACCGCGCCAAGCAGTTGCTGGTCGCCGAGCGCCCGGACCGCCTGCGTCTGGAGGTCTTCTCGCCCTTCGGCACCGTCTTCGTACTGACCGCCGCCGACGGCGCGCTGGCCGCCTACGACCGCGACAGCGCCACCGTGTACCGCGGCACGGACTCGGCCGACAACTTGCGCCGCTACACGGACGTCGCGTTGCCCGTGCAGGGCGCGGTCGATCTGCTGCTCGGCACCCCACCGCTCGACCCGGCCGCGGTGAGCACCGTTTCGGTGGATGGCAACGCCATTCGCCTGCGGGCGGATCGCCGCGACGGTGCCGAGGTCATCTGGCTGTCGCCCGAGCTCGATCCGCTGCGCTACGAAACCCAGGATGCCGACGGACGCGTGCGGCTGCGCGCTACGTTCGGCGGCTGGACGGCCATCGACGGCGTGCGCGTACCGACGCAGGTCGGCTTCGAGATGCCCGCGAGCCAACGGCGCCTGGCGGTCACGCTGCGCGACATCGAGGTCAATCCAAGCCTGCCGGCGACGGTGTTCGCCCTCGTCACCCCGGCTGACAGTCGCGAAGTCCAACTCGAGGGCGGCTCCCCCTAATGCACGCCCGCGCGCTGTCGCTGGTCGCGTGCCTCGCCCTCGCCGGCTGCGCGAACGGCGCCCGAGAGGCGGACCCGACGCCAGTGCCGACGGGCGCGATCGACGGGCGCATCGGCCACCCGCAACACCTGTTCACCGCTGCCCTGGCCGACCCGCGCACCTTCAACCCGATCATCGCCACCGACGCGGCCTCGCGCGCCGCCGTCGGCGACGTCTTCGATCCCCTGTTGCGACTCGATCCGCGCCGCGGCGAGATGCAGCCCGCCCTGGCCGAGGGCTGGAGCTTCGATGAGACCGGTACCGCGCTGACCTTGCACCTGCGGCGCGACGTGCGCTGGCACGACGGCCAGCCGCTGACGGCGCGCGACGTCGTGTTCACCTTCGAGGCCATCTACAGCCCCGGCGTGCCCAGCCCCCTGGCGGCCGGGTTGACCGTCGGCGGCCAGCCGTTGAGCGTGACCGCCGTCGACCCGCACACCGTGCGCGTGCGCGTGCCGCAGCCGTTCGCGCCGCTGCTGACCTCGCTGGCGGTCCCGATCGTCCCCGCCCATCTCCTCGAACCGGCCTTGCGCGATGGCACCTTCGCCCAACAGTGGGGCGTCGAGGCCGCGCCGCAGACGTTGGTCGGCAGCGGCCCCTATCGCCTCGACCGCTACGAACCTGGGCGGCACATTCATCTGGTGCGCAACGACGATTACTGGATGCGCGATGAGTCCGGCCGGCCGCTGCCCTACCTGGTCGAGCAAACCATCCGCATCGTGCCCGACCAGGAGACGGCGACCCGGGCCTTCCTGGCCGGCGAGACCGACGTCCACACCCCGAGCCCGGAGGAAGTGCGCGGCCTGCTGGCCGCGCAGGTCGCCGGCGGCTTCGCCGTGTACGACGTCGGGGTCGATTCCGGCATGTCGTTCGTCGCCTTCAACCGCAATCCCGCCCGCTTCCGGCAGAACGGTCACGTCGACCCGCGCCTGACCTGGTTCACCGACGTGGCCTTCCTGCGCGCTTTGGCGCACGCCGTCGACAAGGCGACGATCATCGCCACCCTGCTCGACGGCTTCGGCGCTCCCGCCGTGTCATTCATCTCGCCGGCCAATCAGCGCTTCTACAACCCGTACCTCGCCGACTTTCCGTACGACCTGAACCGCGCCCGCGCCTTGCTCGAGGAGGGCGGCTACCGCGACCGCGACGGCGACCACCTGCGCGAGGATCGCGACGGGCATCCGATCGAGTTCTCGCTCACCACCAACGCCGGCAACGCCGTGCGCGAGCAGATCGCGCGCCTGCTGCAGCGTGATTGGCAGGACGGGCTCGGCCTGCGGGTGCATCTGCAACCGCTGCCGGCCGGGGCGGTGATCGAGAAACTGCAGACCACCTTCGATTGGGACGCCGTCCTGGCCGGCTTCACCGGCAGCATCGAGCCGCACGATGCCGCCAGCCTGCTGCGCTCGAGCGGCCCGCTGCACCTCTGGCACCCGAATCAACCCCGCCCGGCGACGGCCTGGGAGGCGGAGATCGACGCGCTGCTCGACCGCGCCGCGCAGACCCTGGACCTCGATGAACGCCGGCGGGCGTACTGGCGCATCCAAGAGATCCTCCACGAACAGCTGCCGATGATCCAGATCGTCCGCCCGCTGCGCTTCAGCGCCGCCAGCAACGCCTTGCAGAACTACGAGCCGTCGGTGTGGGGCGTCTACCGGCCGGAGCGCATTCGCTTCGCCGAGTAGCGCCCGGTCGCGCCGCGGCGAACGGATCGCGAACGGCGGCGGACCGCTCCGGCACGCCCATCGACCTGGATGGGCACCCGCGGCCGACTCTTGCTCCCGTTGACAGCTAACGCTAACCCCAATCCGAAATCTCTTTCACACCACGAAGGACACGAAGAGCACGAAGGGCAAGGGCCTCCGGGCCTGCGAGGAGGGCAGAGCAGCTCCCGGTTTGTAAACCTGAGAGCAGTCTTTGGACACCGCTCTACGCCAGGACCTTCGTGGTCTTCGTGTCCTTCGTGGTGAGGGATTTCTCTTCGGATCGGGGCTAAGTGGCGCCGTTACGGGCGGGGGCTCAGCGGCCATGACGGACGGCCCGCAAGAGTCGCGGGCGGTCGCCCATGAAAAGGGCAATCAACCGGGCGCTCCGGATCGCAGCCCGGGAATAGCGCATCAACAGCCGCAATCACCTCGTCGATCGTGACGCCGCCGCCCCGGAGGCGTGACACGGCATGGCCATGCGATGTCACCACCGGGGTCTCGGTGCCGGGCCCCACCCGGCAGCGCGGTGCGCCGCCGGCAGCCACAGGTGCCGCGGCCACGGCTCGCAGCTCGCCCACGGCGCTCGACCGCTGCGGCGCGATCGGCTAGCGAAGCGGCGTGGCGCTGCTCGATATCCGCGATTTGCGTACGAGCTTCGCGACGCCGGATGGGGAGGTGCGCGCCGTCGACGGCGTCAGCCTGGCGCTCGAGGCGGGAGAAACGCTGGGGTTGGTGGGCGAATCGGGCTGCGGCAAGTCCGCCACCGCGCTCTCCATCTTGCGCCTGATCCCGCCGCCCGGACGCATCCTCGGTGGGGCGATCCTCTTCGCCGGCCGCGATGTGCTGCAGTTGGATGAACGGGCCCTGCGCGCCGTGCGCGGCCGCGACATCGGCATGGTGTTCCAAGAACCCATGGCCGCGCACAATCCGGTAGTCGCGGTCGGCGAGCAGATCGCCGAGACGGTGCGGCTGCACCAGCGCGCCAGTCGGCGCGCCGCGCGGGCGCGCGCCGTCGACATGTTGCGTCTCGTCGAGCTGCCCGAGCCGGAACAGCGCGCCACCGCCTTTCCGCACCAGCTCAGCGGTGGCATGCGCCAGCGCGTGATG
Organism: uncultured Binatia bacterium (SeqCode); assembly: GCA_964475125.1. Classification (GTDB taxonomy): domain Bacteria; phylum Desulfobacterota; class Binatia; order HRBIN30; family CADEER01; genus CAYYWP01. The sequence continues at coordinate 224 of CAYYWP010000224.1, read as the reverse complement.
CTCGCCATGGCCCTCGCCTGCCACCCGCGGCTGCTGATCGCCGACGAGCCGACCACCGCGCTCGACGTCACGGTCCAAGCCCAGATGCTCGACTTGCTGGCGCGGCTGCGCCAACAGCTCGGCATGGCCGTGCTGCTGATCACCCCCGACCTCGGCGTGGTCGCCGAGCTCGCCGACCGCATCGCCGTGATGTACGCCGGGCGCATCGTCGAGGAGGGAGCGGC
>CAYYWP010000223.1:0-7536 GCA_964475125.1 uncultured Binatia bacterium (SeqCode) | reverse complement strand
GCCAGGGCAACGACGTCGGGACGCAGTATCGATCCGGAATCTATGTCTACTCCGAGGTGCAGCGACTGGCTGCCGAGCGCTCGCGCGAGCTCTACCAAGCGCGGTTGCAGAGCGCCGGCTACGGCGCCATCACGACCGAGATCGTTCCCGTCCCCGAGTTTTTCTACGCCGAGGACTACCACCAGCAGTACCTGGCCAAGAACCCGGGCGGTTACTGCGGGCTGGGCGGCACGGGCATCAGCTGCCCAGTCGGCGCCCTGGTAGCAGGCGAGGCAGCGGCGTCGAGAGTTGCGAGCTAGGCTCTCGATCTGAGACGAAGGCGGCGGAGGCGCGGAGATCTCCGCGCCTCCGCCGCCGATTCGTCGCCTCGCCTCGCGCCGCTACGACCTGGTCGGCTCAGAACGGCACCGGCGCGCAGCCGCAGCCATCGGGGCTGGGGCCGCAGGAGAATCCGGGCGGACAGAATCCACCGCATTGCTCGGTGACCGGATCCAGACCACATGGGGCGCTCAGCTCGACACAGGCGCAGCCGTCCGAGGTGGGCAGACAGACCTCGGTATCCCCTTGGCACGGTCCGCCGCATTGGCCGCTGATCGGGTCGAGCCCGCAGACGGCCGGAGTCGGCTCCCCGGTCGGTGACGCGGTCGGCTCCTCGGTCGGCGTCGGCGTCTCTGTGGGGACGGCGGTTGGCGTGTCCGTCGGTGTATCGGTCGGCGTATCCGATGGCACCGGCGTGGCCGTGTCCGGCGGCTCGGTCTGCGGTGTATCGGTCGGCGTGGCCGTCGGCGCTGCCGGTTGGCAGCGACAGTCGCGGTTCTTGTGCGGCTTGCCGTTCGTGTGCGGCTTGTCCTTTTGGCGCGGCGCACAGACGTCGCCGACTTGCGGACATGGCCCGCCGCACTGCTTGGTCGCCGGATCGAACCCACAATGGCGCCGGGGCGGCTTGTCGTGGCTCGATACGCTACCGTCATCGTCCCACGCCCGTGCCGGCGCCGGCGCGCCGATTCCGCAGATGACCGCGCTCACAGCGAGCGCACTGATCAACAGACTGATACGCGTATACATTCCCATCCTCCCTGGTGTCGGCTGACCGTGGCCAGCAGGTGCCCGGTCGCTCGGCATGCAGTGCCGATATACAGCAGAGTCTATATCTTGTACAGGAATTTTATAGCGTCGGGTGATATGTCACGTGAGAATGAGAAATGTACCCCATGTCGCCTGCGTGATGCCATGCGATTTGCCAGGCGACGTGCGCGACCGCACCGTGGGCGCGCGGCGGCGAGTCGGCGCGCGTGGCCGGCGCTTGCATCGCCCGACGGGCGCGACGTAAGGATCGAACACCCAGGCGCGGCGGCGTGGAATACGGGTGTGGCGCAGAGACGACGATGACCGCACACACGGCACCGACACAGGTTGGCTCGCCCGTTGCGACGCTCCTCGGCAACTATCTGTCAGCGGATGAGCGCGCGGCGTTACGCCGCATTCGCCCCCTCGCCTCGTGGTGGATGGTGCTCTCCAATTGGCTGCTGGTGGGTGCCGCGTTCGCCCTGGTGGCCTGGGCCCCGAACCCGCTCTCCGTCGCCGCGGCGGTGGTCCTCATCGGCGCGCGCCAGCTGGGTCTTGCGGTGGTGATGCACGAGGCCGCGCACGGCACGCTCTTCGGTCACCGCCGGCTGAACGATTGGGTGGGCAACTGGCTGGCGGCCTATCCGATTTGGGCCGAGGTGGACCCGTACCGCACCTACCACTTGCTGCACCACCGTCGCACCGGCGCCGACGATGATCCCGATCTCGGCCTGGCCGCGCCGTTTCCGATCACGCGCGCCAGTTTCTGGCGCAAGGTGTGGCGTGATCTCAGCGGTCAGACGGGCTGGAAGCAGGCGCGCGGCGTCTTTCGCCGCGACGTCGGCTGGGACCGCGAGCGCAATCAGCGCACGCTCGGCATGTCGGAGGGCGAGCAGGCGGACGTCGGCTGGCACAAGCTGCTGCCGGTCGCCGTCACCAACGGCGTGCTGCTCACCGGCCTCACGCTCGCCGGTCACCCGGCCCTCTATCTGCTGTGGGTCGCGGCATGGCTCACCACTTATCGCCTGGTCTCTCGCCTGCGCTCGATCGCCGAACACGGCATGGTGCCAGATCGCTTCGATCCGCTGCGCAACACCCGCACGACGCATGCCTCCTGGTGGGAGCGTGTGCTGGTCGCCCCCAATCGCGTCAACTTCCACCTCGAACACCACCTCGCCATGGGGGTCCCGCACCACAACCTGCCGGCGCTGCACGCCTTGCTGATCAGCCGTGGCGCTCTCGATGCGCGCTGCGTGGCGCCGGGATACGCCGCCGTGCTCCGCCTGGCGACGTCGCGCCCGGCCGCCGCGCTGCCCGCGTGACTGCCGACGCTTCCGTCGGCCACTGGCCGGCGCCCGCCGACACCACCGTCGCCACGCTCGGTGAGGCCACCCTGGACTCACCACTGTCGGCGAGCGGCGAACCGTTTGTCGACGACGCCGAGCGCGTGCTGCTGCCCGTGCGCCAGTCCGCCATCGATGCCCTGCGCGCGGCGGGATGTGCGGTGCCGACCTTCGAGCTCGCCGGACCGCGCCGGCACATCTTTCACGCCGCGCCGACGCTCGGGTGCGGCATCGTCACCTGCGGTGGACTGTGCCCGGGGTTGAACAACGTCGTGCGCTCGATCGTGCTGCGCCTCTGGTACGCCTACGGGGTGCGGCGCATCGTCGGCTTCCGGTACGGCTATGCTGGGCTGGTGCCGCGCCACGGCCAGGCGCCACTGGCGCTGACCCCTGAGGTCGTCGAGCCGTTGCACGAGCACGGCGGCACCCGCCTCGGCACCTCGCGCGGGCCGCAGGATGTCCATGAGATGGTCGATACGCTGGTCGCGCAAGACATCCGCCTGCTCTTCGTCCTGGGCGGAGACGGCGGCCTGCGCGGCGCGCACGCGCTGCACGAGGAGATCCGGCGCCGCGCCCTGCCGATCGGCGTCATCGGTATTCCGAAGACGATCGACAACGACCTCGCCTGGACGGCGCGCAGCTTCGGCTTCGCCACCGCCGTCGAGGCTGCGAGCGCGACCCTGCGCGCGGCGCACGTCGAAGCGCGCTCGGTGTGGAACGGCGTTGGGCTGGTCAAGTTGATGGGCCGGCACGCCGGCTACATCGCCGCCCACGCCACCCTGGCCAGTGCCGACGTCAATTTCTGCCTGGTCCCGGAGGTGCGCTTCGGGCTCGAAGGCGCCCATGGTCTCCTCGCCGCGTTGATGCGCCGCCTCGAGGCCAAGCACCACGCCCTGATCGCCGTCGCCGAGGGCGCCGGGCAGGAGCTGTTGGCAGCCGGCGCCGCGCCGGAGCGCGATGCATCGGGCAACCTCAAGCTGCGCGACATCGGGGTCTTCTTGCGCGAGCGCATCGCCGCCCACGCCGCGGCGCGGGGGATCGCGGTGGCGCTGCGCTACATCGACCCGAGTTACGCCATCCGCAGCCTGCCCGCGAACGCGCTCGATGCGCAGTACTGCCTCGTCCTCGGACAGCACGCCGTCCACGCCGGCATGTCCGGCCGCACCGATATGTTCGTCGGCTTCTGGAACGGCGAGCTCGTCCACGTCCCGATCCCGCTCGCCACCGCCGGCCGCCGCCAACTCGACCCGCGCGGCAGCGAATGGCAGCGCGTGCTCGAGACCACCGGCCAACCCGCCTCGCTGCTGAGCGAGTAGCGGTCGGGGCTGAGGATACGGGCAGCAGCAGATGGTCGCTCGCGGCGCAGGGTTCACCACGTGGCGCGCCTCAGGCGGCGCGGCCGTAGGTTTCGGCCAGCTCGGCGAGCCACTCCGCGGGTTGCGCGCCGAGCGCGCCGGGGGCGAGGCGCCAGGCCCAATTTCCGGACGGGCGCGACGGGATGTTCATGCGCGCCTCGGAGCCGAGGCCGAGCACGTCTTGCGCCGGGACGATCGCGGTGTCGGCGACTGAGGCCATGGCGAGGCGCGTGAGCTGCCCGGCGATGTCGGTGACCTCCGCGCCGAGGTAGCGCCGCACCGCCGCTCGCACCGCCGGCGCGGCGGTGGCGAACCATCCGGCCGTCGTATCGTTGTCGTGCGTGCCGGTGTAGACGATGCAGTTGGGCTCGTAGTGGTGGGGCAGAAAACGGTTGCCGGCGTCGCCGTCGAAGGCGAACTGCAGCACCTTCATCCCCGGCAGGGCGAATTGCTCGCGCAGCGCCTCCACCTCGGGGGTGACGGCGCCGAGGTCTTCGGCGACGACGGCGACCTCGCCGAGTGCCGCCCGCAGCGCGGCGAGCACGGCCGCGCCGGGCCCGGGCAACCAGCGGCCGCGCGTCGCGTCGGTCTCGCCGGCCGGAACGGCCCAATAGCGGACGAAGCCGATGAAGTGATCGATGCGCACGACATCGAAGAGCCGAAAGGCCGCGCGCAGGCGTTCGATCCACCAGGCGAAGCCGTCCGCCGCGATGGCGTTCCACTCGTAGAGCGGATTGCCCCACAACTGGCCCGAGGCGCTGAAATAATCCGGTGGCACGCCGGCCACCGCCGTCGGCCGGCCGTGCACGTCGAGCTGGAACAGCTCGCGATTCGCCCACACATCGGCGCTGTCGGCGGCAACGAACAGCGGCACGTCGCCGACGATGCGCAGGCCGTGTGCGGCAGCGCGGGCGCGCACCCGCTCCCACTGGCGGGTGAAGAGGAACTGCAGCGCGGCGTGTTCGGCGGATTCACCCGCCAAGCGCACGCGCCAGCGCGCGAGCCCAGTGGCAGTGCGCAGGGCGGCGCCGCGTTCCCACTCCGGCCACGGCGCGCCCTGGTGGGCATCCTTCAGCGCCATGAACAGGCTGAAGTCGTCGAGCCACGGCGCCGCCGCGGTGCGAAAGCGCGTCCAGGCTTCGGCGAGCGCCGGCGCGGCGCCGGCGAGCAAGCGGCGCGCCGCGCCGCGCACCAGCGGTTGCTTGCGCTGCACGACGGCGCCGTAGTCGACGCGCTCGCCCGGCTCGAGCGCCGCGGCCGCCACCAGGCTCGGATCGAGGAGGCCGTCCTCGGCGAGCCCGTCGAGGCTGAGCAGGAGCGGGTGACCGGCAAAGGCCGACGGGCTCTGATACGGCGAATCTCCCACGCTGGTCGGCCCGAGCGGTAGCACCTGCCAGCGGTGCTGGCGCGCCGCGGCGAGGAAATCGAGGAACTGTTCCGTTGCACGGCCGAGGTCGCCGATCCCGTGCGGCCCGGGCAGCGAGGTCGGATGCAGCAGCAGGCCGCTGGCGCGCGGAAGCCGCACCGCTCAGGCCTGCAGTCGCCGCGGCGTGAAGCGGCACGGCATGCGTTTGATGCCGTGAATGAAGGCCGACTGCAGCATGTCGGGCACGCCGCTCACCTCGATGTCGGGCAGCGCGGCCAACAGCTCCTCGAACATGACGGCGATCTCGAGGCGGGCCAGATTGGCGCCGAGGCAGAAGTGCGGCCCGCCGGCGCCGAAGGCGAGGTGCTCGTTGGGCGAGCGCCCGAGGTCGAAGCGGTACGGGTCGGCGAACGCCGCCGCATCGCGGTTAGCCGAGTTGTACCACATCACCACCTTGTCGCCGGCGCGAATCGGCTGGCCGCCAACCGCGGTATCGCGCGCCGCGGTGCGACGGAAGTGGATCACCGGCGTGGCCCAGCGCACGATCTCTTCCACCGCCGTGGCCCGCAAGCGGGCGAAGTCCGCCTGCCACCGGCGGCGTTCATCGGGCCAGTCGGTCAACGCCTTCATGCCGTGGCTGATGGCGTTGCGCGTCGTCTCGTTGCCCGCGGCGACGAGCAGGATGAAGAACGAGCCGAACTCCTGCGCACTCAGCCGCTGGCCATCGACCTCGGCGTGCATCAGCGCCGAAGTGATGTCGTCGCGCGGCAGGTGCAGGCGCTCGGCGCCGAGCTGCTGGGCGTACTGGAAGAGCTCGAAGCCGGACGACAGCAGCCCGGCCACCGTGGTCGCGTACTCCGGATCGCCGACGCCGAGGATGATGTTGGTGAGCTCGAGCACGCGCTGTGTGTCGGCGGCCGGGATGCCCATCATCTCGCAGATGATCGCCAGCGGCAGCCGCGCCGCGATGTCGTTGACGAAATCGCATTCGCCGCGCTCGGCCACGGCGGCGAGGATCAGCCGGGCGCGGGCGCGCACCATCGGCTCGACGCGGCCGACGGTGCGCGGCGTGAAGCCCCGATTGACCAGCAGGCGAAGCTTGGTGTGGCGCGGCGCGTCCATGTTGATCATCGAACCGAAGAACTCGGCCAGCTCGATCGGCAGGTCGCCGATGTTGGTCCCTTTGCCGGAGAGGAACACCTCCGGCTGCCGGTTGACCGTCCACACGTCGTGCCAGCGCGTCACGGCCCAGAAACCGGGCCCCTTCGGCAACTCGGCGTAGTGGAACTCCTCGTGCCACGATACCGGCCGCTCGGCGCGCAGCAGGGCGAAGGCCCCCTCGCGCTCGGGCGTGGGCCGCCGCCAGAAGGCGGGGTCGGCGAGCCAGATCTCGTCGAGCGCCAAGGGCGACGGCGGTGACGCGAGCATCGCTCTCGTTTATAGCCGCCGGCGCCGGAGTGTCCATGACTGCCGTGCAGTCATGCACAGCGGGGTGCAGGCGCGACCGCACGCCCTCGCGCTGCGCATCCGCTGGCTGGGCTGGCGCCGGCGACGCTTCCAGTTGACATGGGCAGCACCCCGGCGCGATGCTCCGCCCACCTCGACCGCGGGGAGAAGGAGAATCCATGGCGGACAAACCGAAGGCGGATTTCTCTGATGTGCAGGCGGGTGGCTCATCGACCGCGCCGCGGCCGGCCGCGCCCCCGGCGCCGCGCACCTACACGGTCAGCAAGGGCGATACGCTGTCGAAGATCGCCAAACAATTCTACGGCGACGCCAACAAATGGCGGCGAATCTTCGAGGCCAACAAGGCCGTCATCAAGAACCCCGATCTGATCCATCCCGGGCAGGTGCTGACGATTCCCGACGCCTGAGTGAACGCAACGAGGAGGGCCTAGTCATGCGCTACCGTCACTTTCGTCTACCGGTGATCGCGCTGGCGCTCTGCACCACGCTGGCGTCCTGCAAGAAAGAAGAAGCCCCGCCGCCGCCCCCACCTGCTCCGCCACCGCCGGCCGCACAGGCCCCGGCTGCGGCACCGTTCGCCGTCTCGCTCGTCGAGCTGGGGAACCAGATCGGCGCCGACAAGCGAGTGAGCGAACCACGCAGCGTCTTCGCGGTGGGCGACACGATCTACGCCGCCATCGTCACCAGCGGCAGCGCGCCGAGCGTGACGCTGAAGGCGCGCTGGCTCTACGAGGACGGTCAGGTCGTAAACGAGTCGGAACAGGTCATCGCCCCGACCGGCCCGGCGGTCACCGAGTTCCACATCGCCAAACCGAGCGGCTGGCCGACCGGCAAGTACCAGGTCGAGATCACCGCCAACGACGCCGCCGCCGGGAGCAAGGCGTTCGAAGTGCATAGAGCAGCGCCGCTCGCTTCCGCAGCAGCACTGCCCCGGCCAGGG